>DASVWO010000249.1:0-5346 GCA_036393165.1 Polyangiaceae bacterium | reverse complement strand
GCTGGTTGGGGGGTCCGATGACGGGCGAGCCGGCGGCGCGCGGCGTCGAGGCGGTCGTTCCTGTGCCATGAGGCGCTCGTGCGCCTGCGTGAGGAGGTCACGCCTCTCACGTGAGGAGCATGCGCGCGTGCGAGAGGAGTGAGCGCCTTACACGAGAGGAGCTGGCGCGCCTGCGCGAAGGCGTAGCGCCTCTCACGTGAGGACCTCGCGCGCGAGCCCGGCGGGCTCACGCCTCACACGAGAGAAGGACGCGCGCGACGTCGAGGCGGTGGCGCCTCCGACCCGAGGCGCATGCGCGCCGGCGTCGTGCGCGAGCGCCTCACGCGAGAGGGACCTCCGCCTCGGTGCAGAGGCGGAACCGCCTCGGGCTCACCTTGCAAGCTCCCCCACCCTGACGCACGATGCCCGCGAGCACCAATGGCCGGGGGCAAGGACAAGAAGGCGCCGCCGACTCCCGACGAGGCGGACGCCGACGAGCGCGAAGGCGAAGCCGAACGGGACGAGGGCACCGAGTTCGACGAGCCGAGTGACGAGGAGAAGCGCGACGAGTCCCCCCGGGTGACGCGCGCGGAGCTGACCGCCTTCATCGGCAAGCCGACGACCTACGCGCGGGCGCGCTCGATCATCGGGCACAAGGTGAAGGGGCAGGACGTCGACGACCTCGTGGGCGAGGCGATCGCCGAGGCGCTCGAGACGGAGGACGAGAACCTTCCGCGCACGAAGTCGATCCAGGCGTGGTTCGACCGCATCTGCCGGCGGCGCATCGCGAAGCGCTACGCGAAGCTCGCGCGGAGGAAGAAGCACGAGGGGGCGATGCCGGAGGCGCCGGCGGTGCTCGACGAGGCGGGCGAGCCGGTGGAGGACCCCGGGGACGCGGTGCGCGACGTGGACCCGAGCGAGGAGCCGCACCCGATCCGCAGCGACTGGCGCGCCGAGGGATGGCTGCTCCGCCGGTGGATGCGCGAGCAGGTGGCCGCCGACCCGCGCGACCGCGAGACGTGGGCCATCATGGAGCAGCTCGCGGACGCCGAGGACGGCGAGGGGCTCTCGTACAAGAAGCTCGCCGAGAAGCACGGCATGAGCGAGGCGCAGCTCTACAAGCGCGTCGAGCGGCTGCGCGAGAAGTACCGGCGGCGCTACGAGGCGTGGCGCAACGGGATGTTCCTCGCGTTCCTCCGGTGGGGCGCGGCGGTCGTCGTCGGCGGCGTCGCGATCGCGTGGATCCTGTGGAAGCTGCTCGTGCAGCCGCAGCCGCCGGCCGAGATCCGGCCCGACCCGGACGAGCTCAAGCCCGCACCCTCGGCCTCCGCGAGCGCCGAGCCGCCGTTCGAGCCGGCGCTCCCGACGCAGCCATCGGGCTCGCCCAAGCCGGACACGTCGCCGAAGCCGCCGACGCCGAACCCGTGACCGCACGCAGGTCGAGCTAGGGCGGTTGGCACTACACATCGTGATGTGTAGACTCATCTCGTGCCGACGAACCTGGCCATCGACGACGAGCTGCTCGAGCGCGCCAAGCGCCTCGGGCACCACCGGAGCAAGCGCGAGACCGTCAACGTCGCGTTGCGCGAGTACGTCCGGCGACGCGAGCTGCTGAAGGTTCTCGACGCGTTCGGGACGATCGACTTCGATCCTGCCTGGGACCACAAGCGCGAGAGACGCAAGCGTTGATCGCGGTCGACACCTCCGTGCTGTCGCTGGCATTTCGCCGTGCGCGGCGCGCGACGGGTCGGGAGCATCCAGCCGTCGGGAGACTCCGGGAGACGATTCGGACCGGCGTGCCCGTCTTCCTCCCGGGGATCTGCCTTCAGGAGGTCCTGAGCGGCGTTCGCACGCGCGAGCAGTTCGAGCGCCTGACGCGGGTGCTTTCCCCTTTCCCCGTGCTCCTCGCCTCTCGCGCTCACCACCTGGCGGCGGCTCGCATCGCCAATGCCTGCCGCGCTGCAGGGGTGGCGGCGACCGCGGTGGATGCGCTCATCGCGGCCATCACGCTGGAGCACCGTGCACGCTTGCTCACGACGGACGATGACTTCGAGCGCATCGCCCGGCTATGCGGGCTGCAGCTCGAGCCGCACTCGGTCTAGGGCAGCTTCAGGACGCGCTTCAGGCGCTTCGCGTCGGCGAACATGTCCACGTTGGTGAAGACGTAGATGGCCTCGGCGTGCGTGTCGGCGCTCGCGATGTCGCCCAGCTTGTCGATCGCCGGGTCCTCGTAGCGGCTCTTGTGCCCCGCCGGGCCGGGCAGGCGGTAGTACGCGAAGGGGCTCTTGGGCGACGGGCCGTTCGTCAGCGGGTCGCGCGCCGCCACCGCGCCGCTCTCGAGCGCGAGCGCGTGCGCCTCGTCGGCGTCCCACGCCGGCGACGGCTCCCACACGACGCGCTTGAATCGCTTCTTCGCCATGCTCGCGAGGAACTCGCGCACGGCGGTCTTGTTGGGGCGCGAGGCGCTGAAGTCCGGCGGCGACACGAAGACGCCGGTGACCGCGTCGAGCTCCTTCGCGACGTCCACCATGCTCTTGACGGCGCCCTCGACGAGCTTGCCCTCGCGGTAGCCCTCCTGCCCGATGTCCTTCGGCGCCTGCACGGCGAAGACGAACCCCGGCGGGGCCTCGCGCCGCCAGCGGCGGATGGTGCCCGCCCCCGGCTGCGCCACGTGCGTGTCGGTCACCTCGACGAAGAGGAACTCCTTGAAGTACCTCGTCGCGGGCACCGGGAAGCCGGCGCAGCCGATGGTGATCGTCTTGCTCGTGGTCACCATGGCGCGGGCGGCAGCGTAGCACGGGGGCGTGTCGTTATTCGCCGATGTCCTCGCTGGCGGCAGGCAGGCCCATGATGCGCGAGGCGAGCTGGTGCCCCAGGCGGCGCGCGGCGGCGCGCAGGGCGTCGGCGCGGTGGAAGCTGGAAGCGCGGGCCGTGGCGTCGGTCGCGATCGTTTCCTCGGCGCGCATGTCCCCGGTATCGGCCTCGGGCGACGCGTCGGGCCCGCGGGCGATCCATGCGCGGGCGACGACGGCCACGTCGGTGCCGCGCGCGATGGGACCGTTTGTCCCGCTGTTGGCGCGGGGCCCCTCCCCCGCGCTCCCAGCGGCGATGCCCTCGCTCGTCTCGTCGGCGCGGAGCACCTCTATCTCCACCCGCGGGTAGCTCTCGCCTCCCTCGAGCGCCCCTGCGCGCGCGAGCTCCTCGCGCACCCCGCTCGCCACTTCATCCGGCGCCACCGCATCCGCGACGGCGACGTGCACGATCTTCACGTGCAGATGCTCGGCATGCGCCGAGTACACGGGGGTGTAACCGCAGGCGCACGCGAAGTATGTGGGAGCCGCCAAGCCGCCAAGCCGCCAAGATATGCGCCAAGCAAAGAGCTGGGTGTGGATCCACACAGCCCTCTTTCTTGGCGCGTAGCTTGGCGCCTTGGCGGCTCGGCGGCTCCCCCACAAATTCATCCGACGATGAAGTTGATGATCTTGGCCTTCACGTAGATGAACTTGCGCACCGTCTTGCCCTCCAGGTGCGCCTTGATCTTGGCGTCCGCGAGGGCCGCTTCCCGTGCGGTCGCCTCGTCTGCGTCCACGGCCAGCGTGACGGTGCCGCGGAGCTTGCCGTTCACCTGGACGCCGATCTCGACGACGTCGTCCTTCACCAGGGCCGGATCGAACTCGGGCCACGGTTCGTAGGCGAGGCTCCCCTTCCCTCCGAGCCGCTGCCACAGCTCCTCGCCGAGGTGCGGCGCGAACGGCGACACGAGCAGCGCGAGCGTCCGCGCCGCCTCGCGGGGAACGCCCTTGTCCCCGAGCTGCCCGAGGTGCTTCACGAGGATCATCATCGCGCTGATCGCCGTGTTGAACCGGAGCGACTCGATGTCGCCGCCCACCTTCTTCACCGTCTTGTGCACGAGGCGCCGCGTCGCCTCGTCGTACGCCGCCCCGTCCGTCGTCGTCGGGCCGGTGGCCACGTTCCACACGCGGTCGAGGAATCGGCTCACGCCCTCGATGCCGCTCGTCTGCCAGGGCTTCACCTGCTCGAGCGGTCCCATGAACATCTCGTACACGCGCAGCGCGTCGGCCCCGTGCGCCTTCACCACGTCGTCCGGGTTGATCACGTTCCCGCGCGACTTGCTCATCTTCTCGTTGTTCTCGCCCAGGATCATCCCCTGGTGGACGAGCTTCGCGAAGGGCTCGGCGTGCTTCACGTACCCGCCGTCGAAGAGCACCTTGTGCCAGAACCGCGCGTAGAGGAGGTGCAGCACGGCGTGCTCGCTGCCTCCCACGTAGAGGTCCACCGGCATCCAGTCGTCGTACGCCTTCTGCGACCACCCCTCGCGCTCGTTCTTCGGATCGAGGTAGCGCAGGTAGTACCAGCACGAGCCGGCCCACTGCGGCATCGTGTTCGTCTCGCGCGCGTACCACTGCCCGTCCTTCTGGAAGAAGCGCCAGTCGACGGCGCGCGCGAGCGGTCCCGCCGGATCTTGCCCCGGGCGGAAGTCCTCGAGGTCCGGAAGGAGCAGCGGCAGCTCGCTCTCGGGCACCGCGATGGGCTTCTCGTAGTGAATGGTGAACTTCGCGCCCGGCTTGCGCGGGTCGCCGTGCCCCTCGACCGTCACCGGGAAGTAGATGGGGATGGGCTCGCCCCAGTATCGCTGCCGCGAGAAGACCCAGTCGCGCAGGCGATACGTGACGCGCGCGCTCCCCTTGCCTCCCTTCGCCAGCCACGCGGTGATCTTCGTGCGCGCGTCGGCGCTGGGCGTGCCGCTGGGCACTCCGTCGGCGTCGATCTTCCCGTAGCGCGCGCGCCCGTCGTCCGTGTACGCCGCGGCCTGCACGTCGATCGGGTGGCCGTCGACCGGATCGATCACCTGCACGATGGGCAGCCCGTAGGCGCGCGCGAACTCGTGATCGCGCTCGTCGTGCGCCGGCACCGCCATCACGGCGCCCGTGCCGTACGTCGCGATGACGTAGTCGGCGACCCACACGGGCAGCTTCTCCCCGTTGATGGGGTTCACCGCGTCCACGCCGAGCGGCACGCCCGTCTTCGTCTTCGCCTCGGTGCGATCCAGATCACTCTTGCGCCGCGCCGCCTCGACGTACGCGCGCACCGCGTCGCTCTTGCCCAGCTTCGCGACGAGCGGATGCTCCGGCGCCACGACGACGTACGTGGCCCCCGGCAGCGTGTCCACGCGCGTCGTGAAGACGCGGATCGTGTCCCCGCTGCCGCTCGACGCCACGTCGAAGTCGACCTCGGCGCCCTCGCTGCGCCCGATCCAGTGGTGCTGCTTCAGCTTCGTATCCGGCCAGTCGAGGCTCTCGAGGTCCGCGTCCAGCCGGTCGGCGTACGCTGTGATCTTCAGCATCC
>DASVWO010000248.1:0-12074 GCA_036393165.1 Polyangiaceae bacterium | reverse complement strand
CACGTCCACCGTCACGGTGACGTTCTACGGAACGCGGTCTGCGCGACCAAGCAGCCCCATGTCGTTTTTCAGGTCAAGCCGGCGCAGCGTTTGAGAGTCAACGTTTCCGTCACTCCAGCAGGTAACTGCGAGGGTACGGGCCTTGCGAAACGCGAGGCGTGCTGACGATCGACCAGGCGGCGCTTCCTCTCGATCTCGCTCGAGGCGCGTCGCTGCGGTTTCTGAGCCGCAGCCGTCTGCTGACGCGCGTGCTCGGGCGCCGGGACACCAGGATCGCGGTCCTTGGGAGCGCGCAAATCCTCTTTCTTTTCGCGCTCACCCTGCTGTTTCCCGTCGCGCTCTACTTCGTCGGGCCCATCGTTCTGGGCGGCGTTCACGTGGCGGCCGATGTTCGGTACCTGGCCCTGCGCATGCGGCCACCTCGGTCGTTCCTCGTCGCTTCGGCCGTCCTCGGGGCGGTGTTCACGGCCGTTCGCGTGTTCGTCCGGCTTCATGTGGCAAACCCGATACTGGGCGTCCAGGCCGGCGTGGCCCTGGGAATCACGTGGGTCGGCCTCGCCCTCGCCCTGAGGCTGCGCGCCTCTCGTCGCGCCCTGGCGGTCGCGGCGCCCATCTTCGCGGCCGCGGCGGCGCTGGTGCTCGTGTTCGCACCAGCGTGCGATCTCCTGCTCACGCACCTTCACAACGTGGCGGCGCTGGTGCTCTGGCTCTCGCTGTTTCGGCGTAGACCCGGGTGGACGGCGCTTCCCGTGGCGCTCGTCGTCGTGGCGACGGCGCTGCTGCTCTCGGGCGCGTGCATGCCGTGGACGGCGCATCACGGGGGCCTCGCTGCGTTCGGAGAGCCGTTGTTTCGTCTGGGCCAGGGCCTCGCGCCCGGAGCGGCACCTCGTCTCGCGGCGGCGATCGCGATGGGCTTCGTCTTCCTTCAGTCCGTTCACTACGCCGTGTGGACCGCGTGGATTCCCCAAGATTGCCTGCCGGGCGAGGGCACGCCGACGTTCCGCATGACGATGCGTTCGCTCGTCGCGGACTTCCGTCCACTCGCCCTCGCGGTCGTCGTGGGGCTGCTCCTCCTGTTCGCGGCAAGCGCGTGCTGGGACCTTCGGCAGTCGTTCGGCTGGTACCTGACGCTCGTTCGCGCCCACGCGTGGTTCGAGGTGGCCGCCTTCGCGTTCTTCGTCGGGCGACGGCACGCGCCCTGCACCGAGCGAGTGGCATGAATCGACGAACCTTGTATTCGCTTTTCGCGTGCGCGCTCGCCTCGGCGCCGGGCTGCAACATCTACGGATCGGGGACGTGCTCGCAACCGCAGGTCGTCTCCGATTCGAGCCACGCGACCGCCAATTACGTCACCGCCGGACCCGAGGTGGCAGACGACGGGGGCGCGAGCACGAGCAGCGGGGACGTGACCGGCTTGACCCTGTCCGCGCAATCGCCGAACACGGTCGCGATCACCGGCTCGCTTTCGTCGGGACAGTACTTCGTGATCACGATTCCCAATGTGCAAGGCAGCGGAAGCCATCCGCTCGACGCGCAGAGCGAGGTATGCGACTCCGAGGCGGGGGCGTCCTGCGCCCTGCTTTCGGGAACGATCGAGACGACGAGCTTCGACACGCAGTGCGGGTCCGGTGCTTGTGCCCTGAGCATCGCGGGGACGCTCAAGGCGACGTCGACCTGGATGGGCGCGAGCTTCTCGGTGGACGTGGCGATGAATCACCACGAGACGCTGAGGTCGTACACCTGCTCGGAAGGTTCGTAGCGAGGTAGAGTGCGCGCGTGACGCGCCTGCTGGACGTGGCGGAAGCATCGGCCGAGGTCGCGACGACCAGCGCACGGTCGGCGAAGACGAAGCGGCTGGCAGCGCTGCTGCGCACGACAGACACCGATGACGTACGCGCCGCCGTGGCCTGGCTGTCGGGTGAGCTGCTGCAGCGACGGATCGGTGTCGGCTGGGCCGCGCTCTCGTCGTTGCCGCCGGCTGCGTCCGACGCTTCGCTCACGGTGGCGGAGGTGAACCGGGCGTTCTCCGAGATGGCAGAGGCGTCGGGCGCCGGCTCGCAGACGAGGCGCGCGACGCTGCTCGACGGAGTGATGTCGCAGTCGACGCCGGTCGAGCAGGACTTCCTGCGCGGCCTGCTGTCCGGGAACCTGCGGCAAGGAGCGCTGGCCGGAGTGATGTCCGATGCCATCGCGGCGGCGGCGGGCGTCACGGCGAGCGAGGTGCGTCGCGCGACGATGCTGCGCGGCGACCTGGCGGCCGTCGCGGACGCCGCCATGCGCGGGGGCTCGAGCGCGCTCTCCGCCTTCAAGCTCGAGGTCGGGTGCGCGCTCGCGCCGATGCTGGCGCAATCGGCGAGCTCGATCGAACAGGCGCTCGAGGAGCTCGGCGCTCCCGCCGCGTTCGAGGCGAAGCTCGACGGCGCGCGGATCCAGATCCACAAGCGAGAAGAGGAGGTGCACCTCTTCACGCGCTCGCTCGATGACGTGACCGAGCGGCTCGGCCACGTGGCCGCGGACGTCGCCCGCTGGCCGGTGCGATCGCTCGTGGCCGACGGAGAAATACTCTGGTTCGCCTTCACCGGCGACGGCGAGGAGGCGGGCGAGGCGCAGATCGGACGTCCCCTGCCCTTCCAGGAGACGGCTTCGCGCTTCGCGCGCGAGGCGCCCCCGACCGCGTCGGACGACCGGCCGTCGATCTTCCTCTTCGACGTGCTCCACGTCGACGGCACGGATCTCATCGATCGCCCGAACGCCGAGCGTCGCGCGGCGCTCGAGTCGGTCGTGACCACCGCGAAGCTCGTCGATCGCATCGTCACGAGCGACGCGGTCGAGGCCCGCGCGTTCTTCGATCGGATGATCCAGCTCGGCTACGAGGGCGTGGTCGCGAAGTCGACCTCTGCCGCTTACGAAGCCGGCCGCCGCGGCGCGAGTTGGCGCAAGATCAAGCCGGTCCTCACGCTCGATCTGGTGGTGCTCGCCGTGGAATGGGGCTCGGGCCGGCGGAGCGGCAAGCTCTCCAACATCCACCTGGGCGCGCGCGACCCTGCCACCGGCGGCTTCGTCATGCTCGGCAAGACCTTCAAGGGGATGACCGACGCGATGCTCGAATGGCAGACCCGCCGCTTCCTCGCGATCGCAGAGGGCTCGACCGAGGGCTACGTGGTCGCAGTCCGGCCCGAGCAGGTCGTCGAGATCGCGTTCGACGGCTTGCAGGCGTCGACGCGCTACCCGGGCGGCCTCGCGCTCCGCTTCGCGCGCGTCGTTCGCTACCGCGACGACAAGCGGGCGGATGAGGCCGACACGATCGACACCGTCCGCGCGATGCATGCGCGGTAGGGTGCATCCATGTTCGACCGCATCGTCCTCGTCGGCGCGGGCAAGACGTCGGGGGGGATCGTCGAGCGACTGGCGCGGATGGCGCCTCTGACGATCATCGATACGTCGGCCGCCGCGCTCGAGGCCGTGCCGACGCGGGACATGCCCATCGTCAAGCGCACGGCCGACGGCACGTCGCGGCTCGTGCTGTCGGACCTGCGCGGCGACCCGAAGTCGAGCGTGGGCCTGGTCGTCGCTCCCGGCGACGACCGCGCCGCCCTCGAGTCGTGCCGCCTCGGCGCGGAGCTCGCGTTCGAGCCGGTCATCGCGATCGTCAACGACCACGACGTGGCGCGCGACTGCGAGTCGCACGGCGCGCGCGCCCTCGTGCGGGCGGAGCTCGTCGGCCAGCTCGTCGAACAGGCGCTGCTGCAGGGCGGCGTCGGCATCTCCAGCGCCATCGGCTTCGGTCGCGGCGAGATCCTCGAGTTCCAGGTGCTCCCGAGCTCGCGCGCGATCGGCATCCCCCTCTCGAAGCTGCCCGCCGTCGGCTGGCGCGTCGCGGCCATCTACCGCGGCAAAGAGCTGGTCCTTCCGACGGGGACCACGGCCATCGCGGCTGGCGATCGAGTCATGGTAATCGGCGACCCCAAGCAGCTGCCGCACGTCGCCGAGCTCCTTCGCGTGGGCATTCCCACGTTCCCGCTGCTGCACGGCCCGAACGTCGTCGCTTACATGCCGGAGGGGCGCCAGAGCGACGTGGAGACGGAGGCCGAAGTGCTCACGCGGCGGACGAGAGCCGCGGTGCTCGTGCGCGTGTACCCGGGCGCGTCGCCCGCGCGCAACGTGATGGAGGCGTCGTCCCCCGGCGGTGCAACGGTGCGCAAGAAAGTGGAGGACGCCCCCCTCGACGGCGACGAGCGCGCACGTCACGTCGACGCGCTGCGGGCCAAGCAGCCGGGCGTCGTCGTGGTACGGCCGCGGTCGCGTGCGCCGCTCGACGTCCTGCTGGGCCGTGGCGGTCGCGAGGCGACGCTCTGCAACGGCCTCGGCGCCCCGGTCATGTTCACGCGCGGATCGCCACACCACCAGCGCATCCTGCTCTGCGTCACCGACGGAGCGATCGATCTCGGCGTGGCCGAGGTGGCGCTCGATCTGGCCCGGCTCTTCACGGTTCCTCTCGCGGTGCTCCGCGCCAAGCTGCCGAGCTACCTGCAGGCGACCGAGGCGGCGACGGACGTGCTCATCGAGACGATCGAAGAACGCGCCCGCCTGTACGGCGTGAGCACCGATGTGCGGGTGCTCGAGGGCAATCCCATCGCCGAGTGGGTGCGGGCGAGCGCGCCCGAGGACCTGTCCGTCATCTCGCGGCCGCACGCGAGCCGAGACAGTTTCTCCAATCCGGACCTCGGACTGCGGCTGGCCAGGCGATCCAAGGGCTCGGTCCTGGTCCTCACGATGCGCGGGTGAACGGATGAGCGCGTGAGCGAGACCGACAGTCTCCGGGCAATCGCCCTCCTGGTCCTGCTGAGCGTCGGAGGGCCCGTGCTCGCCGTGCGCGCGCGCATGCCAGCGGCGGTCGTGCTCATCGTGCTCGGAGTCGTCTTCGGTCCGGCGGCCGTGGGCTGGATCACGGACACGCCTTCGGTGGCCCTGCTGTCGGACCTCGGGTTTCTCGTGCTGATGTTCCTCGCCGGCATGGAGCTCGACTTCGAGACGCTTCGCACCGGCGGCGGGCGTGCGATCCTGCTGCCGGCGCTCGCGGTGCTCGGCTTCGCGTCCCTGGGCATCGCGTTCGGGATGGGCCTGCACCTGTCGATCGTCGGGATGCTCGTCGTGACGGCATCGAGCGTCGCGCTGCCGCTGGCGGTGCTCCACGAGACGGGGCAGACCCAGGGCGCGCTCGGGCGCTTCGTGCTGCTCACGGCGTCGATCGGAGAGGTAGCTTCGATCCTCGCGCTCATCGGCTACGAGGTCTTCGTAGGCGACGCGCCGCTGACGGATCGCGCGCTGAAGCTCGCCAACGTGGCGCTGCTCTTCGTCGTCTCCACGCTGCTCATCCGCTGGGCGCGGGCAGCCGTGTGGTGGTGGCCCGGGCCGCTGCGCAGGCTGACGCGCCATCACGACGTCGCGGAGCTCGGCGTGCGCGCGGGCCTGCTCGTCATGTTCGCCTTCGTCGTCATCGCGAAGATGCTCGGGGTCGAGGCGATCCTCGGCGCGTTCATCGCGGGCGCGCTCGTGTCCTTCGTGCTGCGCGAGAAGAGCGTGCTCGAGGCCAAGATCGCGGCGCTCGGCCACGGCCTCTTCATCCCCATCTTCTTCGTGGCGGTCGGCGTGCGCTTCGATCCGCGTGTGCTCACCGTGGACGCCCTGAGGCAAGCGGCTCTCTTCGCGGGCGTCATCGTCGTGGTCAAGCTCGTGCCGACGCTGGTGTGCGCTCCGCGCGGCCTCGGCCTGCGCGATCGCGTCGCCTCGGGAGCGCTCATGGCGGCGCCGCTGACGTTGCTCGTGGCGCTCGCCGAGATCGGCAAGCGGCTGGATGTGATTGGCGCGACCGAATACGCGACCTACCTGCTGCTCGCCCTCGTGCTCTCCATCGGCTTCCCCATCCTCTTCCGGGCGCTCGTGCGAGCGCCGGCGTCGGAGGCGCACTAAGCCGCGCCACCGATGTTACTCCCCGGTCGCGACGCGCGTTCCTAGAGTGTCTCCCCAGGAAAGGAGCACGTCCCATGGCATTCGACATTCTTCATCGCGTCGGCATCGACGCTTCGGCCGACGAGGTGTTCGAGACCCTCACGAGCCTCGAAGGCAACAGGGCCTGGTGGGACTCGAACGCGACGGGCGACGGCCGAAAGGGCGGCGTCCTGACGTTCTTCAAGAGCCACGACATGAAGGTCGTGGAGGCCGTGCCGGGCGAGCTCGTGAAGTGGAAGGTCGTCCGCGGGTGCAAGGAGTGGATGGACACCGAGATCTCGTTCCAGCTCGTGCGCAAGGACGACCAGACCTTCGTGCTCTTCAAGCACGCGGGCTGGAAGGAGCCCGTCGAGTTCATGCACCACTGCAGCACGCGGTGGGCGATCTTCCTCGCCTGCAGCCTCAAGCCGCTGCTCGAGGCGGGCAAGGGTCGGCCCGTGCCCGACGACGTGAAGGTCTACGTCGGCGAGTGAGCTGCCCTGGTGCCGGAGGAGGGAATCGAACCCCCGACCTAGCGCGTATGAAACGCCCGCTCTAACCGTCTGAGCTACTCCGGCAGGGGGCGCGGAGTATTAGGCAGCGCGGGGCAATCTGTAAAGGGCTTCACCGCCGCCGCCGTCGCCGAGCGAGGATCCCGCTCAGCCCGAGGACGATGGCGGCGCCGAAGGCGGCGCTCCGCTCGTCCGTCGCCGAGACGGCCCGGCAGCCGCAGCCCCCGGGGCTGTACGAGGACGAACCGGTCGTCGTCTGCGCGGCGCAGTCCTGCGTGCAGTCCAGGGGGTGCGTCGTCCCGCGAAGGACGCCCTGGTCGAGCTTGAGCATGTAGTTGCCGGTGTTGGCGTTGTCGTGGTGGAACGACTCCCACTGGATGACGCCCGTGTCCTTGCCCCTGGTGTGCCAGGCGTAGAGGTTGCCGTCGCGCGTGCCGCCGACCACCTCGATGCCGTGGTCGCCGGTGATGTCGCCGACGGCGGTCGTCGCGATGATCCAGCTGTCGGTGAACTTCGGCCAGCTCGGGGCCTCGCACCCGCACGCGTCGATCGCGTGCATGAAGTAGCCGCCGGTGCCGAGGATCACCTCGGGGTAGCCGTCGCCGGAGATGTCCGCGACCGACTGGTTGACGAGGAACGTGAAGTCCTCGATGGGCATCGGCGAGCCATACGTCATGTGGCCGGTGGCGCCGCTGAACATCGCGAGGAGCTGCTGCGCCTTCACGTTCGCGCCGCTCGCCTGCGACGCGAGGGACTCGGCGAGCGTGAGGCTGCCGCCGGACATGATGACGTCGGGCACCCCGTCCTGGTCGACGTCGCCGACCGCCGGGTGGCTGAACATGGGGAAGAACGTGTCCGGATTGTTCGCCTTCGAGCCGGCCCCGAAGATGGCGGTCGGGTCGAAGCCGACCTGCGTGGTGCCCGCATCGGTGTGGTAGACGGGCAGTCGGTTCGGCGGATCGGAGAAGGGGCTCGCCTGGTGCCCCGGGTCCGCCGGGAAGACGTACGGCGGCGCCGCGTTTCCTTGCACGAGCACCTCGGGGTGCCCGCTGCCGGTGAAATCGGCGATCGCCGGCGCCGAGTCCGTCCCCTCGGCGACGAGCGGGAAGATGTGCAGCGACGTGATGACGATGGGCCAGTTCTTGAAGTACGCGCTGCCGCCGGGCGTGTTCGTCCCGCGGCCGTCGATGAGGAAGTAGTTGCCCGATCCCCCGCCTCCGCCCACTTCCTCGTTCGAGCCGACGGCGATGTCGCTGATCCCGTCGCCGTTGAAGTCGGCCACCGCGGGCGTCGAGAGGATGCGGTTGTACTCGTTCGACAGCTTCCCGTGCACCATCACGGGCCAGCCGGACAGCAGCGTGCCGTCGGACTTCCACACGTAGATGTTGCCGTCGAAGGCCGCCTGCACGACCTCGGGCTTGCCGTCGTGATCGAAGTCCGAGAGCACCGGGCTCGCCCCAGCGCCGCGCGACCACTTGTGGCCCGTGTCCATGCAGGGCCCCGTCGGCTGCACCGTCGGGTCCTGCGGGCACGACGGGATGAGCGGAAGGCGCTGCGGCCATCCCGGCAGCAGCTTGCCGGTGTGATCGAGCGCGTAGACCGTGCCCGACCAGGTGGACACTACGATGTCGTTGCGCCCGTCACCGTTGATGTCCCCGATCGCCGGCGTCGCGATGATCGCCTCGCGCGCGAGCGACACGTCGATGCCTCCGCCCGAGTACGCGGCGGCGCCGAGGTAGCTCGGCACCTGCGAGCAATCGGAGCATCCGGGCATCGTCGGCAGCGCGGCGTTCAGGCCGTCGAGGAGGTTCGTGTGGAACGGGAACCCGGAGATCTCCGCCGGCTGCCCGCTGCGCATCGAGAAGACGTGGAGGCTCCCGTCCGAGGCCGCGGCGACGACATCGCGGATCCCGTCGCCATCGATGTCGGCGAGCTTCGGGCTCGTCTCGACCGACGCTCCCATGTTCACGGGGAAGCCGGCGACGAGGTCCTCGTCCAGGCCGTTCTTCTCGTTGACGATCGCGATCGAGCGGCGCGCCTGGCCGTTCACGTCGCCGTTCGCATAGTGCGCCACCGCGCGGATGCGCAGCGTGATGGTGCGGTCGTTCTCGCCGTGCGGCGAGTCGGGATCGCGCGTGTGCGACGTGTCGAGCTGCCCGGGCGTCAGCATCGCGAGCGGCGAGCTCGGCCCGCCGCTCGTGGTCCCGGGCGGCACGTTCTTCACCCAGCTCGTGAGCGGCTGGAACTGCGCGTCCGACGGCTCGACGCCGGGCGCCCACTCGACGAGGTAGTCGTAGCTCTGCGCGCGCGCCGCGGCGATGCTGCCGATGACGGGCACCGGCGCCGTCACGCGGTTCTGGTAGAGCACCGAGAACCAGGCCGGCGAGACGATGTCCACCTCCGGCGGGATGAGCCCCGCGTCCACGGCCTGCATCGTCTTGAACGTGTTCGGCCGCCCGTAGCCGAAGCGCTGCGAGAAGTAGGGCAAGCTCTCGTAGAAGCGCCCCGCGGTCACCGGATTGGTGGACCGCGACTCGGGCACGTTGATCACCTCGGCGTTCATCTTCATGAGCTGCATCAGCTCTTCGGCCGTGAGGGTGATGTTCTGGTTGAGCGCCTCCGAGTAGATGAGCGACGCGACGCCGGCGCCCTTGCCGGTCGCCTCGCTCGAGCAGCCCTGCCCGCTGATGCTGAGCATGTTCTGCCCGCCGTAGTTGGAGCAGGTGTTGAACGCGATGAAGCTCGTCGCGTCGGTGCTCACGACGCCGTTGGTGTCCTGCAGCGTGCTGTAGTTGGTCGCGAGGGCGTGCACCGGCAGGAGGTGGTTCGCGACCGCCGGCATGTTGTGGTGGCGCGAGTTCTCGTCGGCCATGCTCGCGATGACCGTGACGCCCTTCTTGTACGCGTAGTCGATCGCGGCCTTGGAGAACGCGGTCTGGTCGATGGTGCCGAGCGCCTCCTGCACGATCTTCGCGCCGGTGTCCGTCCCGAAGGCGACGCACTTGCCGAGGTCGTTCGCGTCAGCGATGAAGCTGTCGCCCACGCGACCCATCTGGAAGCGGCAGTCGGGGCAGGCGCCGATGTCCCCCATGGCGTTGTTGCCCTGGGCGGCGGACATGCGCGCCTCGCCGGTGCCGTGGCCGTACGCCGTGTCGTCGAACGGGTTGTTGTCGTTCTTGTAGAAGTCCCAGCCGCTGATGTCGTCCGTGTACCCGTCGTGATCGTCGTCCACGCCGTCCGAGAACATCTCGATGAGATCGCCCGGGTCGAGGATGCAGTTCTGGTTCTTGTCCCCCGCGATGGTCATTCCGCCGCCGCAGGCCTTCGGGTCCTTCGTCGCCATCGCGGGCGAAATGCGCGGATCCTTCAAATAGTCGGCGACCGTGAAGACGCCGTCGCCGTCGCAGTCGTAGCCGAGCGACGCGGGCTTGAGCGGATTGCACGACTTACCCGTGGTGGGGTCCACGGGTGCCTGGTTCTTGGAGGCCAGGAGCTCGCCGGCGTTGAGGTACGCCTTGTTGACGAGGTCGGCCTCGCTCCAGCGGATGCCGCAGTCGCAGATCTGGATGCGCACGTCCGGCCGACCGGTGGTGACGGTCCACGCCTGGTCGATGTGCATGCCGCTCGCGCCGAGCGTCTTGTCGTCGCTGACGTACGGCTGCGTACCGGGAAGCTGCTTCGGGAGCCAGGACCAGTAGTCCCAGTCGCTCGTGTATCCGGGGTCGTTCGGCCAGTTGGCCGGATCGGTCATGTCGGTGCCCGGCGCGGGGGGCCAGGTGTTGGCGCGGGCGTCATGGAGGCAGATGCCTCCGAGGGAGAGGGCTCCCAGGACGACGAGACACGCAAGCGAGCGAATGTGCATGCGAAGAGGCTCCTGCGGCAAAATTACGCCGCCGGACAACCTATTCGCCAGCCTTTGCCGTGCAGTCTCGAATGAGGATCAGTCGCGGGGGGGGAGCGCCCCGCGTGACCCCTAGAAATCAGTACTCGCCGAACAGGTCCTGGATGCGGGACTCGAGGGCGATGGCGATCTTGTAGAGCGAGGAGATCGACGCGCTCGACTCGGCGCGCTCGATCTGGGAGAGCAGCGACACGCTCAGGCCGGTGCGCCGCGACATCTGCTTGAGCGTCAGATCCTTGTCCTTGCGCAGGTTGCGGATCGTGTCGCCGATGACCTTGTGGAGCTGCTCCTCGGGGGTGCGCGCCAGTCCCTTCTTGCGCATGACGCGCGAGATGACCTCGCGGAACTCGTCCACGTTGAACGGCTTCTTGATGTAGTCGACCGCGTCGAGCTTCATCGAGGCGACCGCGCTCTCGAGGTTGGGGAAGCCCGTGAAGATGACGACGGCGATGTCCGTATCGAGCTTGCGGATGCGCCGCAGGACCTCGATACCGTCGAGCTTCGGCATCATCAGGTCCAGGATGATGAGGTGGTAGCCCCCATGGCGGACCTCCTCCTCGACGCCCGTCGGGTCGCTCAGGGTCTTCACCTGGAACCCATCGCGCTCGAGCAGCGTCGACATGTACTCGCAGATGGCCTTGTCGTCGTCGACGATGAGGATCCTGACGGCGGGCAGCTCGGGGGGCATCGTGCGTCTCCTTCGGCGCTTCCGATCGGCGATGATTTCGTCGATCGTCGGCGTGTGTTCGAACTGGGTGATGTCCATTCGCGGCTCCGGTTGGGGTAGCCGCGGTTCGGCGGGGAATCCGCTCGCCTTGAAATTCGGGCGACCGGGTTACAGTAGTGCTTAACACGCGGAATCGACCTCGTGAAGGCGTGAGACGCAAATGTGCTGTAATTCTGCGTGCGTGGGAGAATTACGGCTCAAGCGTAATCGCGCTACGCAAGAAGGTGCGATGACGAAACGCGTTGACGGGATCGCCCGGGCCCGTCATAAGTCGCGTCCCGCCGCGAGTTTCTCGCGTCGGAACGGGGCGTAGCGCAGCCTGGTAGCGCACTCGGTTCGGGACCGAGGAGTCGGAGGTTCAAATCCTCTCGCCCCGACTCATTGGGGCCGGTTTGCTTGGTGGAAACTGCGCTTCCAATCGCCCGGGCGATTCCGGGGCGATTCCCAGCTCGGTGGGCAGGGTCGGGAACACGTGCCCGAAGCCGTGCGAGAGCCAGACAGCACCTCAGGGCTGCTGCGACCGCACAGCATCTCGCATGGCAGCGAGTCGCGGACTGAGAGTTCCGTCGAGAGCGAGGAACCTGGCGAGCACGTCGGGGTTCTTCTCTGCCTTTGGATTCCTTCCGCGCCCGGCGAAGATCACCCAGGGTGAACGAAGGCAGAGCAACAAGACGTCGGATCGAATCGGAACGTCGTCCTCGTTGACGTGGAGGACAGTGCTCAATTGAAATAGCACCTCGGAGATCCCGTACAGGTTGAGCGCCGCTTCGTCGAAGCCGAGGTCGAACGCGAACACGTCGACGTCGTTCGGTCCAACGACCTGCGCCATCGGGACACTCACCTCGTAGGGGACCCGGTGGGGGTCAAGTGCCACATCGTAGACTGCCGACACGTGTTTCTGCGAAAACCTGACCATCAGTGTGTTGACGATGCCGGCATCGGAAAC
>DASVWO010000247.1:0-3059 GCA_036393165.1 Polyangiaceae bacterium | reverse complement strand
GTGATGTCCATCATCGCCTTGTAGCCGATGAAGCTGAACGCCTGGTTGAACGTGCCCACCGGCTGCCCCATCACCTCGAAGTTGAAGGTGTACGGGATGAACTTGAAGAGGCGCCGCAGCCACGCGGTCCCCGTCTCGATGATGCGACCGACCTGCTGGTCGTTCACGTCGCACATCATCCACTCGTCGCGCGCGAACGAGCGCCAGCCCTTGCGCTTCCACGCGCCGAGCTTCTGCCCCGTGGCCGGGTCGGTCACGTCGAAGATGCCCGCCCAGTCCATGATGTTCCGCTGCTTGATGCGGAGCAGCTCCACCCTCTTGCTCGAGTCCGAGAAGATGCGGATGTCGTCCTTGATCTTGAAGAGCTTCTCCTGACAGAAGACGATCGGCTGCTGGCCGGTCTGGTCGAAGATCTCGAACGTCGGCGCGATGGCGAGGACCTTCCTCTTGCAGAGCATCACGCTCTGCTGGTGCCACATCTGCGCCATGCCCTGCGCCTGGTAGGGCATCATCGCCTGCTGCTGCTGCTGCGGGTTCGGACCGGGTGCGTAGTTCATGGTTGCCGGGAGCGTATACGTCGGGCGCGCCGGGAATCTACCCTCGGGGCCAAGGGTCTCGGGCCGGTACGGCGCGTGCTCTCGCGGTCGAGCCATGACGTCGACCCGTGTCGTGCTCGACGAGCTCGTCGAGGCCGCCGGTGGCCTCGAAGCGATCGCGAGCGATTGCGAGGTGCCCACGCGGACCGTGCTCCTGTGGCTGACGGGAGCGAGCCAGATCCCGCTGGAAATGCGCCTGCGGCTCACCGTCGTCGCGATCGGCCTGGGCATGTGGGAACCGCCTCCGCGCAGCCGAAGCGGGCTGCACTGCATCGCTCCGGCGTTCGTCCTGAAGACCGAGCTTCCCCGCCGCGTTCGGCATGCCGAGTGACCATCGGCCGGCCGCCCGGGTGACCACGACGTGCCGGCTCAGGGCGCCTTCTCAGTCCTTCTCGCGACGCGGGTCTCTCGAGAGATCGGCGACCACCTCGTCGATGGTGGCTCCCGGGATGTCCGACTCGTGGGGCTTGCGCTTCTTGATGCTCGAGTTCTTCGGCGTCGACTTCGTTCGCACCGCCGGCGTTCGCACCGTCGGGCGTGCCGTGGGCGGCTTGCGGCGCGAGCTCGGGGGGGGAGGGGGGAGCGTCGGCGCCGACTGGCTGTGCCGTCGCTTGGGCGCCGGACCGCTCGTGCCGGGTTTCTTCGTGCCCGGCGCAGTGTCGGCCTCGTGCGGGAAGCGGTCCTTCTTCGGCATGGGCAGAGTTGGCAGAGTGCGCTCGCCGAGCGTAGCCGTCTCTCCCGGACTCCGCGACAGTCACGGCGTGTCGAGAATCAACGCCCGCAGCGCGCCCGGGATGTCCTCCTCCTTCGCGTAGCGTGCATCTGCGAGAAGTGGGGCCATGGGTGCGCTCGAGAGCGTGTGCCAGTAGAGGACGTGCTTCGCGCGGCGCGCGCGCAGGTACCAGAGCGCGCACGCGAACGTCTTCGCCGTGTAGGTCGGGTCGAGCGGCAGGTCCGCGAGCTCGGCGGCGGCGCGCGTGGCCTCGGCGCCCTCGGGCGTCGGGTACGCGTAGCCGGTGCCGAGGAAACGGCGGTCGATGACGAGGCGCAACGGCGATCGCGCGGGCCCGCGGCGACGGACGCACGCGCGCGCGAAGTGATGCGACAGGCGCGAGAGCGCCCACGGTGGCGTCGAGACGCACACCCCGACGACCGTCGTGCGGAGTCCCGCGACCGCGAACCCCGCGGCGAGCCCGCCCGCAGTGCCGCCCGAGCCCACCGCCACGACGCACACGTCCGGCTCCGGCAGCTCGCCCGCGCGGATCTGCGCCGCCAGCTCGAGCCCCGCGTCCACGTAGGGCATCGACCCGAGCACGCTCGATCCGCCCACCGGAATCACGCGCGCCTTGCCCGCCGCGCCCCCTGCTGCGAACGCCCTCGCCGAGATGGCCCAGGGTGCCGCGCTCCAGGAGCCCACCGGATACGCGCGCAGCCCCAGCGCGAGGTCTGCGCGCAGCACCTCCACGACGTGCTCGGTTCGCGGCTGGGGCACGAGCACCGCTTCCACCTCGAACCCGGCGCGCTTGCCGAAGTACGTCGTGGCGAGCACATGGTGACTCCCCACGGCCCCGACCGTCACGAGCCGCCGCGCGCCCCGCGCCCGCGCGTCCGCGAGGAGCGCCTCGAGCTTGCGCACCTTGTTTCCGCCGTACACCGCATGCGTCCGGTCGTCGCGCTTCACCCAGAGCTCGCTCGGCGCCAAGCCACCGACTGACGCGATGCGCTGCACCGGCGTGGGTGTTTCGGCAAGCGAGACGCGCGTTTCGCTCATGGCCCGAAACCCGCACGAAACACGCCGCTGCTACGTGACCTTCGAGGCTTGCGGACTGGGCGCCGCCAGGCTCTCATCCCCCGCCGCGAGTTCCCAACCGCCATGCCGATGAAGAAGATCGAAGCCATCATCAAGCCCTTCAAGCTCGATGAAGTGAAGGACGCCCTCGCCGAAGTCGGCGTGCAGGGCATGACCGTCAGCGAAGTGAAGGGGTTCGGGCGCACCGGCGGCAAGAAAGAGGTGTACCGGGGCTCGGCGTACGTCGTCGACTTCGTGCCGAAGGTGAAGATCGAGGTCGTCGTTCCGGACGACCTGGTCCACGACGTGCTCGACGCCATCGAGAAGAGCGCGAAGACGGGGCGCATCGGCGACGGGAAGATATTCGTCGTGCCCATCGAGGAAGTGGTGCGCATTCGCACCGGAGAACGTGGCAAGGACGCCATCTGAGTGCCGCACGCCCGAAGGGTGCGGACTCGAACACCAGACTGAGGCGACAGGGATAGGGACAGGGAGACATCGAAGATGACACCGAGAGAAGTTCTGGAGCTCGCGAAGAAGCACGACGTCAAGTTCGTCGACCTGAAGTTCATCGACTTCCCCGGCGTGTGGCAGCACACGACGATCCCGGCGACGCGACTGAACGAGGGGCTCTTCGAGGACGGCCTCGCGTTCGACGGCTCGTCGATCCGCGG
>DASVWO010000246.1:0-6025 GCA_036393165.1 Polyangiaceae bacterium | reverse complement strand
CACCCCCATCATGGCCGTCCCGCGCGCGTGCGCCTCGCGCATCCAGCCGGCAGCGCCCGTCCGGGCGAGCACCTTGGCGCCTTGGGTGGGGTCGCCGCCCGACACGAACACGAGGTCCGCGCGGTCCACGACGGCGCGATCGCTCCCGATGACCTCGAGCGTCGCGCCGGGAAAGAGCCGGGGCATGCGCTCGCTCATGAACCTGACGCCCTGGCCGTCGCCCTCCACGGGCGCATACGACACGGCGATCCGCGGACTCTTCTTCCCGATGTCGCGCATCGCGCGCTGCGCCATCTGCCCGAGAAGCCCATCTTGCCCAGATGCAACGAGGTAGACGCGACCCACGGGAGGAAGATCACACGAAAGCCAGGGTGAGACGAGAGGAGAGGAAAGAAGATCAAGAAGATCAGAAGATCAAAAGGGGTTGTTCACAAACCTTCTTCTGATCTTTTGATCTTCTGATCTTCTTTCTCTCTCCACCCGTCTTACTGCCGCAACGCATAGCGCTGCGAGTCCACGCCGAGCTTCGTGCAGATCGCCCCGAGCACCTCTTCCGTCCGCCTCGCGCTGTCCTCCATGCTGCCGCTCGTGTCGATGACGTGGTCGGCGACCGCGACTTTCTCGCTCAGCGGCTTCTGCGCGCGGATGCGCGCGAGCGCGTCCTCGCCGGAGGCGCCGTCGCGGGCGCGCACGCGGGCGACCTGCACGTCCTCCGGGCAGGCGACCACGACGAGCGGCCGGAAGGCGTCGGCCATGCCGTTCTCGACGATGAGCGCCGCCTCGTAGCAGGCGAGGGGCTCACCGGCGCGCGCGAGCTCCTGGGCGCGCTCGATGGCGAGGCGCGTGATGCGCGGGTGCGTGATGGCCTCGAGCTTCTTGCGCGCGGCGACGTCGGAGAAGGCGATGCGCGCGAGGGTCTTGCGGTCGAGCGCGCCGGTGGGCCCGAGCACGCCGGCGCCGAACGTCTCGACGATCGCCCGCAGCCCGTCGGTCCCCGGGGCGACCACCTCGCGCGCCAGCTCGTCCGCGTCGATGACCGGCACGCCGCGCGCACGGAAGCGCCCGGCGACGGTGCTCTTGCCCGAAGCAATGCCGCCTGTGAGCCCGAAGAGGTGCACGGGTGCTGCTGCTCCCTATACATTCGTCGGCGGCATGACGCGAGAGGGTGGCGGCAGGTTCCCTCGCCGGCGCCTCCTCAAGGCGGCCGTGGCGGGCGCGTTGCTCCTCGGCGCGGGGGCGGCCGCCGTCGTCCGCACCCGCGGGTACGCCGTGCCCGCGGGGCGCACGCTGGCCTGGATGAGCCCGTGGCAGTTCGTCGTCTTCCAGCACGCCGCGAGGCGCATCGCGGCGCCGGACCGGCCGGGTGCGGACGCGTCGATTCCCTCGGCCGACGACGTGGACGTCACCGGCTTCGCCGACGGCTGGATCGCGCGCATGCCCGCGGCGGTGCGGCGCGACCTCGGTCGCTTCCTCGCGTATCTCGAGCACCTCGCGCCGGTGGGCTCGGGCTACGCCTCGCGCTTCTCGCGCCTCGCGCCGGCCGACCAGGACCGCGTGCTCGCGGGCATCGAAGCGTCGTCGAGCGACCAGCTCCGCGCTGGCTTCGAGGGCCTCAAGTCGCTCGTCTTCATGGGCTACTACCGCGACGCGCGCACCTGGGCGCTCATCGGCTACGACGGACCGCGCGTGGGCCGGCCCGAAGGAGGCTGGCGATGAACGGCGGCGCGTTCCAGCGAGGGCGCGATCTGCGGGGGGACCTCACCCTGGACGTCGATGCCGTGGTCGTCGGCACCGGGGCAGGGGGGTCGGTCGCGTTGCGGGAGCTGGCGCGCGCCGGGCTGAGCGCCGTCGCGTTCGAGGAGGGGGCCCTCTCGCGGTCCGGGGACTTCGACCAGCGCGAGGACCACATGCTGCCGCGTCTCTTCCAGGAGATGGGCGGCCGCACCACCGAGGACTTCGCGATCCGCGTGCTCCAGGGGCGAGGCGTCGGCGGCAGCACGGTGCACAACACGAACCTGTGCAAGCGCACGCCCGAGCCTATCCTCGACCTGTGGGCCCGCAAGTACGGCGTCGCCGGCGCGTCCGCGGCGGACATGGCGCCCGCGTTCGAGACCATCGAGCGCGATCTCTCCGTGTCCCTCATCGCGCCCGACATGCGCAACGCGAACAACGAGGTCCTGCGCGCCGGATGCGAGGCCCTCGGCTGGCGCGGCGGCCCGCTCGCGCACAACCGCGTCGGCTGCCAGCAGAGCGGCTTCTGCGAGCTCGGCTGCACGTACGACGCGAAGCAGAACGCGCTCAAGGTGCTCCTCCCCCACGCTGTCGCGGCGGGGGCCAGCGTCTACTCGGACGCGCTCGTCACGCGCATCGTTCACGACGGCGCGCGCGTCACCGGCGTGCGCGGCGTGCTGCTCGACGCGTTCGGCGTCCCGCAGGGATCCATCGAGGTGCGCGCCCGCGTGGTGGTCCTCGCGGCGAGCGCCGTCGGCAGCGCGGCCCTCGCGCGCGCGAGCGACGTGCCCGACCCGCACGCGCAGCTCGGTCGCGGCCTTCGCCTGCATCCGGGTGCCGCCGTCGCCGGCCGCTTCGACCGCGCGATCACCGGCTGGCAGGGCATCCCCCAGAGCTACGAGTGCACCGAGCACCTGTCCTACGAGGAGGGCAGCGACCGCCGCGTCTGGATCATCCCCGTCTTCGCCCATCCCATCGGCACGGCCGCCTCGCTGCCGGGCTTCGGCGCGTCGCACATGTCCGCGATGCGCGCGTACGCGAACCTCGCGGTCCTCACGGCGCTGGTGCACGACGAGACGAGCGGCGAGGTGCTCCCCGGCGACGACGGCCGCCCCGTGCTCCGCTACGCGATGACCGAGGCCGACCGCGCCCAGCTCGCCAGGGGCATCGCCGCATGCGCGCGCCTCCTCCTCGCCGCCGGCGCCCGCGAAGTGACGATTCCGGCGATCCCCCCGGTGCGCGTCACCACCAGCCGCGAGCTCGACGCGCTGGATCTCTCCTTCGTGCGCCCCCACTGCGTCCCGCTCACCGCGGTGCACCCGATGGGCACCCTGCGCATGGGTGAAGATCCGACCCGCAGCGCGGTGCGATCCACCGGTGAGCACCACCACCTGCGCGGCCTCTTCGTCTCCGACGGCTCCCTCTTCCCCACGAGCCTCGGCGGCCCGCCCCAGATCAGCATCTACGCCTTCGCCCTCCACCTCTCCCCGCACGTCATCGAGCGGGCGAGGCAGTAGGGCTCCTTCTCTTCGTGAGCGAATCGACTTCGCACGGCTGCGAATCGACTTCGCACGTGAGCGAAACGACTTCGCACGCTAGCGAAGCGCTTTCGTCGCGGAGAGGAGGCGTTTCGCACGTCCATGAGACGCTCATCCCACTCAGCGGAGAGGACATTTCACGGAGCGAAGCGAACTTCGTGCGCTGCGGATCCGTTCCGGGTGAAAGAAACGCGTCTTTCGCCGTGAGCGAAGCGATTCCCGCCGTGAGCGGACACCTTCTCGACTTGAGCAAAGCGGTCATCTCCGTGAACGGGGCGCTTCCCGAGCGGTGCAAGACGCGCCATGAACGAAGATGAGGCGTCCGCACGCGTGCGAAGTCACTTCACTGCCGTGCGAAGTTGCTTCGCAGTCGTGCGAAGTCGATCCGCAGCGCGAGCAGAGCCTTCCACTCACGTGCGAAGGTCGATCCCAGCGTGAATGGAGGAGCTCTCTCTCGCTGGGAAGCGGTTCGCTCTCGGCGCAAAGCGTTTCGCATCGGTCGTGAAGCATGCCGCTCACATGCAGGATCGCTCTGCTCCGTGAGAGGCGGCGTCCACTCACGGAGAGATCGGGCTCGCTCACGGAGATGTCCGGTTCCCTCACGAGGAGGATCGCTTCGCTGCGCAGGACGAGCACCTCGCATCCGGAGCCGTGCGATTCGCTCCGTCAGGGGTCCACATGGCACACGGAGCGGAGCACTTTGCTGGGACGACGGAGGTCGCCGCACACGATGCGAGACGTTCACGGTCCCGCGAGGACGCAGCTCCAGAAGCACTCGCCGCAGTCGATCTTGCCGCCGCAGCCATCGTCGATGATGCCGCACGCGCTCGCGGGGCAGGGGATCGGTGTGCAGCCGGCGCCGGGGCCGAGGCACGCGCCGTCCTTGCCGCAGGAGTCACCGGTGGGGCACTCGCGGCAGTGAAGGATGCCGCCGCAGCCGTCGCCGGCAGGGGCGCAGGGGAAGCGGAGCATGGCGCAGCTCGTGGGGCAGCATTCGCCCATCGTGCAGCCACTCGTGCACGTGCAAGGGCCGCCCGGGTACGTGCACATCAACCCGTTCGTGTCGCATGGGCCGGGGCCCGGCATCGTCGTGGGACAACCCGCAGAGCCGCTGTCGGGTTGCCCGACGACGTCGGGCTCTGTCGCGGCGTCGTCCTCGCCGCCACCCGAGGACGAGGAGGAAGCCGGAGCGTCGGTGGCAGCCTCGTCATGCGTCGCGGACGCATCCGTGTCTGCGCCGCCGCCGTCGTGTCCGGCTCCGAGACCGGATCGTCCGCACATGCACAGCGCGCATGCCATGACGAGTGGGAACGCGCGCATTCCCACGTGGGTCATCCGCGGGCGCGACGCTGCTCGGGCTCACGCTCGCTCTCGGCCTCGTCGTCGCCCTCGTCCTGCCCCCGCTCGCGGGGGGGCTGGACGCGCACGCGCGCGTCGGACGGGTCGACCTCGACGCGCGCCCGCATCTGCTCCTCCGTCTCCGCCTCCTCCTGCTTCCGCCGGCTCCACTCCCGTGACCATTGCGAGAGCGCGAAGATCGGGAGCATCGCGAGCATCATGACCGTCCAGCTCACGTGCACGGTCCACAAGAGTCCCCATGCGATCCAGAGCAGGCCGATGTACGGCGCGATCGGGCTGCGCGGGCGTGCTCTCCTGCCGCGGCGCCTCCGGGGTCGCTCGCTGCGCGAACGCGTCCCGGTGGGCGCGGGCCGCGGCGGCTCGAGGTCGAGCAGCGGCGTGATGCGCGCCGGCCGTGCATCCGGGTCGGGCTCGACCATCGCGTCGAGCGCGCGCTCGAAGCCCTCGCTCACGGCGGGCCTCACGTCGCTCTGGCCCGCGGGCACGTCGATGCGCAGGCCGCGGTGCGGAAGGTCCTCGGGCTGCTTCCCCGTGAGCGCCGCGAGCGCCGTCACCCCGGCCGCGTACACGTCGGACGCGGGGAGCGCGCGCCCCTGGAACTGCTCCGGCGCCATGTACCCGAAGGTGCCGACCACCGTGCTCCCGCCCTCGGCCGCAGCTTGTCGCGCACGGCGCCGAAGTCGATGAGCACGAACGTCCCGTCGCGGCGCCGGATGACGTTGGTCGGCTTGATGTCCCTGTGCACGATGGGCACGTCGCGCTCGTGCAGGTAGTCGAGCGCCGCCGCCAGCTCGTGCAGCATGGCGCGCGTCTCGGCCTCGCTCATCGGCCCGCGCTCCTTGAGGCGCACCGCGAGGCTCTCGCCCTCGATCTTCTCCATGACGAGATAGAGGGCCCCATCCTCCTCGAAGTGCTCGACGTACCGGGGCAGCCCCGGATGGTCCAGGCGCGCCAGCACGCGGGCCTCGCGCTCGGCGAGCTCCACGTCCTTCCAAGACTCGGCGCCGCGCACGTTGAACCGCTTGATGGCGACGCGCCGTCCGCCCGCCGTCGCGTCCTCGGCCTCCAGCGTCGTCGCCTGCGCGCCGTCGCCGAGCGTCCCCACGACCGTGTAGCGCCCGTCGTGCAGCTTCGCGGGCGTCTCCACGGCCCGGAGCATACACTCAGGCCGTGCGGCTGGCGCTCATCGGCAGGACGGCGACGCTCCTCGCGACGCTGTCGGCGATCGCCGTGGCCTGCGGCTCGCGCACCGGGCTTCTCGCGCCGCTCGGGTCGCTGCGAAGCTCGCTCTACTGCGTGCACCGCGACTACCGCGCCGGCTCCGGAGACGCGACGGTGCTCGTGCTGCTCGATCGCTCGCTCTCGATGAACGACAACGGCAAGTGGGCGGCGGCCAC
>DASVWO010000245.1:0-13383 GCA_036393165.1 Polyangiaceae bacterium | reverse complement strand
GAGCAGGTTGTTGTGCTGCACGCGGTAGCCCTTGAAGAGGCGCACCTCCCCGTTGTCCATGCGGACCGGGAAGTTGATGATCAGCTCGTTCTTCGGCTGGCTCAGGATCGTCTGGACGTACGGCTCGATCTTCGCGACCTTGGCGGCGCGGTCGAGGTAGTCTTGGACGACCTTGTAGAAGTCGTACTCCTTGCCGGAACCGACGACGGACTTGGAAGGCGGCGGGGTGGGGATCGACGGAATGGCCATGCTGGGGCGCTTTCTGCCGCTTGGGCGCGGATTACGCAAGTAGAGTCGCCGCGACGCGGGGCGTCAGAGGGTTCTCTCGGGTCAATCTAGTGCCATAGAGCGTAGAGGAACACGACGATCGTGGTCATGATGACCGCGTCCACGCGGTCGAGGATGCCGCCGTGTCCCGGAACGATGGAGCCGGAATCCTTCACGCCGGTCGAGCGCTTGAGGAGCGACTCGCCCAGGTCTCCCGCCTGGCCCAGCGCTCCCGCCACCAGCGCGAGAGGCACCGCGTGCACCAGCGGCAGCGTGCCCCGGAGAAACCAGAGGGAGCCGAGGACGGCCCAGAGGACGCTCGAGAGCAGGCCGCCGATGGCGCCCTCGACGGTCTTCTTCGGCGAGACGGCCTCGTAAAGCTTGTGACGGCCGAGGAAGCGGCCGGCGAAGTACGCTCCCGTGTCGGCCAGCCAGGCGAGGCCGAGCGAGAGCGTGACGTAGCCCGAGCCGGCGTCCGGCCACATCCTTCGCATCACGGCGAGCAACGTGAGCGGCACGGCGACGAAGAGGGGCCCGAACCCCATGGCGCAAACGCGAAGCGCCGCAGTCTCGATCGCCCCGAGGCGCACCAGCGTGAAGAGGGGCCCGAAGGCAGGCACGGCGAAGAGCACCGTCGCCAGAACGCGCGCGTCCTGAGGGAACAGGTAGACCGCGAGCGACGCCGCCGCCGACACGAGGACGCCGACGACCTGGGCGAAGCGGTCGCCCGCGTGGGTCATCGCGAAGAGCTCCGAGGCGCCGACGAGCGACGCAGCGAGCACGAGCAGGTAGAAGCCCCACGGCGGCGCCACGAAGATGAGCGCCAGGATCACCGGCACGCCGACGGCCGCCGTGGCCAGGCGCAGCACGAGATTGCGCTCGCTGGCCATCTAGATCGCGATGCGGGTGACCGTGGCCAGACCGGCGTCGCGCTCGCGCTGCTGCTGCTGCTCGCCCGTCAGGCCGAAGCGGCGCTCGCGCGACTGGAAGCTCTCGATGGCGGCGTAGAGATCGTGCTCCGAGAAATCGGGCCAGAGCACGTCGGCGAAGTAGAGCTCCGCGTACGCGAGGCCGTAGAGCAGGAAGTTCGAGATGCGCCGCTCGCCGCCGGTGCGGATGACCAGGTCCGGATCGCCCACGGTGAGGCTCGGCATCTGCGCGTGCAGGGCCTCGGGAGTCACGTCGTCGGGCCGGATGCGTCCCGCGGCAACGGCCTTCGCGAGCTCGCGCGCGGCGTGGGCGATCTCCTCGCGTCCACCGTACGAGAGCGCCAACGTGAGGGTCATGTCGCCGTTCGACTCGCTCTCGTGGCGGAGCGGATCGAGAACCGCGCGCACGAGCGCGGGCAGGCGCCCGAGGTTGCCGATCGCGTTGAGCCGGATGCCGTTGCCGAGGATCTCGCCTCGCTCGGTCAGCAGGAACTCGCGGAGGAGCCCCATGAGGGCGTCCACCTCGTCCTCGGGGCGGGCCCAGTTCTGCTCGCTGAAAGCGTAGAGCGTGAGCGCGCGCAGGCCGAGGCGACGCGCCGCGCGCACGGTGCGGCGGACGGCGGCGGCCCCCTCCTTGTGCCCGGCGACGCGCTCCATGCCGCGCTGCTGCGCCCAGCGCCCGTTGCCATCCATGATGATGCCGACGTGCCCGGGGAGATTGCGGGCTTCGACGATGGGCATGACGCTGGAGCGAGGTAACACGACGCAGCAGGGCCGGCAATTGCCGGTCTCGAGCTCGTGAATGCGCCCCGCTAGCGACGCATATCAGCCGGCGGCAGCGAGGGGCTGCTGGGGAGCGAGCTCGCGGACGTCGCTCCGGGAGACATGGGCGCTGCAGATGCCGGCGCCCCTGCGTTCGGCGTCGAACGCGAGGGCCCCGCACGCGCTGCACTGGAAGAAGATGGACTCGTAGTCCCCGGCGCGAAGGAGATGGTCGGCCGCGACGAGCGACAGCACACGGTCGAGCAGACGCATGCGCGGATACGCGACGGGCACCCAGCCCTGCGCGCCGCGCGCATCCTGGCACCGGTAGACGAGGCCCGCGGCGAGCGCTTCGTAGCCGAACGCGACGCCCTCCTCCGGGTTGGTCAGCGAGATCATCGTGGCGCCGACCTGCTCGCGCGTGCGCGTCAGCAGCTTCTGCACCGAGGAGGGACGCAGGCTGGCCGGGGCGATCCGGCGGTGCGAGGCGCGCGCGATCGTCACGACGTGCGCACGGTACGGGCCGCGCAGCCACTCGACGAGCTGCTCCTTGCCGCGGCTCGCTCCGACACGATTGACGAAATCGAGGGCGGCGGTGCGGCATCCGTCGGCGAAGCGGGCGACGCGCGCGCCGGCCGGGAGCGCCATGACGAGCGGGGAGGACGACATGTCTCTCCTCATTTGCACGAGCGGGGCCATGGCCCGCCGCCAGGAACTGCGCGTGAACACATCGCAGTTCACGCTGCGACTTCGCCGTCTGCGGCCGCTTGCCTGCAGCTTTCCGTCTCAAGGATCGCCAGGGATCCAGAGACGCGCACCTCGGAGCACAATCCCCAATGATTCTGCGGTAGCGCCGCTGGCCCCCTGGAGACCGCGTGGTACCCTCCGTCCGCTTCTGCCCGCGGCGGCACCGTGCCTCGACGTGGGGCGCTTCGGTACGTAACTTGAAGACCTGAAGCGATTGATCCCAGGCTAGCGGTTCCAACGGTAGAGATGCGCCCCCGCGACGTCACCATCCCTCTCGGGCTTTGGATATGCGCGGCCGTGTGCGCGCACTTCCTGTTCGGCACGGGCGGCCTCGTGGTGGCGCAGATGCACGACGACCGCTCGGAGCTCTGGAAGCTGTCGCGCCAGGCCGGCATCCTGGCCAAGCAGGAAGGGCAGACCTTCGAGGTCAGCCTCGGCGGCCCGAGCGAGGAGGAAAAGGACGAGGCGCAGCCGCCTCCCCCGCCCCCGCCGCCACCCGAGCCGAAGCCGGAGGAGAAGCCCAAGCCTGTCGACACGGCGAAGCCCGAGGCGAAAAAGCCCGAGCCGCCCAAGAAGGACGAGCCGAAGCCCCTGGTCATCGTCAAGAAGGACGAGCCGAAGAAGCCCATGGTCCTGCCGGAGGATCCGCTGAAGGACCGGCGCATCGCCGTGCGTCAGCACGCGAAGCCCGACCAGCAGGACAACCCCAACGCGCACTTCATCGCCGACGAGGCGAACCACGTCGAGAAGGAGACGGTCGCGACGCAGACGTCGCACGACCGCGACGACGAGAACCCCACGCCGGGCGGCAATCATCCGGGCGCCGATCAGCAGCCGGGCGACAGCGAGAAGACGCGCATCGCCGAGAGCGAGGAGCACAAGGGCGAGAAGAACCGCGCGCCGGGCGAGAAGGGCACCGACTTCGACGTGGTGCACGAGCCCAAGCTGCCCAAGCCGCAGCCGACGCCCGCCGCGGCGGCCGCGCAGCCCGCCCAGGTTCAGCCGGGCAACGGTCACCCCGTCGCGCCGGCGCAGACGCCCGGCGCGCCGCCGGAGCCACAAGCCACGCCGGGCGGCGCCACGCCGCCTTCGCCCGAGGTGGAGAGCGCACCGGGAGGAAGCTGGAGCTTCAATCCGGCGCGTCCGGGCGGAGCGCCCGGCCTCACGCCGCAGCCGACACCGGGCGCCACGAGCCAGCCGCTCCCCGGAGGCAAGATGTGGTCGACGCCGGGCCTCGGGCAGCAGTCGGCGCCGGGCACGATGAACACGAACATCAACCCGTCGCAGATCGCCTCCATCGTGGGGCAGGACAACCTGCGCAAGCTGCGCGAGGCCGACGGCGAGCGGCGCAAGAGCGAGCACCGCGGCGCGTGGGTCGCTTCCAACTTCGAGCGCTGGCGCAGCGCGATCGAGAACTACGTGTCGAGCGTGAAGCCGGGCAACCAGACGGCGCTCAACACGGCGGCGGTGCCCTTCGCGTCGTACCTCAACGGGATGCACAACCGCATCCACCCGATCTTCGCCGACTCGTTCCTCGAGTCGCTCGACGGGCTGCCCGCCAATCACCCGATGAACGACCAGCATCTGGTGACGCGCCTCGAGATCGTGCTCACGAAGGAGGGGCACCTCAAGCGCATGGGCATCGTGAAGACGAGCGGCATCACCGCGTTCGACATCGCCGCGCTCGACGCGGTCGATCGCGCGCAGCCCTTCGGCCCCGCGCCGGGCGCGATCGTGTCACCCGACGGCAACGTCTACCTGCACTGGGAGTTCCACCGCGACGAGGTCTACGCCTGCTCGACCATGGGCGCGCGCCCCTACATCCTCAACACGCCGGCGCCCAAGAACGAGGAGCCGACGCAGCCGCCGTCGCTGCCGAACCAGCCCGGCCCCGCGCACGAGCGCAGCGCCCCCAGCAGCCCGAGCGACCAGCGCGAGGGATCGCTCGATCTTACGCCCCGGACGGGGCCGGGGCCCCGTCCGACAAACCTGGGAGCTGCGCACCGCGGCACGTGATGGGCTAGCCTGCGGCCCATATGAGCACGCTGGACGCCGAGTCCGCGCCGATCCGCTCGAACGTGCCGCCGTCGTCGCCGCTCGTGTCGGCGGCGTGGCTGCTGCGTGCGACGGCGCTGACGGCGGTCGTCTCGGGCGCGCTCGGCATCGTCGTGGCCCCGGGCGTGCGCGGGAACGCGGGGGAGCGGATCGTCGACAGCGCCGAGAAGGCCGCGGCGGCCGGATCGTACTTCTTCCTCGCGCTGCTCCTGGCGGCGCTGCTCTGGGCGACGGTCGAGCTCGCGATGCGCGCGCGCGGAGTGTGGACGCCCGTGCGCCTCACGCTCGTCGGCCTGTCGTCGGTCACCCTCGTGTTCCTCGCGCTCGGCGGGCTCGGGCTGCGCGACCGGCTGCCGGAGCTTCTCGCGGTCGGCGTCTCGGCGACGACGTCTGCGGCCGCGCTGGCGGCGGCCACGTCGGCGGTGCGAACGCCGCACACGCGGGCGCTCTCGGGCCTCTTGCTGGCGGCGGCCTTCGCGTCGATCGCGCGGCTCGGCGCCTGGGAAGTCGCGCGCTTCGCGAGCGAACGGGCGAGCCTCTCCGCCTACGGCTTGAGCCGGGGACTCGCGACGGCCGGGGTGGTCTTCGAGGCGTGCGGGCAGCTGGTGGCCGTCACGTGGCTCGGCACGCGCACCAAGCTGGCCGGCCAGGTGGGCGCCGTCGTGGCCATCGTCATCGCGGTCGTCGTCACGTGGGGCGTCGCCAAGGGCGTGCATTCGGGGGCGTCGCTGTGGCAGTCGGTGCTCCACACCGCGCTGGCCGACTCGGCGGGAGTGCCGCAGCCGTATTCGATCCAGTCGTTCGCGATCTTCCTCGTGTCCTCCTCGCTGCTGCTCGCGCTCGTGGCGGCTGTCCAGCCCAACGAGGTCGTCGCGGTGGTCGCGGCCTTCGCGCTGGCGCTCGTCTCGCGGGGGTCCTTCGACGCGCCGCTTCGGGCCCTCTGCGGCCTCGCGGCGGCCGGCTGGGCGGCGCTCGCCAGCGCCGACGAGCGCGCGATGTGGCGGACGCTCATCCAGGACCGTCAGCGCAAGCTCGCGGATTCTTGAGGCTCACGCTCGTGCCCGGCTTGCCAACGGGCCGGCCGCGCTCTACATGGAAGGCCCCCCGTGGCCAACTCGGAGCTGCTCGTCGTCTCGCGGCCACGCTCGCGCGTATGGCCGCTGCTCCGCGACCTCGTGGCCCTCACCAAGCCGCGCATCACGGCGCTCGTCCTGCTGACGGGTGCGGCCGGGACGTGCATGGCGCCGGGCCGCGTGGGCACCGGCAAGCTCTTGCTCTCGCTGCTCGGCACGGCGCTCATCGTGGGGTCGGCCAATGCGCTGAACATGTGGTGGGAGCGCGACGTGGACGCGCTCATGGCGCGCACGCGCAATCGCCCGCTCCCGGCGGGGCGCATGTCGCCGGACCTGGCGCTGGCCTTCGGGCTCGCGCTCGCGTGCATCTCGGCGCCGATGCTCTTCCTCGTCAACATGGCGACGGGCCTGCTGGGCCTGCTGGCGCTGGTCACGTACGTCGCGGCCTACACGCCGCTCAAGCGCCACACGCACCTCGCGCTCCTCGTGGGCGCGGTGCCCGGGGCCATCCCGCCGCTGCTCGGGTGGACGACGGTGACCGGATCGCTCGCCACGGGCGGAATGCTTCTCTTCGCGGTCTTGTTCCTGTGGCAGGTGCCGCACTTCGCCGCGATCTCCATCTTCCGCGCCACGGACTACTCGCGGGCCGGCCTGCAGGTCGTGAGCGTCCAGCACGGCGAGGGCGCCGCGCGGCGCACCATCGCGGTGTGGACGGTGCTCCTCGTGGCCGCCTCGCTGCTCTTCGGGCCGCTCGGGCTCGCCGGGCATGCGTACACCTGGATCGCCACGGCGCTCGGCGCGGGCTTCCTCGCGCTCGCGCTCCGCGGGATCGTCATGTCCCCGCGCCGCAACGTGCGCAAGTGGGCCAAGGGCGTCTTCGCGTACTCCATCCCGTACCTGTCGGTGCTCCTGATCGCGCTCCTGCTCGATCGCGCCTGAGGTTTTCCCCCATGAGCCGTACCGTGGTCACCGTCGGGGGACTGGCGATGGCGATTGCGATGGCGCTCCTGGCGCGCTCGATGCGGCCGAGGCACGCGCTCGCCACGTACGGGCAAGTGCCGCCCTTCACGCTGGTGGACCAGCGCGGCGCGCCCTACACGACGGCATCGATGCTCGGCCACGCCACCGTCGTCGACTTCGTGTTCACCCACTGCACCTCGTCTTGCCCGCGCCTGACGGCTCAGATGGCCGAGCTGCAGAAGCGATTCACGAAGGACGGGAGCGACGCGCGGCTCGTCTCGTTCTCGGTCGACCCGGACAACGACACGCCTCCCGTGCTCGCGGACTACGCGGCGCGCGCCGGCGCCGACCCGTCGCGCTGGACCTTCGTGACGGGCCCCGCCGACGACGTCATCCGCGCCGTCGTCCAGGGGTTCAAGGTATCCGCCGCGAAGATCGCCCGCGGCGCCGGTGAAAGCGACGTGACGCACGGCGATTGGTTCGTGCTCGTCGACGCCGCGGGCCGCATCCGCGGCTACTACCCGACCGACGACGAGCGCGACATCGAGCACGTGCAAGACGACGCCGAGCACCTCGCGACGGAGCACCCGTGACCCGCGCCGAGCTGGGCGACACGCTCGCGCTGGTGAACGCGATGCTCAACGGCACCGCCGCGCTCCTGCTCCTCGCGGGCCGCGTCGCCATCGCCAGGCGCGCTCGCCACGTGCATCGCGCGCTGATGCTCACGGCCTTCGCGGTGTCCGCGCTGTTCCTGTGCACCTATCTCACGCGCGTCGCCCTGACGGGCACGCACGTGGATCCGCACCACGGCTGGTTCCACGTGGCGTACCTCGCCGTGCTCGTCTCGCACATGCTTCTGGCGATGCTCGTCGTCCCGCTCGTCGTGACGACCCTGTACTTCGCCCTGCGCGACCGGTTCGCCCGCCACCGGACGATCGCCCGATGGACCTTCCCCATCTGGCTCTACGTCTCGGTGACGGGCGTGCTCGTGTACGTGATGCTGTACCGGGTGCCGGTCGGCTGACCGCTCAGGACTTCGTCGGTGTCGTCGTCGCAGGCGCCGCCGGCGTCGTGGCGGGCGTTTCCGGCGCGGGCTGGGTAGCGAGCGCCTTCTTCGCCTGCTTCTTCTGCTGCGAGCCCTTGGTCCCGAGCGCCTTTCGCGTCGCCTGCGCCTTCGTCACCGCTTCGCTCTTGGTCGCGACGGGCACCTTGGTGGACCGGCGCGGCTTCAGATCGAAGTTGGCGAGCGTGGCGGCGTTCTTGCCGAAGGTGGCCTGCAGGAACGCCTTGAACGCCGTGGCGTCCTGCACGACGCCCTGGGCCAGCGCATTCGCCTTCGTGACGGCGTTGGTGCGCTGGACTTCCGCGGTCTTGGCGGCCGCGTCGGCGTCCACGACCGCCTGGAACTCGACGGACAGAGCGTCCGTCGAGACCGTGCGGTCGTCCATGTTGAGGGTGGTGGGCTTCGGCCACTGCTTGCCGATGCCCGCGATGAATCCGATGAGCTGTTGGATGAGTCGCTTGCTGCGCTTGGTGGTGGTCGTGGCGGTATCTCCGGGTTGTGGGCCAGCAGGCCCGTTCCGATCACAGGGAACGGATGACTCGAGATTTCATCCCCTACTTTCTTCGCGTCGTTTCCGAGAGGGTGTGGACGGATGACTCGCGTTTTCCCTCACTCGTCTTTCCACTTTGTGATCCGCACATCGGACCGTCGTGTACCGACGATTCGGCAATTGCTTCGCCAGGACGCCAACTTGGCGCCGGATCGCAGCTCCAGATCCTTCGGTCGCAATTCGGTCGACCGAGGTCGCAGCTCCGTCGACCGAGGTGGCAGTTCGCGATCTTTCGGGCGCACCTCCGTCGACCGAAGTCGCAGCTGATGATCCTTCGGTCGACGCTCCATCGACCGAGGTGGCAGCTCGTGATCCCTCGGTCGCGCCTCCGTCGACCGAAGTCGGAGCTGATGATCCTACGGTCGACGCTCCGTCGACCGAGGTCGCGGCCGCGGATCCCTCGGTCGACGCTCTCCTCACCTGCTCAGCGGCGAGCGCCGAGCCGGTAGAGCATGGCGGCGATGCGGTCGAGCAGCTGCTCGCCGGCGTCGACGTCACACGCGCTCACGTATCCCCAGGCGATGGCGACGCGCAGCGCGGCACGAACCTCGGCGTTGGAGCCGGCGGCGGTGGAGAAGCCCCAGATCGCGGTCGCGCTGACGGATGCGAGCCACCACTGGCCGAAGCGTCTCGATGGCGTGAATGGCGGTATCGAGGAGAAGAAATCGCGAGGAGGGTGACGGTCTTGCTTGCATGCCCACCCGGTGGCGAAAGAATCGTGACGCCGGAGCTTTGAGCCCTGCGCGCCCACAGGACGGCGGCGCGATTCTTTCGCCCCCGGCATGCAAGCAAGACCGTCACCCGACACTCACACTCCGACCTCCGGATCCGCATCCGAGTCCGAGTCCGACTCCGACTCCGACTCCGAATCCGTTCACTTCAGGCGCGTCTTGCCCGTCCGGTCCGCGCGCCACGCGCGCTCGACGACGCGCCGGATCGTCTCGATCCCCGCCTGGATCCTCTCCTCGCTCGCCGCATAACTGAACCGCATGTACCCGGGCATCCCGAACCCCGACCCCGGCACCGCCGCAACGTGCGCCCTGTCCAGCAGCCAGAACGCCACGTCCTCGTCCGTCTCGAGCGTCTTCTGCTCCGTCTCGAGCCCGTAGAGCCCCCTCACGTCCGGGAAGCAGTAGAACGCCCCCTCCGGCTTCCTGCACCGGAACCCGGGAATCGACTCGAGCCCCGCGACCATCGCGTCGCGCCGCCGCTGGAACAGATCCCTCGTCTTCGGAAAATCCCCGAGATCGCACTTGAGCGCCGCCACCGCCGCGTGCTGCGCGACCATCGCCGCGTGCGTGCTGCTCTGGCCCTGCACGACGTCCATCGCCTTCGTCAGCGCCGCCGGCGCGATCGACCAGCCGATGCGCCAGCCGGTCATCGCGAACGTCTTGCTCACGCCGTCGATGATCACGATGCGGTCGAGCAGATCGGGCGCGATCTTCGCAGCCGAGACGAACTTGAACCCCTCGTACACGAGCTCCGCGTAGATCTCGTCCACGACGAGCCAGCAGTCGTGCTTGCGCAGCACCTCGACGAGCGCGCGCGTCTCGTGCTCCGTGTACGCCGCGCCCGTCGGGTTCGACGGCGTGCAGAGGATCACCGCCTTCGTGCGCGGTGTCAGCGCCTTCTCCAGCCGCTCGGCCGGCACCTTCCAGCCCTCGTCCTCGCGCGTCTCGACGATCACCGGCGTCGCCCCGAGGATGCGCACCTGCTCCGGGTACGTCACCCAGTACGGCTTGGGGATCACCACCTCGTCGCCCGGCTCGTAGAGCGCTAGCGCCACGTTGAACAGCGCGCTCTTGGCCCCGACGGTGACGCACACGTTCTCGGGCTTCGGCGCCCAGCCGCGCATGCGCTGCGTGAACTCGCAGATGGCCGTCTTCAGCGCCGGGATGCCCGTGACCGGGCCGTACTTGGACGCGCCGGCGTCGATGGCGCGCTTCGCGGCGTCGAGCACCTCCTTCGGCGGTTCGAAGTCAGGCTCTCCGACGCCGAAGGCGAATACGTCGACCCCCTGCGCCTTGAGCTCGAGAGCGCGCGCGTTCATCGCGAGCGTGGCGCTCGGTTGAACGGCCTTCAGCCTCGATGCGAGCGTCGTGGGCACGCGTGCGTTTCTAGCACGGCCCAGCGATGCGTCGCGTCACTTGCTCGTCGCGTCGGCGGGCTTCTCCTCTTTCGGGGGAAGCTCCTTCGCCTTGCCCTCGGCGTCGAGCTCGTCGGCTTCCTTCAAGCCCTGCTTGAAGTTCTTGATGCCCTGCCCGAGCCCCTTGCCGATGTCGGCGATGCGGCCGGCGCCGAACAGGAGCAGCGCGACGAGCGCGATGAGGAGGATCTCCGTGACGCCGATGTTGCCCATGCCGTTGGCCTCGAATTACGTGCTAGCAGCGCGCTTGCCGCGTCGCAAGCGCGTGAGCCCGGCGGCGGCAGAGGTGCAAGCGGCGGCGGCCGCGAGAGGCACGAGCACGAAGAGCCACGCGTGAGCATCGGCCCGCTCGAGTAGACGAAGGAGCCCCAGCGCGACGAGCGGACCCGTCGCTCCGAGCGCGAGGGCGACGAGACGGTTGATCGCCGCGCGCCGCAGCACGGCCCAGGCCGCGAGCGACGCGCATGCCCATGCCGTGAGCGCTAGCAACACCGCGCGGAGCGCCGCCGGCAGCGTGGACGCGCGCGCCCACGGCGCCATCCCGTGCAGCGACAGCGACGCGACGCGGATGAGGGTCGGCGGCTTGCCCGGGAAGAGGACGCGCGCGTCGTCGAGGTCGATCGCGCGGAAGTCGCCCGCGATGCGCGCGCCGGTCGCCGTGACGACCGCGCCGCCGAGCGCCGGGGCCGAACCGACCAGGCGCGGCTCGGAGCCCGACGCGCACAGCCACGTGAAGTCGGTGAACGGCACGACGTAGCTCGCGGGCCCCCTCGCGGCCGCGCAGGAGACGCGCGCATCGGCGAGCAGCTCGGTCGCCACGCGCCCGGGCGCGCGAGCGTCGCTTCCGTAGACGAGCGACACGGCGGCCAGCACGAGCGCGAAGACGGCCCCCTGCGGCGCGAGGCGCACCACCGTGCCCGAAGGGCGCTCCCCCAGCGTGAGCAGCACCCGGGCCTCGCCGCTCTCCACGTAGCGGAAGCACGCGAGCGCCCAGCCCACCGGCCACCCGACGAGCAGTGCCGCCTCGAGCGCGACCGCCGCGAGCCCGCGCGCGAACGGCGCCGCCGTCGGCCACGGCACGGCGGGGTCGAGCAACCACGGGAGAACGCGCACCGCGCCGGCGACGAACCCGGCGAGCGCGATGGCGAGCGACGCCACGATGGCGGTCGCTCGCGCCAGGCGCGGAAGAGGCAGCGTGGTGAGCGTGCTCACATGCAGGTGTTCGCGTTCGCCCCGCTAGCCTGGCACGCGAGGCCCGTCTGGCACCAGTCGCCCGGACAGCAGGGCTGACCCGACGCACGCCCGCACGTGGTGCACGCGGTGCCCGCGTTGTTGCAACCGTAGGGCTCGGCGCAGTACGCCTTGCCCTGGTCGTCGGCGCAGCAGGGCTGCCCGTTGCCGCCGCAGGCGACGCAGCTGGTGCCGGAGCAGACGGTGAAGGGCGCGTTGCATCCCGTGGTCCCCGCGCAGCACGCCTGGCCGATTCCGCCGCAGGCCGTACCGCACCCGCTCGTCGTGGCGGAGCAGGTCTGGCCGTCGCTGCATGCGTTGCCCGCGGTGATGCACGTGTGCGTCGCCTGGTCGCAGCAGCCGCCGGTGCACAGGTTGCCCGGGCAGCACGCTTCTCCGCTGGTCCCGCACGCGGCGCACTTGCCGTTCGACCCGCACGCGAGGCCGCCGACCGTGCAGAAGTTGCCGTTCGACCCCTTGCCGTTCGTGTTGCCGGGGCAGCAGCTCTGCGTGCTCTTGCCGCACGTGTTGTTGTTGCAGCCGGCGTTCTTGCAGGCGCCGACGTCCCCGCCGCACGTCGTGTTGCTCGCGACGCACCCGCCGGCCGTACAGCACGCGCTGCCGGAGTTGCACGTGTCGTTCGCGCAGCACGGGTTCCCGGTTCCACCGCACGTGACCGACGTGCCGCCGGAGCACACCATCCCAGTGCCGGTCGACTGCCCGTCGGCGACGCACGTGTTGTTGGTGCAGCAGCCGTCGCCGAAGCACGCCGTGCCCCCGGCGCAGCACGCCTGCCCCGCGTTCCCGCACGACTGGCAGGAGCCGCCGCTGCAGACTTCGTTCGTCCCCGAGCACGCCGTGCTCCCGCCGACGCACTTGCCGGTGCCCGGGTCGCAGCAGTCCCCCGACTGGGAGCACGTGTTGCCAGCGCAGCAGGCGCTGCCCGTCGTGCCGCACGTCAGGCAGGTCCCGCCGAGGCAGACGTCGGCCCCGTTGCCGCACGACGTATTGGGCGCGACGCACTTGTTTGTGGCCGGGTCGCAGCAGTCGCCGGAGTTGCACGCCGAGCCCGGGCAGCACGCGTCGCCGGTCGCGCCGCACACCTGGCAGCTGCCGCCGCTGCAGACCTCGTTCGTCCCGGAGCACGCGGTGCTCGCGCCGACGCACTTGCCCGTCCCCGGGTCGCAGCAGTCACCGGGCGTCGTGCACGTGTTTCCGGCGCAGCAGTCGTTGCCGGTGGTGCCGCACGCCTGGCAGCTGCCGCCGATGCACACCTGCGTCCCGCCGCTGCACGACGTGTTCGCGGCGACGCAGTCGCCGGTCCCCGGGTCGCAGCAGTCTCCGGGCGTCGTGCACGTGCTTCCGGTGCAGCAAGCATTGCCCGTCGTCCCGCACGCGATGCAGCTGCCGCCGCTGCACACCTCGTTGCCGCTGCCGCACGCGCCGCCGGCGCCCACGCACGTCACGGTGCCCGGATCGCAGCAGTCCCCGGATGCGGTGCACGTGGCGTTCGCGCAGCACACCTGCGACGTGCTGCCGCACGTGGTGCACGATCCGCCCGCGCACACCGTCCCGCCCGAGCAGGTGGTGCCCGCGCTCAC
>DASVWO010000244.1:0-24976 GCA_036393165.1 Polyangiaceae bacterium | reverse complement strand
CGCCGAGCGCGTCCTTCTCCCAAGCGGCCTCGTACATGGGGGTGCCCCTCGTGTGCGCCCGCACGATGAAGAGCGACTCGGTGCTGGGCCTTCCTGCCGGGCTCGCCGAGAGGCTCGACGCCGACGACGCGACCAAGACGTGGCGCATCGACGGCCAGCGCGGCGTCGTGCAGGCGTACGTGGGCTGAGTTAGAGTCGCGCCCTCTCGCGAGGGATCTCCGTCACATGGACGACACGCGCGTCGAACAGGCGAAGTTCGAGCTCGGCGGAAGCGAGCCGTCCATCGACGCCGGAGAGCTGCCCTGGGCCTACGGCGAGGACCGCATCACCGCCGTCGTGCGCGATCCGGACTCGGCTTATCTCTACTGGGAGATCACCGACGAAGGCATCGCCTCCGCTCGCGCCCGTCTCGGCAAGGGCGGGGCGCACGGCTGGTGCAACATCCGCATCTACGACACGACCGGGCGCGACTTCGACGGCACCAACGCGAACGACTACTTCGACATCCGCGTCGACCGGGCGGACCGCGAGTACTACCTGATGATCCGGCGCCCGACGTCGTCGATGCACGCCGAGATCGGCATCAAGACGCACGAGGGCTTCTTCCAGCCGATCGCGCGCTCGGGGCGGGCCGACTTCCCGCGCAACGCGCCGTCGCCGAACGCCCAGCTCGAGTGGATGACCGTGGCCAGCGAGAACTCGCCTCCGTGCGTCGCGCCCTGCCGCTCGCGGTATTCGGGCCCGGAGCCGCCTCTGCCGGGACGCGAAGGAGCGGGCTACGTCGACGTCTGGCGCGCAGGCTACGCCCCCACGCACGACGACCCCGTCCCGCGCGAGCACGCCTCGGGGAGCGGTCACCGAACGATCGAGCGCCACCAGGTCGCGCACATCGAGCGCTGGTGGCGCCTCGACGAGTGGCGGGCCGAGTGGCGATCCGGCCTGCGCTTCCTGCGATGGGAGCACCTCGACCCGCAGCGCATCGCCATCGAGCTGCTCGGCGACGAGCCGCACCACGTCCAGTACGAGGGCGGCGAGATGGTCGTCTACGGTCCGTGGCGCATCACGATCCGCGACTTCGGGACCGAGCCGGGGCGCCGCGTCGTCTCGACGTGGTCGATGCGCTGGGTGCGCGCGATGACGCCGATGATCGAGCGCTGGGAGCACGTCGTCGAGCGCGAGGTCGTGTCGGGATGGGAGCGCGAGCACTTCGCCGTCGGCGCTTCCGAGGCGCACGGGCTGCTCGAGCGCGGAGCCAGCGAGCTCCTTCGCATCGGCGGGTCCGAGCGGCTGTGGATCGGGGCGAGCGAGTGGGTCGCCGGCGGCGCGTCCGAGACGCTCCTGGGCGGCGCATCGCGCCTGATCTGGCTCGGCGCGAGCGAGAGCGTCGGCGCCAGCGATCACTTCGCGGGCAGCCGCTTCGCGGCCGAGCCCAGCGTCGGCACGATGGGCGAGAAGTGGGCGAAGCGGCCAGGCGGGGAGGAGTGAGCATGGCGCACGGCTATCTCTCGCTCGTCCTCCACGCGCACCTGCCCTTCGTGCGCCACCCCGAGGCGCCCTCCTACATGGAGGAGGAGTGGTTCTTCGAGGCCATCACCGAGACGTACGCGCCGCTGCTCATGGCGTTCGAGAACCTGGCGCGCGACGACGTCGACTTCCGCATCACCGTGAGCTTCAGCCCGTCGCTCCTCTCGATGATGACCGACGACCTGCTGAAGGAGCGCTACTCGAAGAAGATCGATTCGCAGATCGAGCTCGCCGAGAAGGAGGTCGACCGCACGTGGCGCGAGGACCGCACCTTCCACGAGCTCGCGAAGATGTACCGCCACCGCTTCGGCGAGATCCGCGACTGCTGGCGGCGCTACGACGGGGACATCGTGCGCGGCTTCCGCGCGCTGCAGGACGCCGGTCGCCTCGAGTGCATCACCTGCACCGCGACCCATCCCTTCTTCCCGCTGCTCGATCGCAACTGGGCCGCGTTCCGCGCGCAGATCCACACCGCGGCGAGCGTCTACGAGCGGCTCTTCGGCCGGCGCTCGCAGGGCATGTGGCTCGGCGAGTGCGGCTACGTCCCCGGCGTGGACGAGCTGATGCGCGAGGAGGGCATCCGCTTCTTCTTCGTCGACACCCACGGGGTCCTCTTCGCCGACCCGCGTCCCCTGTACGGCGTGCACGCGCCGATCTACTGCCGCTCCGGCGTCGCCGCGTTCGGGCGCGACATCGAGAGCAGCAAGCAGGTGTGGAGCGCGCAGGAGGGCTACCCGGGCGATCCCGACTACCGCGACTTCTATCGCGACATCGGGTTCGACCTGCCCTTCGAAACCATCAAGCCGTACATCCACCCCGAGGGCATCCGCACCTTCACCGGCATGAAGTACTACGCGGTCACCCATCGCTCGATGGAGAACAAGCGGCCGTACGACCCGCACCGCGCCTACCTGCGCGCCGCCGAGCACGCGGGCAACTTCATGTTCAACCGCGAGCGACAGATCGAGCACCTGCGCGCCAACATGGACCGGCGGCCGATCGTGGTGGCGCCCTACGACGCCGAGCTGTTCGGGCACTGGTGGTACGAGGGCCCGATGTTCCTCGAGCTCCTCTTCCGCAAGCTCCACTACGACCAGGGCGCCGTCGCGCCGATCACGCCGAGCGGCTACCTCGCGGAGTACCCGACGAACCAGGTGTCCACACCGAGCTTCTCGTCGTGGGGGGAGAAGGGCTACGGCGACTACTGGTGCAACGGGAGCAACGCCTGGGTCTACCGGCACCTCCACAAGATGGCCGAGCGCATGGTCGAGCTGGCCCGGCGCTTCCCCGAGGCGCGCGGGCTGCGCCGGCGCGCCCTCGACCAGGCCGCGCGCGAGGTGATGCTGGCGCAGGCCAGCGACTGGGCGTTCATCATGAAGACGGGCACGACGGTGCCCTACGCCACCAAGCGCACGAACGACCACGTCAAGCGTTTCACCCGCATCTACGACACGCTGGGTTCCGGTCGGGAAATCGATGCCCGCTGGCTCCAAGAGGTGGAGCACCGCGACAATCTATTCCCTGAAATCGATTACCGAATCTACGCGACGTGACGCGCCGCGCTGCCAACGCATGGGCCTTGCGCACGCACGACTCGTGCCTAGGTTTCTCTGTAGAACCAAAGCGGTCGCAAGACCGTAGGCAGTACAGAGCCATGCAGGACGAGAAAAACAATCCCCAAGCAGTTACCCCGGAGCAGGAGCTTCGGCCCGACGCGCCTCCCCAGGCGCCCGAGGCCGCGCCTCCGCGCAAACCCCGAGGGTTCGCCGCCATGGATCGCAAGATCGTGAGCGAGATCGCCCGCAAGGGCGGCAAGGCAGCCCACACCGCGGGCACCGCGCACGAGTTCACGAGCGACGAGGCGCGCGCCGCCGGACGCAAGGGCGGCCTCGCCTCGCATGCGAAGAAGCGGCGAGCCAACGTGGACACCACGAGCAAGCCGAACGAGTAAGAACGATCAGAGGATGAGCATCGAAGCGGCGTTGCGACGCCGCATCTCCCATCCGTCGGACCGCGCGGCCCTCCGCAGGGCGCGCATCGCATTCCAGACGGACGTCGGCGCCTGGACGATCGACCTGCGCGAGGGGAGGACCGAGCTGTCGAACCGCCGCAAGCGCAACGCGGCGGTGACCATACACAGCGACCCGGGCACGGTGCTGGAAGTGCTCGATGGTCGTACGGCGGGGGTGCAGGCCTTCCTCGAGCACCGGCTGACGATGCGCGGGAACATCGCGCTCGCCCTGGAGCTCGACGACCTGCTCCCCCCGCCGCACCGCGACCCACGCGCGCCGCGCTGTCATCGCGTCAAGGCGGACGGAGTCACCTCCTTCTACCTCGAGGCGGGAGAGCGCGGTGCGCCTCCGGTCGTGCTGCTCCACGGGCTGGGGGCGACGTGCGCGTCGTTCCTGCCGACGCTGTGGGACCTGTCGCGCGACCACCACGTGATCGCCGTCGACCTGCCGGGCTTCGGCGAGAGCGACAAGCCCGTTCGCCCGCTGACCCCTGCGTACTTCGCGCAATGGCTCGCCGCGTTGCTCGACGCGCTGGCCATCGACCGCGCGCACTTCGTCGGCAACTCGATGGGTGGTCGCGTCGCGCTCGAGATGGGGCTGCGGCATCCGTCGCGGGTGAGAACGCTCGGGCTGCTGGCACCCTCGCTGGCCTGGCGGCGCTACCGGATGGCCGTGGGGCTGGTGCGGGTGCTGCGTCCGGAGCTGGCCGTGATGCCGCTGCCGATGCTGCACGCGCTCGCCGTCCGCACGCTGCGCTTTCTGTTCGCCGTCCCCGCGCGCGTGTCGGACGCGGCGATGAACGCCGCCGCCGACGAGTTCGTGCGCTACTTCGCGACGCCGCGAGGACGCGTCGCCCTCTTCCACGCGGCGCGCGAGATCTATCTCGAGAACCCTCACGGCAGCGACGGGTTCTGGACGCGCCTCCCCTCGCTGTCGGTGCCGGCTCTCTTCATCTTCGGGGATCGCGATCGGCTCGTGCCGCACGCCTTCGTGAAGCACGTGCGCCGTGCGGCACCCACCGCGACGGTCGAGGTGTTCGAGAGCTGCGGGCACGTGCCCCAGTTCGAGCTGCCGGAGAAGACGCACGCGCGCCTGCGGGCGTTCTTCGCCGGAAATGCGCGCTAGGATCCCGGCATGCGCCTCGCCCCGCTTGCTCTCGGGTGCCTCCTCCTGTCCGCGTGCGAGTTCTCCATGTCCTCGACGACCGCCGTGTCGGCCGGGACGCCGGGATCGGACGGACCCGCTGCATCGCCGCTCGCCGGCTGGTCGGTGCAGGGAGCCGCGCGCGAAGCGTACGCGGCCGAAGTCGACCCCCAGGCGCCTCGCGAGGGACATCCGACGATCCGGTTCCATCCGACGCGCGATCCGGAGGGCGGCTACGGCACGTTCATGACGTCCATCGACGCGGCGCCGGTGCGCGGCCGTCGTGCGCACGCGATCGTGTGGGTGAGGACCCAGGGCGTCACGGCCCGGGGCGACGTGTGGCTGCGCGCCCAGGGGGAAGACTCACCGCCGGACGGTCCGGGGCTGGGTTACGCGAGCGCACGCCTGGCGCAGAACGCCGACTTCACACGCTACGAGCTCTTCGTCGACGTTCCACCGGACGCCGCGAGGCTCCAGCTCGGTGTCGGCATCGGCGGGCCGGGGATGCTCTGGCTCGACGGCGTGAAGATCGAGGCGCTCTAGGCAGCGCCGCGACGCGCGGCGATGGCCCACGCGTACACGTCGGCATACTTGCGCGCGGCCACGTCCCAGCCGAACGTCTTCTGCATCGCCCTGCGCTGCATCGCGCGGAAGTGCTGCGGGCGCTCGTGGTAGGTCTCGGCCGCCCAGCGCACCGTGTCCACGAGAGAGTCGGCGCTCAGGTCCCAGAGCTTGAAGCCGGTGCCCGCGCCCGCCTCCTCGTCGTAGTTCTCGACCGTGTCGTCGAGGCCCCCCGTCGCCCGCACGATCGGCAGCGTCCCGTAGCGCTGGCTGTACATCTGGTTCAGACCGCACGGCTCGAACCGCGAGGGCATGAGGAACAGGTCCGCGCCGGCCTCGATGCGGTGGGCCAGCGGCTCGCTGAAGCCGATCCACGCGCGGAAGCGATCGCCCCCGTGGTGGGAGCGCCAGTGGAGGTACCCCTCGGCCGCGAGATCGCCGGAGCCGAGGATGACGACCTGCGTATCGAGATCCAGGATGCGCGGCAGCGCCGCGAGCAGCACGTCGGTCCCCTTCTGCTCGCTCAGTCGCGAGACGACGCCGAGCAGCGGCACGTCGGGTCGGGGCGCGAGGCTCATGTCGGTCTGCAGCGCGCGCTTGCACTGCGCCTTGCCCGTGAGATCGCTCGCGTCGTAACGCGCGACGAGGGTCGGGTCCGTCCGAGGATCCCACACGCGCTCGTCGATGCCGTTCAGGATGCCCGAGAGGTCGGCCGCCCGGAAGCGCATGACACCGTCGAGGCCCGCCCCGCCCTCGGGCGTCTGGATCTCGGCGGCGTAGCGCGGCGAGACCGCCGTCAGCTTCGTCGCGTGATAGAGGCCGCCCTTGAGCGGGTTGACGGCGCCGAAGTCCTCGAGCGAGTCCGGACGCATCTCGCTCCAGGGCAAGTGCACGACGGGCAGCGCGCCGGGGTGGAACTTCGCCTGGTGCGCGAGGTTGTGGACGGTGAGCACGGTCGCGGCGCGCGCGAGCGGCCCGGTGGACTCGATCGTGTTGAGGTACACGGGCACGAGCGCCGTCGGCCAGTCGTGCACGTGGAAGACGTCCGGCGTCCACCCGAGGTACTTGCAGAGCTGGAGCGCGCCTCGCGACAGGAATCCGTAGCGCACGAGGTTGTCGGGCGCGATCGAGCCGGGCGGATCGTAGAGGTACCCGCGCCCGAAGAGCTGCTCGTGGTCGAGCAGGTAGACGGGCACGTCGGTGCCCGGCAGCCGCGTCTCGAAGACGGCCGACCACGCGTCGCCGCCGCCGAGCGGGACGCCGAGCGGCGCCGCGTGGCGCTTCAGGTTCTGCGTCGGGATCACGTCGTAGCGAGGAATGACGATGCGCGCGTCGTGCCCGAGCGCTCGCAGCGCGGCGGGAAGAGCGGCCACGACATCCCCGAGGCCGCCAGCCTTGACGAATCGCGCACATTCGGAGGCGACGAAGAGAATCGAGATGGGCATCCGCAGCCTCGCCAACCTACCATCGCTGCGTGCTGACGCGGCGGTTCCACGACGCGATGGTCTACGCGGCCCGGCTTCACGCGAAGCAGCTGCGCAAGGGGACCCGCGTGCCGTACGTTGCGCATCTGCTCGCCACGACGAGCATCGCGCTGGAGCACGGTGCCACCGAGGACGAAGCGATCGCGGCCTTGCTGCACGACGCGGTCGAGGACCAGGGAGGGCAGAAGACGCTCTCGGCCATTCGCCGGCGATTCGGAGGCGCGGTGGCCGACATCGTCCTGGGCTGCTCGGACACCGATGCGACGCCCAAGCCGCCGTGGCGGGCGCGCAAGGAGGCACACCTGCGGCACCTCCGGCGTGCGCCACGCTCCGTGCGTCTGGTCGCGGCGGCGGACAAGCTGCACAACGCGCGATCCATCGTGGCCGACCTGCGCGAGCGAGGCAGGGCCGCGTGGGACCGGTTCAACGCCGGCCCCGAGGAGCAGCTCTGGTACTACGGCGCGATGGTCGACGTGTTTTCGACCAAGGGCCCGCGCGCCCTCGCCGGGGAGCTCCGGCGGGTCGTCGACGAGATGCGCCGGCTCACCAACTCTTCTCGAGATTGAGGTCGAAGAAGCCGATCCACTGCGTGTAGTAGCCGCCGCCGTCCTGCTGCTGCGTCGGCACCTGCGCGTCCGCGAGGGTGCTCTGGCCCGTGTTGTCGCGGTTCAGGAAGAGCAGCTGCGTGTACGAGGCGGCGACGTAGATCCAGCCGGCGACGAGCACGCGGGCTCCTCCGGCGAACTCCACGTTGTCCGCGTCCGCGAGCCCCGGCTCCAGGGTTGCGTCGGGCGTCGCGCCCGTCTCGAAGCCGGTGCCGGTGAAGACCTCGACCTCGGGCCGCACCCAGACGCTCACGCCGGCGCGGATGCCGAACGTGTCGTTCCAGTTGCGGCGATAGTTCGCGAGCACGCCCCCGCCGCTTGCGTCGGATCCGTCCGGATACACCGCGCACGGATATCCCTGCAGGGCCACGCACTGGGTCTTGTTGACGCTCCATCGCGTGTAGTCGCCGAAGAGGCGCAGCTCGAGCCAGTCCTCGGCGCGCCAGCGAGCACCGAGGCGAACGATGTCCGGGAGCGCCTGGTTGAAGTTCACCTTGGCGCTGGTGCTGCCGGTGGGTGCCGTGATGTCGAGCGTGCCCCCGAGCGCCATCGGGCCCATGTTCGGCTGCGACTGGTAAGACGCCGCGAGCCACAAGCGACGAGGGACGGCCTCGACCATCGCGCCTGCGCCGAAGCTCGCCGTCACTCCGGACGCGTCCAGCTTCGCCCGCCCCTCGCGCACGGTGTCAGGCTCGCCGCTGCCGCCGGCGTTCTTCGCCTGCTCGAGCGCGGCCGAGGCGAGCACGAGGTTGCCTGCCACCCCGATGCTCAGTGGGCCGAAGCGGTATGCGGCGCCCACGGTGCCGTAGATGAACGTCAGCGCGCCGTCGATCATGTGCCACCGCTGCACACCGGCGGCCGCGAGCGGGTATTTCGAGCCGGCGAGCGCGTCGTTCGTGTCCCAGTTTGCCCGCCCACCGAACGGCACGAAGAGACCCGCCCCCAGGGCGAGGTTGCCGAGCTTCGTCGTGGCTCCGAGAGCCGGGGCGCCGAAGACGTTGAAGAGATGCGCGCGCCCCGAGTTCCCGATGCTGGAGTTCGGGTCTTGCGTCTGGTCGCTGGGCGCCAGCGAGTGCTCCCACGTGGCGTTGCGGATGGCGAGCTGGCCGTCGACGAACACGTGCGTGCCCTCGCTGAAGCCGATGCCCGCCGGGTCGTAATAGAGAGCCGTGGGATTGGTCGTCACCACGCTCCCGTGCTCGCCGCCGAAGCGCGCCGTGGCGAAACCCGCGGCGCGGGCGGTCGCCGGGCAGGCGATCGCCACACCGAGGACGGCCCCGAGGACCGCCGTCGCGCGCGTCACGGCAATGCGGTCAGCACGTCGGAGCACTTCGCGCCGGCCGCGAGCGTCTTGGCCACGAAGGTGGCGCTCCCGGGGGCGTAGACCGTGCGGTTCTGATCGATGAAGTCGGCCTGCGTGTTCGCCGCGCCGGTCGTGCACGCGGATCCGCCCTTGATGTGGCAGCCGACGACGTGGTTATCGAAGTGCATGATGGTCGCCGTGCCCGACTGATCGGTGCACGAGCTCCACTTGCCGCTGAGCGCGATGTCGCTGCGGGTCGCGACGTAGATCTGGTCGGCGCTGGGGGCGGAGCCGCCGAGACCCACCGCGGTCGGCGGGTCGACGTACCCGTTGCCCGTCTGCGGCGTCGCCGTGATGCCCGGGTTGCCGTCCCCGTCGTGGTCCGGGAAGGTGGTGCCGCTCGGGAAGCTCCACGAGGAGGCGGGCCACGCGTAGGACGAGGGGTCGGTCCCCTGAGGCAACGTGATGCCGATCTGAGCAATCGTCGGACTGACGGTGAACGTGTCCCCCGGGTTGTATCCGGTCTGCGTGCCGGTCGACATGTACGTGGGCATCGACGGTGCCGACCACACGCTGTCGCCGAGAAGGATCTGCACCTTGCTCCCGCCGGCGGCGATCGATCCGAGTCCCGTGAGGGTGACGCCGGGGAGCGTCGTCCCGCACGTCCGGGTCGACCCGCTGAACGAGTTGCCGCTCGCGGTGAAGTCGGAGAGCAGCCAGATGTGCACCGTGCCCGATCCGGCCTGGGCCGACGTCGTGCCCGGCCACGTGACCGCCATGCTGATGTTGGTCCCGATGGTCATGTTCGTCAGCGGCGAGCACGCGCCGCCGCCGCTCGACGACCCGGAGCCGCTCGAACCGCTCGAGCCGCCTGATCCACCGGAGCTGCTGGAGCTACTCGCGCCGCTCGACGAGCCGGAGCCCCCCGAGCCCGAGCCACTGGAGCCCCCCGAGCCGCTGCTGCTCGAGCCGCTCCCGCTGCTGCTCGATCCTCCTCCGTCCTCGCCGCCGACCTGCGAGTCGCTCGTTCCGCACCCGACCGCGAGCGCCGCGACCAGAGTCAGCACCAATCCCCGAGGGCTCATGATGACCTCCGCCGGCCTTACCTTGCACCGGAAGCTGTCACGGTTCCTATACGAATCGTCACACTGCGTCGCGAAAGAGACGCGGCGATTCGAGCCTTCCACGCTCGCTGGATTTCACTCTGCGTTGAGCCAGGCCTCGTACGCCTTGAAGCCGTAGTCGCGACCGAGGAAGTCGTGCACGAGCGCAGCGGCGTCTCGCGTGCCGCCCTTCGCGAGGATCTGGTCTCTGTACCTGTGGTCCGTGTCGGGGTCCATCAGCCCGTGCACCTTGAAGGCGGTGAGCAGGTCCTTCGCGATGACGAGCGACCACATGTACGTGTAGTACGAGGCCGCGTAGCCGTTGAGGTGCCCGAAGTTGTCGTAGAAGTGCGAGCCGTCGACGTAGGGGAACATCGAGTACTTCGCCTGCAGGTTCTTCATGTACGGGACGAGGTCCACCTTGTCCGGGTCGGCCTCGCGGTACAGGTCGAGCGAAAGCGCAGCGAGGAACATCTGCCTGCGCGCGGAGGCGCCCTTCCCGAACTCGTCCGCGCGCCGCATCTTCTTCACGAGCGCCGCCGGGATGGGTTCGTGCGTCTTCGCGTTCTTCGCGAACGTCGCCAGCACCGCAGGGTCCCACGCCCACTCCTCGAACATCTGCGACGGCGCCTCGACGAAGTCCCACTCGGTGGCAACGCCGGAGAACATGACCCAGTGCTGCTGCCCGCCGAGGATGCCGTGCATCATGTGCCCGAACTCGTGGAACATGGTCACGACGTCCGCGTGCTCCATGAAGGCCTCGCCCTTGGCCGGGTCGGGGAAGTTGCACACGAGCGCCGACTCCGGGAGCTGCACGCCCTTCACGCCCTTCACGAGGTCGAAGTTCGCCGCGTGCTTGTACTTGCCGGCGCGCGGGTGAAGGTCGAGGTAGATGCGCCCGAGCTTGTCGCCGCCGCCGGCCGCGTACACGTCGTAGACGTCCACCGACGGATCCCAGCGCGGCGCATCGGCCGCCGGGCGGTACTCGATGCCGTACATCTGCGCGGTGATGGCGAGCAGGCCGTCGCGCGTCTGGGTGAACTCGAAGTACGGGCGCACCGCCTGCGAATCGAAGGCGTACTGCTCGCGGCTCACCTTCTCGGAGTAGAACGCCGACTCCCAGTCCTCGACGCTCTTGGCCCCGGGCTGGTCCTTGCGCTTGCGCGCCAGGAGCTCGTCGTAGTCGTGCTTGCCGCGCTTGGCGGCGGCCTTCGTGATCTTGTCGATGAAGTCGGCCGCCGCCTGGCCGTTCTTGATCATCTTCTCTTCGGTGTCGTAGTCGGCCCAGTCCTTGTACCCGAGCGTGGTCGCGAACTCGTGACGCTCGCGCAGCAGCTTGTGCAGGACGTCGTCGTTCTTCGGGTAGCCGCGGTTCAGGAACTCGACGTAGAGCGCCTTGCGCGCCTGCGCGTCCTCGGCGTACTTCCGGAACGGGATGTAGTCCGGGTAGTCGCTCGTGATGGTCACCTTGCCGTCGGCTCCCGGTGCGTGCGCCTTCACGTAGTCGTCGGGCAGGCCCGCGAGCTGCTTGGGGTCGAGCTTCACGGAGTGCACGTCCTCGCGGATGTTCTTGTCGAACTCGAGACCGGTCGCGGTCATCTCGTCGGAGAGATCCTTCAGGTGCTTGCGCGTCGCTTCGTCGCGATCGACGCCGGTGCGGCGGAAGTCGAGCAGCGTGTGCGCGACCATTCGCTTCGTCACGTCGTCGGCACCCGAAATGTCGACCGCCTTGATGGCCGCGTAGAGGTCCGGGTTCTGGCTGATCTCGGTCGAGTAGGAAGACACGTCCTTCACGCACTGCTCGGCCGCGGCGCGGAACGCCGGGTCGGGGTGCACCTGCGAGAGGGTGCCCGCCTTGTTTCCGGCGTTGGAGAGGTGGATCGAAAGGGTGTTGTACGGCTCGAGCGTGCTCTGCACGGTCCGCGGGTCCTTGCTGGCCAGGATCTGCGCGACGAGCGCGCGGGCGGCGTCGATGTGGCCGTGGCACTCGTCGAGGAACGCGTCGGCGTCGGTCTTCGGCGCCGGCGGAGGCGTGCTCGCAGCGGGAGCGGAAGCGGAAGCAGGTGCGGGCGCGACCGGTGCCTGAGCCGGAGGCATCGCGTCGTTGGCGGGGGAGCACGCGGCGGCAAGGACGAGCGCGAGCGCGGCGGCGGCGAGAGGGGTGCGCATGGTGCGCGCACCATAGCTTTAAGGACCGCAGTCGTCGTTGCTGGGGAGGCAAGCCCGCCAGTCCCGGCCGCCGGGGTCCTTCACCCACGTGCAGGTCTGGCCGGCCAGGCAGAAGCCGTCCTTGGAGCAGCCCGCCATGCAGTACCCCCCTCCGCCGGCGCGTGCGACGCAGGCGTACTGCGGGCCGCCACACTGGTCGTCCGCCGCGCAGGCGACGCAATGCACCGGGGGCAGGGCGTAGGCGTCGGCCACGCCGAAGGATGGCGTGGCCGCTCCCGCATCGCCGGCCGCATCCGCCGCGTCGTCGAGCGGGGCGAGCTTCCCGCCGCACGCGAAGAGCGCGCTCGCGACGAGCCAGCCTCCGACGAAGCGAGGCGACATGCGCGGAGTGTAGCGCGTCCACGGTGCGCAAGAATGCGCTCCATGCGCAACGCAATCGTCCGGTTCTTGCGGAAAAACCGCGCGGCGGCCGATGGCGCGCCACGTGAATGTGCGCGCCGCGCATGCGCTCCGTCGTTGCCGTCGCCTCCGCAGTCGCGGGCATGGTGCTCGCCTGCTCGTCGGCCTCCAAACCCGGATTCTCCCCGCCGGCCGACGATGGCGGCGGTGACGACGGGAGCGCGACTTCGTCGAGCAGCAGCGGCGGGGGAAGCAGTGGCGGCAACGTCCCCGGCTACCCGCCCGGCCCCTACGGCAGCATGGTCGGCTTCACGCTGAACGACTTCAGCGCGTCGGGCTATCGCCTCGGCCCGGGGCAGACGGATTCGACGAAGCTGCCCTGGACGACGATCGACGTCGCCGAGTACCACGCGAGCCCCGTCTGCAAGTGTCTGCTCGTCACAGTCGGCGCCACGTGGTGCGGCGACTGCATGGCCGAGCAGCCGATGCTCGTGCAGTCGCACGCGCAGGACCCGAGCTTCTGCGTCATGGGTATCCTGCAGGCCGACCTCGGTACGAACGGGATGCAGGAGAACGCGACCAAGGCCGACGTGGACGCGTGGACGCAGATGTACAAGCAGAACTTCTACGTCGTGCAGGGCGACGACGTGACGATGGAGAAGCTCGTCGTCGGCCACGGCAACGGGAGCGTCGCGCTGCCCTTCAGCCTCATCGTGAAGCCGAGCACCATGAAGGTGGTGGGGCAGATCGCGGGCGTGAACCTCAACGCCCACGACTACGCGATGGGCCTTTGCGGCCAGTGAGCCGCGCCATCTTGCCCGACTCGTAGAGCTCGCGGAGCTCGCGCTCCATCGCGCGCCCGAAGATGATGCGCACGGCCTCGTTGCCGAGCGGGCGGAGCGACTCGAACAGCTTGCCCAGCTTGCGCGCGTCGAGCGCGCCGTCGGCCGCCTGGCGGACGAAGATCCCCACGAGGTCCGACGCGAGACGGGCCGCGTGCTTGCGGATGACTGCGGACCCGTCCGCAGCGGTCTCGAGGTCCACCCCCGCGGCCTCCAGCTTCATCGCGACCGAGAGCAGCGCGGGGCTGCGCACGAGGTACACGTCGCCGGCGTGCCGCTCGACCAGCTTCGCGCGCACCAGGTCCGCGATGAGCCCAGGGCGGCGCGTGCCCGCCAGCTCGTACAGCTCCTCCTCGGTCACGGTGCGCGGCTGGTCGTTCGCCCACGGCGCGTGCACCTGCTGCTCCACGCCGAGCCACTCGGCGAGATCCAGCTCGCCGCGGTCGATGCTGCCGAGCACGTCGCGGATGGCGTCGATGCGCAGCCCCCGGTCCTGGAGCTGCGCGATGAGCTCCAGCCGCCGCAGGTGCGGCTCGCCGTAGTACGCGACGCGACCTCGGATCTCCGGCGGCATGAGCGCGCCGCGCGACTGATAGAACCGGATGGTCCGGCTCGGGACGCGCGACACGGTGGCCAGCTCGTCGATCGTGTACTCGGTCGGCATCGGGTCCGCGGCGGCGATCATGCCATGGACCCGACGATCTCGCGCACGCCTCCCTCGGCGCCGAGCCGCCCGATGTGGCGCAGCGACTTGCGCAGGGTGCGGCCCCAGGTATCCGTCTTGTAGGCGACGCCGTGCTTCTCGCAGATGGCGCGCACCTCGGGCGCGATCTCGCGCAACCGCTGGGGCGGAAGCTGCGGGAAGAGGTGGTGCTCGATCTGCCGATCGAGCCCGCCGCAGAGCACCGAGACGGCCCAGGGGACCTCGTAATCGTTCGTTGCCTCGACCTGCATCGCGTACCACTCGCCGCGGCCGTGGGCCTTGGTGCCGGCCGGCCAGCTCTTCACGTCGTCTCCGACGTGCCCGCAGAAGATGGTCGCCGCCGAGTAGACGTCGCGCAGCGTCTCGGCGAGCCAGTTGCCGAGGAGCACCTTCCAGAACAGGGGACCGGCCAGCGCCGGCCAGAGCACGTAGTTGTAGAGGTAGTAGGGCACGTACTTGCGAAGGCCGCGGCGCCAGGCGCCGCGCACGCTCTCGCGCGAGCGGTCGGGCAGGACGTCCGGCGCATGGCCGCTGCGCGGGCCGTGCAGGAACACGTCGTTGAGCCCACTCGCGTGGGCGGCGATGAAGAAGGTGAAGTTGGGGAAGATGACCGAAAGCGCCAGCGCGAGCTGCCGGCGGTTGCGCCCCGAGTACGGCGTCTTGTCGGTGAGGCGCACGGTGCCGAACTCGACGTCGGGATCGCGCCCGACGACGTTGGTGTTGCCGTGGTGGCGCACGTTGTGGGCGTAGCGCCACGACTCCTCGTCGATGGGCGTGTCCCAGTGGAACTCCTTGGAAGCGAAGCGCTCGGCGCCGGGGAGCCTGTCGTAGGCGCCGTGCAGGGCGGTGTGGCCGATCTCGGTCGCCTGCAGCTGCTTGTGGATCCAGAGCGCCCCGACGCCGGCGAGGAAGCTCACCGGTTCGGGGCTGAAGAAGATGAGGGCGCGCCCGATGACTTCCATCGAGCGCGAGAAACCGTTCAGACGGCGGACGTAGCGGACGTCCTCGTCTCCCATGCGGGCGAGGGCGCGCGCCTTGACGGCATCGAGCTCCTCGCCGAAGCGGATGAGCCGCTCTTCGGGCATGACTGTACCTCCTGACGGGGAGGCGCTCTGGCGACGCCGACGTGGCGCACCCGCCTCTCCGTTTGCACCATTCATAACTGTGACAGTGCGTACTGTCAAGGTCGAGGGCGTAGAATCCGCGACCGTGCGGGTCGGTGCGGTCCTCTTGCTGGCTTTCCTCGCGGCGTGCGCGGCCCATGCCCCTCCGGCTGCGACGAGCGGCAAGGCAGCGGCGCATCGCGACGAATGGTCCCCGCTCACCTGGGAGGAGCGGCACTCGGCGATGACCTTCCGGGTGCTGCCGAACATGGGGCGGCTCTTCCAGCAGTACCGGCACGAGGACGCGCCTCGGCTCACATGCCGGACGTGCCACGGGCAGGACGCCGAGCAGGTGGCGTATGCGATGCCTCACGGGCTGCCCGCGCTCGATCCGGGGCACCTGCCGGATCGGTCGCGCCCGATCGTCGCCTTCATGATGGACGAGGTGACTCCGACGATGGCCGACCTGCTCGAAGTCGATCGCGCGTCCTTCTCGTGCTTCGCTTGCCACCCGAGGGCGCGATGATCACGCGGCGGGCGTTGCTCGGTTCGGCCGTGGCGGCCGTCGCTGCCTCGTCGACGCGCCGAGCGTTCGGCGCTGCCGCTGCGCCGATGCCCGTGGCGTTCGTCAGCCACGGCGGGCCGATGCTCGCGGTGGACCCGGTGCGCGGTCCGGCGCTCCGCGCCTGGGGAGCGAAGCTGAGCAAGCCGACCGGCGTGCTCGCCATCACGCCGCACTGGGGATCGCGCCACATCGCGCTCGGCGCCACGGGCCGCGGGGTCGCGCAGTACGACTTCCCGCGGTGGCTCGCGGACAAGCTGCCGGCCGGCCTCGCGTACGCATCGCCCCCGAGCGAAGCCCTGGCCAGACGCGTAGAGGCTCTCCTGGGCGACGCGTACCCGGTGCAGCGCGGCGGACGGACCGGCATGGACCACACCACGTGGACGCCGCTCATGCATCTGCTCCCGTCCGCGGACGTGCCGGTGCTCGAGATGGCCTATCCCTACCTGCAGGAGCCGCAGCTCTTCGCCCTGGGACAGAAGCTCGCTCCGCTGCGCGACGAGGGGATCCTGCTGCTCGCGAGCGGCGGGATGACGCACAACCTCGCGTCCGTGGATCTCGATCGCGCCGACTCCCCTCCCCCCGCCTGGTCACGCGAGTTCGATGCCTGGGCTGCCGAGCGGCTCGCCGCGAGCGACGCGGACGCCCTGATCGACTGGCGTCACCAGGCGCCCGCCGCCGACCTGGCTCACCCGGACGACGGGGGACACTTCCGCGTCATGCTCGTGGGTCTCGGCGCGGCGCTCGCCCGCGGGGGGGCGGCTCCGGCGCGCTTTCCCTACGTGGGCTACGAGCTGGGGCTCTCGGTGCGCTGCGCCGAGCTCGGGTGACCGCTTGCCGTCCTCGCGATCCTCCTTCGACCTCGCGCCCAACCGGCTGTCGCTGGCGCTCGGTCGCGCGCGCGAAGAGGCGCGGCCGATCCTCGATCTGACCGAGTCGAATCCCACGCGGGCAGGGCTCCCCTACCCGCGCACCGCCATCCTCGATGCGCTCGCCTCGCCGGACGCGCTCCTGTACGAGCCAGCGGCCTTCGGCCTTCCGTCGGCGCGCGAGGCGGTGGGGCGCGAGCTCGGGATGGATCCCGCGCGCGTCGTCCTGACCGCGAGCACGAGCGAGGTGTACGCGTTTCTCTTCAAGCTTCTCTGCGATCCGGGAGACGAGGTGCTCGTGCCGGTGCCGAGCTACCCGCTCTTCGAGCACCTGGCGCGGCTCGAGGCCGTCCGCGCCGTGCCCTACCGCCTTGCCTACGACGGCGCGTGGCACGTGGACGTCGACTCGCTGCGCGACGCGGTGACCGCGCGCACGCGGGCCGTCGTCACGGTGAGCCCGAACAATCCGACGGGCTCCTACCTGAAGCGCGACGAGCTGGCCGTCCTCGCGGCGCTGGGGCTGCCCATCGTGAGCGACGAGGTGTTTACGAGCTACCCGCTCCGCGAGGATCCAGCGCGCGCGTCGACCGCGCTCGAGGCGCGTGGCCCGCTCGTGTTCGCGCTGGGGGGCCTCTCGAAGCTGGCGGCGCTGCCGCAGATGAAGCTCGCGTGGATCGCGGTGGGGGGCGACCCGCCCGACGTGAGCGACGCGCTGGGACGGCTCGAGGTGGTGGCCGACGCCTTCCTGTCCGTCGGCGCGCCGGTTCAGCACGCGTTGCCCGACCTGCTCGCGTCGCGCGCGTCCACCGAGGGAGCCATTCGCTCGCGAACGCGGGCCAACCTGGCGCTGCTGCGATCGCGCATCGCGGGGACGTCGGCGACGCTGCTCGACGTCGAGGGCGGCTGGTACGCGACGCTCCGCGTGCCGGCGACGCGCAGCGAGGAGAGCTGGGTGCTGGCGCTGCTCGAGGAGGACGGGGTCTACGTGCACCCGGGGCACTTCTTCGACTTCGAACGCGAGGCCTACCTGGTGCTCAGCCTGCTCACGCCCGAGGCGACGTTCGGCGAGGGCGTCGCCCGCATCGTGACGCGTTTGGCCCGCGAGGGGTGAGCGCGGTAGGGATGGCTCGTGGTCTCGAGGGCCGCGCGCATCCCGCTCCTTCTGGCCGTCGTGGCGTGCTCGAAGCCACCGAGCGGCTTCGACGGACGCACCGCTCCCATCCCGGCGACCGCGCACCCCGCGACGCAGGCGAACGCCTGCGACGGGTCGCGCTCCATGGCGCTGCACTTCTACGACGTGGGACAGGGACTGGCGGTGCTCGTCGACCTGCCCGATGGCCGCCACGTTCTCGTCGACACGGGAGACAGCCCCGTGCGCGAGGGATGCGGCGACACCTGCGCCCGCGCACACGCGCACCTGCTCGCGAAGCTGCGCGAGGACCTGCGCGGCGCGCCGATCGATCTCCTGTGGATCACGCACCAGCACTCGGACCACATCGGCGGGGCGCCCGACGTCGCCGAGGCCTTCGCCATCGGAACGTACGTCGACAACGGACGCGACGCGCGCAAGGGCGAGGTGCGACGTGCGCGCGAAGCGGCGGCGGCGCGCGGTGCCGCCGTTCGCGTCGTGGATCCGGACCACGTCGACGCTCCCCTGACGCCGTCGCCCGGCGTGAAGCTCACGCCCGTCGTCCCAGCGACGTGGCCCGCGTCGTGTCGCGAAGACGCCAACGAGTGCTCGATCGCGCTGCGCATCGACGACTGCGCTTCCTCCGTGCTGCTCACGGGCGACGCCGAGCACGAAGAGGAGAAGCTGCTCGACCCCGGCGGTCCCGTCACGCTGCTGCAGGTCGGCCATCACGGGAGCGAGACGTCGACGTCGCCCGCCTTCCTCTCGAAGACGCACCCCGGCTACGCCGTCATCTCGGCGGGCCACCCCGACGAGGGACTCGATCGCGAGTACTGCCACCCGCGCGCCATCGTCGTCGAGCGGCTCACGCGCGTGCTCGGCGGCGCGCACGGAGGCGCGACGCTGCAGGCGTTCGACGGCACGCGCTGCGACCGAGCGACCGACGCCGACTGGATCGCGGTTCCCACGAGCGATCGCCTCTGGGCGACCGAACGGGACGGCGACGTTGTGGTGGAAACCCGCGGTGACGGCGTATTTCGACGGTCGCGCTGACCGCTCGGGTGGCTTTTTTCAGCGTGGCTCCCTTTCCAACTGAGAAAGCGCAATGACGCATTGCTCTCGCGTGCACAAGCACTGTGGACCACGTATGGTGCGCCGCCGCTCGCAAGCAGGAGGAACACGCCCCATGGTCCGTCGTCACGTTCTCGGGTTCACCGCTCTCGCGCTTCTCGGTTGCACCACCTATGTGGCCGCTGGTTGCGGAGGGACCACCAACACCAACAACCAGCCGCAGACCGGCAACGATGCCGGCGAAGAAGGCGGCATGGTCGTCATGGAGGGCGGCGCGAGCAGCGGCTCGAGCAGCGGCGGCGGCCACGACTCCGGCACGACCGGCGGCGATGCGGGCGCCGACAGCGGACACACGCCGAGCGGGATGTACCCGGCGTTCCCGGTCGACACACCGACGGTCATGAACAACGGCGGCAGCGTTCTCTCGGCGCCGAACATCGTCACGGTGACCTGGAGCAGCGACCCGCAAGCCGCCACCTGGAACGCCTTCGACGACGGCATCGGCCCGACGTCGTACTGGAAGGCGATCAACAGCGAGTACGGCGTGGGCGCGGCGACGGGCGGCGCCGCCAATCACGTGAGCATCACGACGCCGGCGCCCACGGCGCTGTCGGACCAGGACCTCGACACGATGGTCTCCACGAACGTCGCCAACGGCACGTGGCCGGCGAACACGCCGAACACCATCTACGCGATCTACATGCCTCCGGGCGCGGCCCTGCTGTTCGGCGGCGCGGCCGATGCCGGCGGCCAGGACGCGTGCCAGCAGGGCGTCGGCGGCTACCACGAGGAGTCGCAGACCGGCAGTTACGTCTACGCGATCATGCCGCAGTGCCAGGGATTCCAGGCGGCCGACATCGAGATCAGCGCCAGCCACGAGCTCAACGAAGCCGCTACCGACCCGCACCCGAACAACACGCCGGCGTTCGTCGGGTTCGACCAGAACCACCTCGCGTGGGAGTTCTTCCAGGCGTTCCAGGACGAGCTCGGAGACGCGTGCGAGCTCTACGCGTGGTCTGCCATGAACGACATGGAAGCGAACTTCTCCTACGAGGTGCAGCGGCAGTGGTCGAACGCCGCCGCAAAGGCCGGTCACCATCCGTGCGTTCCGGCGCCGAGCGTGCCGTTCTACAACGTGACCGCCTTCCCCGCCGAGGAGACGACCATCAACGTCAACCTCTCCCCGCTGGGCATGGGCGCTGGCCCGGTCACGAGCAAGGGTTACAAGGGCACTCTCAACCAGCCGCTCACCTTCCATCTCGGCGCGTACAGCGATGCGCCCACGAGCGGTCCGTGGAACATCACGACGAACGTCGACACGCAGTTCCAGTTCCCCGACCAGAACGGGAACGCGCTGAACAACGGCACCGCCACCGTGACCCTCGACAAGACGAGCGTCACCAACGGCGACATGATCACGGTGACCGTGACGCCCACGAACTGGGGGCAACTCGGCGTGGTCTACATCTGGTTCCGGAACATGATGCCGAACGCTGCGATGGGCGCCCCGCACGGCGACTACGCCATCATCGTCAGCCAGAACTGAGCCGTACGGCTCGTCCTCGGCTGGCGACGGGTCGTCGGAAACGCTGCAAGATCCGGGCGGTGTGCTGCGTCCTTCCAGTGAGGGCGCGGTACGAGGGATGATGCGCGGGTCCGGATGAAAAGGTTTCTTCCCTGGGTCGTCGCCCTGGTCGTCCTCGTCGGCGGCGGACTGGGCTGGTGGCGGTGGCACGTGGCGCACGCGAGCGTCGCGCCGACGTACAAGACGGCGCCCGTCGAGAAGAGGCACATCGTGGGCAAGGTGACGGCGAGCGGCACCCTGTCGGCCCTCGTGACGGTGCAGGTCGGCACCCAGGTGTCCGGGCGCATCCAGAAGCTCTTCGCCGACTTCAACTCGCAGGTGAAGAAGGGCGAGATCGTCGCCAAGATCGACCCGCAGCTCTTCGAGGCCGCCGTGCAGCAGTCGCAGGCCAACTACCTGCAGGCGAAGGCGGGCGTCGCCACCGCGCAGGCGCAGGCGTCTGCCGCCGACAAGGTCCTCGCGCGCACGACCGCCTTGCACGACCAGAACCTCGCGGCGCAGTCGGACCTCGACACGGCGCAGGCCAACGTCGCGACGACGCACGCCGCCATCGACGCCGCCAACGCGAACCTCGCGCAGGCGGCGGCGCAGCTGCACCAGGCGCAGGTGAACCTCTCGTACACGAGCATCGTCTCGCCCATCGACGGCGTCGTCATCTCGCGCAGCGTCGACGTGGGGCAGACCGTCGCCGCGTCGCTCTCGGCGCCGACGCTGTTCACCATCGCGCAGGACCTCACCAAGATGCAGGTGGACACCAGCGTGTCCGAGGGCGACGTCGGGCGGCTGCAGGTCGGGATGAAGACGTACTTCACGGTCGACTCCTTCCCGGGCCAGCGCTTCAACGGCACCATCCGCCAGATCCGCAACGCCGCGACGACCGTGCAGAACGTCGTCACGTACGACGCCGTGATCGACGTCGACAACTCGGACCTGCGTCTGCGCCCCGGGATGACGGCGAACGTGACGATCGTCTACGCCGAGCGCAAGGACGCGCTGGCGGTGTCGAACGCGGCGCTCCGCTTCCGGCCGCCTTCCTCCGGGGGAGGAGAAGGCGGCGGCGGATCCGCCTCGGCGGCAGGGAGCGGTGGTCACCACGGCCCGCGCGGTGCGGGATCCGCGGCTTCGGTGGACCCCGGCGCTCCCCAGGCCAAGACGGTCTGGGTCCTGCGCGGCGGGTCGCCCCAGAGCGTCGACGTGCACGTCGGGCTCACCGACGGCACCGTGACCGAGGTGATCGACGGCCTCTCCGAGGGCGATCAGGTGATCACCGACATCGACGGCGGCGACGGCGCCGCCCCGTCGTCCACCTCCAACTCGTCCCAGCGGATGCCGCGGATGTTCTGAGCGAGAGCGCCGACGATGGCCGACCCCGTCATCGAGATCACCGACGTCACGAAGGTCTACCAGACCGGGGACGTCGCCCTGCGCGCGCTCGACGGCGTCTCGCTGCACGTCGAAGAGGGGGAGTTCGTCGCCGTCATGGGCTCGTCCGGCTCGGGCAAGTCGACGCTGATGAACATCGTCGGATGCCTCGACCGCCCGACGAGCGGCACGTACATCCTCGCGGGGCGACGCGTGTCCGGCATGAGCCGCGGCGAGCTCGCGCGCGTGCGCAATCACGTCGTGGGGTTCGTGTTCCAGCAGTTCAACCTGCTCGCGCGCACCTCGGCGCTGGAGAACGTCGAGCTTCCGCTCGAGTACGGCGGCGTCTCGTCGCGCCAGCGCCGCAAGCGCGCGACCGATGCGCTCGTGCGCGTGGGGCTCGGGCAGCGGCTGCATCACCACCCCAACCAGCTCTCCGGCGGGCAGCAGCAGCGCGTCGCCATCGCGCGCGCCATCGTGAACGACCCCAAGGTGATCCTGGCCGACGAGCCGACGGGCGCGCTCGACTCGCGCACCAGCATCGACGTGATGGCGATCTTCCAGGGGCTCTGGCGCTCGGGCATCACCGTGGTGCTCGTGACGCACGAACCGGACGTCGCCGAGTTCGCCTCGCGCGTGGTGCTGATGAAGGACGGGCAGATCGTGTCCGACAAGCGGCAGGAGCCGAAGGAGGCGGTCCCCGTGCCTTCCGTCAAGGAGCCGGCCGCGTGAACCCCTTCCACACGCTGCGCGTCGCCTTCCGGGCGCTCCTCCGCAACAAGCTGCGGAGCTTCCTCACGACGCTCGGCATCGTCATCGGCGTCGGGGCCGTCATCGCGATGATGGCCATCGGCGCCGGCGCCAAGGCGCAGGTGGAGCAGGCGTTCGCCGCGATGGGGACGAACGTGCTCATCGTCCTGCCGGGCTCCACGAGCTCGGGAGGCGTGAAGGGCGGCTTCGGCTCGATGCCGACGCTCACCTGGGACGACCTTGCGGCGATTCGCACCGAGGTCGCCACCGTGAAGCGCGCCGCGCCCTCGCTGGGCACGAGCCTCCCGGTCGTCAGCGAGGACATGAACTGGACGACGAGGATCACGGGGACGTCGCCCGAGTACTTCGACATCCGCAACTGGCCCGTCGCCAACGGCGCGAGCTTCACGCAGGCCGACGTCGACGGCGGGGGCAAGGTGATCGTGCTCGGGCAGACCGTCGTGGACAAGCTCTACGGACCCAACGCCGATCCGGTGGGCCAATCGGTGCGCGTCGGCAGCACGCCGTTCCGCGTCGTCGGCGTCGCGTCGAAGAAGGGCCAGAGCGCGACGGGCCAGGATTACGACGACGCCGCGTTCATCCCGTACACGACCTATGCGCAGAAGGTGCAGGGGGGCCTGAGCAAGTTCCTGCAGGGGCAGGTGATGGTCGAGGCCACCTCGAGCGACACGACGTCGCGCGCGCAGCAGGACATCACGGCGCTCTTGCGCGACCGGCACCACATCGCGCCGGGCGAGGACGACGACTTCTCGATCCGCAACCTGAGCGAGATCGCCAGCGCGCGCCAGCAAGGCACGGACACGATGACGCTCCTGCTCGCGAGCGTGGCGGCGGTCTCGCTCCTCGTGGGCGGGATCGGCATCATGAACATCATGCTGGTCAGCGTGACCGAGCGGACGCGCGAGATCGGGATCCGCATGGCGGTGGGGGCCGAGCCGCACCACATCCTGACCCAGTTCCTCATCGAGGCGCTGGCACTGTCGGTGGCGGGCGGGATGATCGGCGTGGCCGGGGGCATCGGCACGGCCGCGTGGCTCGCGAGCCGCTTCCACTGGCCGGTGCTGGTGCAGCCGAACGTGATCGCGGTATCGGTCGGCTTCAGCGCGTTCGTCGGGATCGCGTTCGGGATCTACCCGGCGCGCAAGGCGTCGCAGCTGGATCCGATCGACGCCCTGCGTTTCGAGTGAGGGGACGGACTACTGCGTCACCAGGCAGCCCGGCTGCTGCGAGCACATGCTCACCGGCAGCTGCTCGCAGGGCGTCGGCGTGCCGTCGCACGACGTGCTGCCCGTCGAGTAGTAACAGCCAGGCTGCGTGCTGCAGGCACTGGACGACGTCGAGAGCGAGCTGCAGGGCGTCAGGTTGCCGTTGCAGGACGCGCTCCACGTGCAGCCCGTCTGCGTCTGGCAGGCCGCCAGCGACGTGAGGCTCGCGCACGCAGTCGGCGTGCCGGTGCAGAGCGTGCCGCCGTCGGGATACGTGCAACCGGGCTCGCTGGCGCAGCCCTGCGGGTCGCCGTCCCACTGGTTGCACTGGTAGTTGGGGGTGCCAGTGCAGGTCGAAGCGCCGAGCGTGCATCCGGCGCAGGCGCAGTTGTAGTTCTGCCCGCAGTAGGTGCAGTCGATCGCGCTCGGCGAGCCGTTGCAGATACCGCTCCCCGCCTCGGGGCTGCATCCCGGGCAGTAGCAGCTGCCGCGGAGCTGCTGGCACTGCTGACACGTCGTGTACGCCGGCGTGCCGGTGCACGTCGGGCCCGTGTGGAAGAGCGTCGGCCCGGGGGGCAGGCTCGCCTTGTAGGAGGTGCAGCAGATCTGCTGGTCGCAGTCGCTGCTCGTGTTGCACGCCTTCGGGCACGTCTGCGAACAGATGCCGTTGCAACACAGCTCGCTGGTCGCGGAGCAGTCGGAGTCCGAGGTGCACGCCTTGGGACAGGGGGCGTACTGCGGGTTCAGACAGAGTCCCGCCGCGGTGATGCTCGGGTCGATCTGCTTGACCGTCGTGCAGCACACTTCGCCGTTCGAGGTATTGCACGAGGAGCTGTCGGTGCACGACTTCGGGCACTCGTTGGCCGCGGTGCACAGACCCTGCTTGTAGATGTTGCAGCACACCTCGCTGTTGCCCGGGCAATCGGTGTCCACGGTGCAGGTCTTGAGACCCGACGACGCCGGCTCGCACACAGTGACGGGGCTCGAAAGCGAGACCTTCTCGCAGGCCTGGCCCATCGAGGTGAGGCAGTCGTTGTCGCTGCCGCAGAACTTGGGACAGCTCTTGGCGGCCTGGCACACCTTGCCGGCCGAGCCGTAGTCGCAACAGAGCTCCCCGTTGGAGGTGTCGCAGTCGCTGTCCGACCCGCACGGCTTGTCGCATGCGGACAGACAGATTCCGGGGCCGGACGCGCCTCCGCTGCTACCGCTGCTTCCGCCTCCCCCTCCGTTGCTGTTGGAGGAGCAGCCGCCGCCGAGGGCCCCCGCGACGACCAGCACGACACATAGGGCTGGCGCTGCCAGCCAAGCCTTCGAAAAGCTCATGGGTGCCCCCTTTCGGAAGAAGGTGAAGAAGCCCCGAGCAATCGTACGACGGACGGATGAGCCGGTCGATATTGCTGCGCCTGCAAGTTGGTGCGTGTGGTGACTACCCGGCGTCACGTCGGGACCACTCCCCCGACCCCGTCCTCGA
>DASVWO010000243.1:0-39038 GCA_036393165.1 Polyangiaceae bacterium | reverse complement strand
CAGCAGCTCACCCGTCACCAGGTCGGTCGCGTTGCGCACGTGAAGGAAGACGACGCCGAGCTGGTACGCGAGGAACACCGGCAGCGTCAGCGCCAGCTCCGCCCACGCCCCCGGCTTCGCGCTCAGGGACTGCGGATCGTGCTGCGTCGCCATCTCGCGCAGAGCCTACTTCGCGGCGCGTTTCTTCGCCCGTTTCTGCACTCCCGCCAGCTTCGCCTGCGTCGTCTTCGGCCCCGGCTTCTTGTGCTGCCTCATGCCGAAGTCCCCGAGGTTCCTGCGCCCGAGCTTGGCCGAGACGGTGTTGTGGATGCCGTACCACATGGCCAGCGTCGCCTTCGCGACCTCGCGCTCGTCGGCGACCGCCCGCCGGTACGCGTCGTAGCGCCGGCGCTTCGCGTCGATGGCGGCCACGTGGCGGGTGAAGAGGCCGATGATCTGCTCGCGGGTGAGGTCCGTCCCGTCGACACGGACCGTCTCGCGAGGCTTGAAGTGCTTGCGCAGCCCCTGGATGACCTTCCTCGCCCTCGCGAGCTTCGTGATCGCGCTCTCCTTGGACATCGAATTCACCGGGCGGCGGTGCCCATCGATCTCGGGGCGGCTCCTTGCCGCGATCGGGGCGGTCCTCGCGTCGAGGAAGGTAGCCCAGATCGTCGGGCGGGCCTGCCCGACGATCTCGAGGCGGCTCCTCGCGGCGAGTGCACGCCTCCTCGGGTCGAGGACGCGGCCCGAGATCGCCGGGCACCCCCGCCCGGCGAATCAGCCGGCGCTGGGGCGCAGCTGGTACACGATGGCGACGACGACGACGACCCAGGCGACGAGGCTGAGCACGAGGGGCACGTCGCGCAGCATCTCCTGCGTCGGCGACTCGGCGCGGATCCCGCGCCCCGCACGCCCGCTCACGAGGAGGAGGAAGCGATAGATGCCGAAGCACACGAAGGGAGCCGTCAGCCAGAGGTAGTTCGAGTTGAAGAAGGCCCGCGTCGTCGAGTCGAGCGTGTAGGCGACGTACGTCAGCACCGTGGCGCCGCCCGTCAGCGCCAGCGCGACGTCGAGCGACCGCGGCGTGTACGCCTCGAGCGCCGCCCTCTGCTTGCCCGCGTTCTCGCTCGCGAGCTCGTGTCGCCTCTTGCCGAACCCGAGGAAGAGCGCGAGCAGCGCCGTGCACGCGAGCATGTAGCCCGACACGTGCACGTCGGTCGCGATGCCGCCGGCGAGCACGCGCAGCACGAAGCCGAGCGCGATGAGCGCGACGTCGAGGAACGCCACCTTCTTGAGGCGGAAGCTGTAGGCGACGTTCTCGGCGAAGTAGACCGCCGCCACCAGCGCCAGCGCCGGGGCGACGAAGTACGCGGCCGCGAGGCACGTGACGACGAGCACCGCGGACAGCGCCTTGGCGATCCCCTCGGGGACGATACCCGCCGCGATGGGGCGGAAGCGCTTCACCGGGTGGATGCGGTCGGCCTCGACGTCGACGACGTCGTTGATCGTGTACACGGCGCCCGCGAGCAGACAGAAGATGCCCGTGGCGGCCAGCGCCCGCCCGGTGACGCTGAGGTTCAGCGCCGGCCCCACCGCGGTGTTCACGAAGACGTCCTTGTGGAACACCATCGGCGCGAGGACGAAGACGTTCTTCACCCACTGGTGCGGGCGCAGCGTCTTGACCAGACCGGGGAGCAGACCGCGGTGCTCCATCCTCCCCTCCACGCTCGCGACCTCCGGTGCAGCCACCGTTTGCAGGGATAGCAGAAGACTCGCGTGGCTTCAGTCTTCGAGCTACAGCCAACGGCCGGAGATGCGAGGGGACCCCCTGATTCTGGTCGCGCTGGCAGCCACGCTCGCGCTCGCGCCGATGGGCACCGCACACGCTGACGTCGCAGAGCGCCTGCCACGCCTGGCGAAGCTGCACGCGGAGGTGAGCGCCGCGCACGGCCCGCAGGTGTACGTGGCGCTGCGCAAGGTGTGGGCGGAGTGGGACCGCGGTGATCCCGCCGACGTGGAAGAGGTGCTCCACGCCATCGCCGCCGACGCGGCAGAGCCGGCGCCGGCGCGCGCGTACGCGGGGCTCCTCGAGGCGTACGCGAGGCGCCGCCGCGGGGACCTCGAAGGCGCGCGCGCCCGCATCGCGCGACTCGGATACGTCGGCAAGTGGATGCTCGTCGGCCCCTTCGACAACGAGGGCAAGGCGGGGCTGGGGACGGCGTACGACCCGGAGAAGGAGCAGGAGGTCCCGCTCGACCTCGTGCGCGACTACGACGGCAAGGACCACAAGCCGGTGCGCTGGCGGCTGCTCCCCGCGGTGTCGCCGTACGGGTGGACCGACGTCGGCGTCTTCGTGCGCCCGGCCGAGGGCACGTGCAGCTACATGACGACGTTCGCGCGCGACGCGAAGCTCACGGGGGCAGCCACGCGCGACGTGACGGTGTGGGCCGGCGCCACGGGCGCGATGCGTCTCTTCTGGAACGGCGTCGAGATCCTGAAGGACGACAAGTACCGCGACGTCGACAGCGATCGCTTCGCCGCCGGCGCAACGATGCGCGCCGGGTGGAACCGGCTCACCGCGAAGGTGTGCGGCGACGACCGCGGGTCGATGCTCTCGCTGCGTCTCGCCGACGCGCGCGGCGCGCCGGACGCGACCCTCGAGGTGGACGCCGACCCGCGTCACTCGACGAGACAGGGCGGCGCGGTGGAGGCGCTCGGCAAGGGACGCACCGAGAGGCCCGCGGCGGTGATGGGGCCCGAGCAGGCGTTCGAGAAGCTGGCGAAGGGCGGCGACGCCGCGTCGCTCGAGGCGTTCGCGCGGTACCTCCAGGCGACGGGCGCCGACGATCCGACCGAGCACCGCGCGCGCGACCTCGCGCACACGGCGGCCGACAAGGCGCCCACGGTGGCGCGGCTGCTCCTGGCCGGCGAGCTCGCCGAGAACCGCAACCAGCGCGCCGGGTGGATCGAGAAGGCCGAGGCGCTCGTGGCCCGGGGCGCCACCAGCGACGAGCGGATCGACGTGCTGCTGGCGCGCGCCGCCTATGCCCGCGGCGGCGTCAACTGGCGCGACGCCGTCCCCTATTACGAGAAGGTCCTGGCGATCGACCCGGACAACGTGACGGCGAACCTCGCCAAGGTGGAGCTCTACGAGGAGGCCGGCCTGCACGAGACGGCGCTCGCCGAGCTCGATCGCGTCCTCGCGCGGCGCCCGAAGAGCGTGGCGCTCCTTCGCGCGCGCGTCGCGGCGCTTCGCGACGAGGGGCGCGAGACCGAGGCCGACGAGCTGGCCGAGCGCTACTCGGCCCTGCGCTTCGACGACCCGGCGTTCGCCCGCGCGCGCATCGACCTCGCCGTCGCCCGGCGTGACCCGCAGACGGCGGCGCGCTGGATCGACCGCCTCCTCGCGACGAATCCCGACAGCGCGGGGGCGCTCCAGACGTCGGCGCAGGCGTGGATGCGCCTCGGCGACCGCGCGCGCGCCATCGCGGCGTACCGCAACGCGCTCGACCTCGCGCCGGACGACACCGACGTGATGCGCGAGCTCGCGACGACGTACGCCCTCGCCGGCCAGCGCGACGAGCAGCTGCGCACCCTGAAGCGGGTGCTCGAGCTCATGCCCCAGGCGAAGGACGTGCGCGAGGAGGTGGCGCACATCGAGCCCGCGGCGCCACGGCCCGACGAGGCGTACGCCCGTCCCGCGAGCGAGTTCCTCGCGAAGCGCGGCGCGCCCGCCGCCGGCCTGGGGCGACGCTCGCTCGTGGACCTGCAGGTCACGACGGTCTTCCCCAACGGCCTGGCGAGCCGCTTCCACCAGGTCGTCTACCAGCCGCTGACCGACTCGGCGGCGGCCGCCTCGCGCGAGTACGACTTCGTGTACGAGACCGACAGCGAGGCCGTCCAGGTGCGCGCGGCGCGCGTCTACAGGAAGGACGGCACGATCGACGAGGCCGTCGAGAGCGGCGCCGGCTCCATGGCCGACGACCCGTCGATGGCGATGTACACGAGCGCGCGCGCCTACTACGTCCGCTTCCCGCGGCTCGATCCGGGCGACGTCGTCGAGCTGCAGTACCGCGTCGAGGACATCGCGCCGCGCAACGCCTTCGCCGACTACTTCGGCGAGGTCGTCTACATGCAGAGCAGCGAGCCGGTCGCGCGCAGCGAGTACGTGCTCATCACGCCGAAGTCGCGCACCTTCTACTTCAACGAGCCGCACGTGCCGGGGCTGAAGCGCGTCGAGAGCGACGGCCCGGGCGACACGCACGTCTTCGATTTCCTCGCGTTCGACGTGCCCGAGGTGAAGGAGGAGCCGCTGCAGCCGCCGTGGGCCGAGGTGCTCGGGCACGTGCACGTCTCCACCTACAAGTCGTGGGAGGAGATGGACCGCTGGTACTGGGGGCTCATCAAGGACCAGCTGGTGCCCGACGACGAGGTGCGCCGGCTGGCGGAGTCGCTGACGAAGGGCCTGAAGGACGACCGCGCCAAGGTGCGCGCCGTCTACGACTACGTGGTGCAGAAGACGCGCTACGTCGCGCTGGAGTTCGGCATCCACGGCTTCAAGCCGTACCGGTGCGCGCAGATCTTCGCGCGCGGGTTCGGCGACTGCAAAGACAAGGCGACGCTCATCGTCACCATGCTGCGCGCGCTCGGCATCCAGGCGACGCCGGTGGTCGTGCGCACGGCGAACAAGGGCGACATCGAGACGAGCCCGGCGAGCCTCGCGCCGTTCGATCACATGATCGCGTACGTGCCGTCGCTCGACGTCTACCTGGACGGCACGGCCGAGTACACCGGCTCGCTCGAGCTGCCGGCGATGGACCGCGGGGCGCTCGCGCTGCAGGTGAACGAGGGCGCGGCGAAGCTCGTGCACCTGCCCGACCCGCCGGCGACCGACAGCCTGAGCGAGCACAAGCTCGACGCGACGGTGGGCACGGACGGCACGGCGCAGATGGACTGGCGCGCCGACGTCAGCGGCTTCGAGGCGAGCGAGTGGCGCGTGAGGTTCCACGCGGACGCGACGCGCAAGCAGCGCGTGGAGCAGATGATCACGGCGCTCCTGCCGGGGAGCCAGATCACGGCGATCGACGCGGGCAACCTCGAGGACGTGGAGCAGAAGGTCACGATGCACGTGCGCGGCAAGGTGCCGAACTTCGGCCGGCCGGAGGGGGATTCGCTCGAGATCCCGCTGGGGAGGAAGGAGCACATGGTCCGCGACTACGCGCCGCTCGCGACGCGTGACCTGCCGATCCGCCTCTACGCGCAGTGGACGCAGGTGGACGACTGGACGGTGCGCCTGCCGCCCGGCGCCAAGGTGAAGAGCGGCGCGACGGGATCGAACGGCACGAGCCCCTTCGGCTCCTACGAGGTGACGGTGGAGCAGAGCGGCAGCGTGCTGCACGTGAAGACGTCGGTGAGCCTCGTGAAGACCCACATCGCGCCCGCCGAGTACCCCGCGTTCCGCGCCTGGTGCGAGCAGGTCGACAAGGCGCTCGGCCAGCGCGCGACGGTGAGCGTCAAGTGAGCCTCCGCAGCGCTTTCTTCGCGACGGGCGTGTCGCTCGCTGTTCTCGCGTGCGGCGCGGGGACGCCGCGCACGGTGAACGCGCCGACGCTGGCGGACCTTCGCGCGAGAGGGCGGTCGTCGAGCGACGCCGAGGTCGTGGGCAGGTGGGCGCTGAGCGAGATGGTCGCGCCCGGAGGCAGCGCGGATCAGGCGGCGGCCGCGAGGAAGCGGCTCGAGGGTCTCTCTCACACGGGGATGTGGGCGAGCCTCGCGAGGGGCGTGATCGACGAGGTGCACGGCAGCCCCGGGACGGCGGCCGACGCGTACGTCGCGGCGCTCGCGGCGACGACGACGAACGCCGAGCCCGCGGCGCCGCTCGTCGGCTGGTTCGCCTCGCGCCACCTCATCGGCCTGCGCGCGTCCAACGCCGGCCTCTGGTCGAAGCACGCGGCGACGCTCGACGCCGTCCTCGCGCGCCCGGGCAACATGGGATGGCGCGCCGTCGCCGAGCTCGAGGACTGGCGCGCCATCGAGGTGTACGACAGGGCGTCGCAGACGGGCGCCGCGTACGACGCCGAGGTCACGCGGCGCATGGGCTGCGCGCGCGCCGTGCGCATGGCCGGGCCCTTCGGTCACGGCTCGGCGGCCGACCGGCTCGTGCACTTCCCCGCGGAGCAGCCGGTCCCGTGGCCCGCCGCGTGGGCGCCGGACGCGAGGCGCGGCAGCGTCCCGCGCGTGCTGCCGGTGACGCAGAACCGGTGCCTCGCGGTGGCCGACGAGCAGGTGCAGGACGGCGTGTTCTACGCCGAGACGTACTTCGAGACGCGCGGCGACCGCGAGCTGCTCGTCGCGGTGCAGGGCGCCCTCGAGGTGTGGGTCGACGGCGCGCAGGTCATCACGCGCGACTCCGCCGACTGGGGCTCGTGGCAGCGCTTCGGCGCGCACATCGAGGTCGCCGACGGCCGTCACCGCATCCTCGCGAAGCTGCTGACGCCCGTGGCGAGCGTGCGCATCCTCCAGCCAGATGGGACGGGCGCCGCGCTCGACACCGACAGCGACGCGTCGCGGCCCTCCACGAGCGAGACGCCGCGCGTCCTCGAGGATCCGAACCCCGTCGAGCCCCTGGTGCGCGCCGTCGCGCGCGGCGGGCCGTCGCTCGCGGGAGCGCCGGTGGACGTGGCGCTCGCGGCGTACGCGGCGCACATCGATCAGCTCGACGACGTGGCCGGCACCCTCGTCGACCCGCTCGTGACGCCGCAGGACGCGGGGGCGCTCGCGCTGCAGCTCGCGTCCACCTTCGTCGAGGGCGACCCGGCGCTGCCCGACGACGCGCGAGCCCCGCGCGCGCGGGCCCTCCGCGAGCGTGCCCTCGCCCGCGACCCGCGCCTCTGGCGAGCGAGGCTCATGTCGATCCTCGACGACGCCGCCCAGCACGGGATGGCCGAGGCGGTCGACCCGCTGCGCAAGCTCGCCGACGACGTGCCCGACGAGCCCGAGGTGCGCGAGCAGCTCGCCGCGCTCTACGCGAAGCTCGGCTGGCACGGCGAGCAGGCACACACGCTGGCCGACGTGGCCAAGCGATTCCCCGACGACGTGTCCGCCCTGCAGGCGTACCTCGCCACGCTCGACGAGAACGGCCCCGCGGACGAGGCGGACCGCGTGGCGGCGCGCATCCAGAAGCTCGACCCCGACGCCGACGTGGACCTCGACCGGGCGCTCGCGAGGCGCGACTACAAGGAGGCGATCGCGCAGCTCGAGCGCCTGAAGAAGCGCCGCCCCGACCGCAAGGAGATCGCGGCGCGCATCGCCGACGTGCTCGCGCGCGCCGGCGACCCGCGGGCCGCGGAGCAGGAGATCGAGAAGGCCCTCGCCAAGCACCCGCGCGACGCGACCGCCCGCTTCCGCCTCGCCGACGGTGCCTTCGCCGCCGGCAACACGGGCGCCCTGCACACCGCGCTCGCGACGGCGCTGCAGACGGGCGCGAGCACGACGGAGCTGCGCGCCGCGATCGATCTGGTCGAGGGCGCGACGAACCTCGAGCCGTACCGCATCGACGGCCGCGCGGTCATCCGCGACTACCAGGCGTGGGAGAAGGCGGGGCACCACATGGACGGCACGGCGGCGCGCGTCCTCGACTACGCCGCGACGTGGGTGCACGACGACGGATCGAGCGAGATGCTCGAGCACGAGATCCAGAAGATCCAGAGCCAGGAGGCGGTCGGCTCGGAGAGCGAGACGCAGCCGCCGGGCGGGCTCGTGCTGCACCTCAGGGTCATCAAGCCGGACGGGCGCGTCCTCGAGCCCGAGCCGGTCGCGGGCAAGCCGACGCTGACGATGCCGCACCTCGAGGTCGGCGACTACCTCGAGATGGAGCACATCACGTCGGAGGCGGGCGACGGCGCCAAGGGGCGCCAGTACCACAGCCCGCACTGGTTCTTCCGCGAGGCCGACAAGGGCTACTGGCGCAGCGAGTTCGTCATGGTGACGCCCTCCGATCGCGAGCTCGAGATCGAGACGCGCGGCAACGTCCCGGCGCCCAAGGTGAAGAGCCTCGGGCCCGCCTCCCCGGCGAGGGGCGGATTCACGGAGCGACGCTGGCGCGTGGACCTCAGTCCGCCCGCGCAGCTCGAGCCCGAGAGCCCGCCGATCACCGAGTTCCTCCCGAGCGTGCGCGTGGGCTGGGGGGTCTCGCTCGACGCGACGCTGGCGAGGCTCGTGGATCTCGCGGACGACGACACGCCGCTCGACCCGAGGCTGCGCGCGCGCGCCCTCGACATCGTGCACGCCGTGCCGGCGAAGGCGAGCGACGAGCGCGCGCGCCTGCTCTACCGCTGGGTGCTGCAGAACGTGCAGGACGGCAAGGAGTCCGACGGGCGCCGCGTGATGACCGGCGGCAGCGGCTCGCGTCAGAGCGCCTTCCGCTACGCCCTGCGCCTGCTCGGGATCGACTCGCAGCTCGCGCTCGCGAAGAACCGCCTCGCGTCGCCGCCGCTGGGACCGATGAGCGAGGTCGAGGAGTACGACTCCCTCGTGCTGCGCGTGCCGACCGACAAGGGCGTGCGCTGGATGACGGTGCACGACAAGTTCGCCCCCTACGGGTACGTGCCGGCGGAGCTGCGCGAGCAGCCGGCCATCGTGCTCATCCCCGGGATGCCGCGCGAGACGCTGCACGCCACCGGCGCCGTCGACAGCGTCGCTTACGCGGGGCGCGCCGACGTGCACGACGACGGCTCGGCGAGCTTCGACCTGACGCTCACCTTCAGCGGCAACCGCGCCATCGCGTGGCGCGATGCGCTCGATCAGATCCCGCAGGCGAAGCTCTACGACTTCGTCGAGCGCGAGGTGGTGGCTCCCTCGTTCGACGGCGGCCACGTGCGCGACCTGCAGATCGAGGGGGCCGACGCGCTCGACGGCCCGCTCGTGATGCACGCGCGCCTCGAGATCCCGCTGCTCGCGAAGCCCGGCGCGAGCGGCATCACGCTGCGCCCCCCATTCTCGCCCAATCTCGGCCAGCTCGCGGCGCTGCCTGAGCGGCACGCGCCGCTCTTCCGGCGGGCCTCGTGGCGCGCCGAGGTGCACCTGCGCGTGGTGCTCCCCGAGTCGATGCGCATGCCGGCGAGCCTGCCGACGGGCGAGGTGCACGACGGCGACGCGCTCGTCTCGGTGAAGGACGCGGTCAACGGGCACGCGATCGACTTCGACCGCGTCATCGACCTGCCGGCGGGCCGGATCCAGCCGGGCGACGAGTACGCCGCGTGGCAGAAGTTCGCGCGCGACGCCGACACGCTGGTCGGCCGCGACGTCGCCATCGGGCGCTGACGCTACTTGGACGGCGCGGGGGACGCGGCGGGCGGCGTCGCCGGCGCCGGCGCGGGCTTCGACAGGTCGGTGAACACCTGGCCGCTCTTCGTGTCGGCGATGCGCTGGCGGACGACCCCGTACGCCGTGTCCTGCTTCTGCATCGTGTCGATCGACTGCTGGCGCGACTGCCCGCTTCCCGCGAAGGCGCCCGCGTTGGGGTACTTCGCGGCCCAGTCGAGATAGACCTGCCACGCCTGCTTCGCGTCGTCCCACTTGTGCTGGCGCTCCTTCAGGTCCGCCAGCACGAAGAGGATCTTGGCGCGCAGCCCGGGGTCCTTGTCCGCGGCCTCGAGCGACGCGCGATTCCAGGCCGCCTCGGCCTCCGTCATGTTGCCGGCCGCCAGCTGCGCCTCGCCGAGGAAGTAGTGCCCGAGCGGGTTCTTCGGGTCCGCTTCGATGGCCTTCTGGAAGGAGGCGACCGCGCCCGGGAAGTCGCGCGCGGCGTACTTGGTGATGCCCTGCGCCGCGGCGTCCTTGAATCCCCCGCCCGACGAATCGCCGGAGGAGGAGCTGTCGCCGCCCTTCTTGGAGTCGCCCTTGCCCCCGCCCTCGGCGAGGGCCTGGGTGCTGCAGAGGACCAGGGCGACGGCGACCAGGACGCGCGGGGCGAGGCGCAGCATCGGCTTCGAGCCTATCATGGGTCCCCCGCCCATGGCGCTCCAGCGAGTCCTCGAGCCCGAAGTGATGGACACGGCCCAGGAGGCCGCCGACTACGACGCGATGGACCACGGGGAGGTGAACGCCCGCTTCGTGGGCGACCTCCTCGCGGTGCAGCCGTCGCCAGGCCACGTGCTCGACGTGGGGACGGGCACGGCGCTCATCCCCATCGAGCTGTGCAAGCGCGCGCCCGGCGCGAACGTCGACGCGATCGATCTGGCGGCGCACATGCTGGAGCTGGCGAAGCGCAACGTGGCGCGCGCGGGCCTGGAGGGGCGCCTGCGACTGGCGCTGCAGGACGCGAAGAAGGCCGGCTGGCCGGAGGGCGCGTTCGACACCGTGATGTCGAACAGCATCGTGCACCACATCCCCGACCCGCGGGACGTGCTGGGCGAGATGTGGCGCCTGACGCGCGCGGGCGGCGTGCTCTTCGTTCGCGACCTCGCGCGACCTGACGGCGACGGGCGCGTGCGCGAGCTCGTGGCGACGCACGCGGCGGTGCCGGCGGGTCTCGCGCCCGACGTGCGCGCGATGCACGAGCGCCAGCGCGATCTCTTCGAGGCGTCCCTGCGCGCGGCCCTGACGGTGGACGAGGTGGGGGCCCTCGCGGGGTCGCTCGGGATGCCCGCCGGATCGGTGCACCTGACGAGCGACCGGCACTGGACGCTCGCGTGCAGGAAGCCGACGGCCCGGCGCGACCCGTGAAGCCGTTCCCCTGGACCGCGCTCGATCGGACGACGCGCGCGGCGGCGCAGGCGACCCGCGCGGCGCGCCAGTGGGCCGAGGCGGAGGTGGACGCCGAGGCGATCCCGCGCGCCGCCGCGGAGGTCCTCGGCGTCAGGGTCTCGCTTCTCCTTCGCGGCGCACGCCCGCTCGCCGAATCGGGCCCGTTGCCCGGCGGCGTCGGCGTCTTGCTGGCGCGCGCCGACTCGCCGCAGATCGCGCGGTCGATGCTCGTCGAGGCCGACGGGGCCCTCGTCGCGGCGATCCTCGCGCGGGTGCTTCGCCGCCCGGCCGCGAGAGTGACCGGTCCGGCGGCCGCGCTGGGGGCGGCATCGGCCGGCGCCTTTGCGGCGCTGCTCGTGGCGGTGCTGCGACGCGCGCACCGGGGCGGCACTCTGCGCGTCCTCGCGGCCGGTCCGGCGCCGGAGCTCGAAGGCGACCTGCGTCGCGCCGCCCCCGATGCGTCCGCACTGACGCTCACGGCCCTGGTCGACGACGATGCGTTCGAGGCTCGCGTCGTCCTCTCGCCGGCCGCCGCGCTCGCGAGCACGAGCCTCCCCTGGAGCGTCGCGGACCTGACCACCCTCGGGCCTCTTCCCCTCGAGGTGCCGGTCGTCGCCTGCGCGTGCGCCTCCACCGTCGCCGAGGTCGCCTCGCTCGCGATGGGCGACGTGCTCCTGCCGGGGCCGTGGCGCCTGAAGCGGGTGCCGTCCGGTCTCGCGGGCCCGGTGCTCCTCGCACCCGCCGGAAGCGACATGGGCGTCGCGGCGCACCTCGGCGACGACGGCCGCCTCGTGCTACGGGGCGGAACGGAGCGGCTCGTGAACGCGGAGGCGAAGATGGAGGCAGGGGCCGGCAAGGCGGAGCTCGTGGACGCGATGGGTGACGTGCCCGTCGTCATCCGCGTCGAGATCGGCGAGGCGCGCATGGCGGCGCGCGAGTGGGCGCGCCTGGGCGCGGGCGACGTGGTCGCGCTCGGACGCCGCATCGGCGAGAAGGTGGTGCTGCGCGTGGGCGGCGTCCCGGTCGCCCGCGGGGACCTGGTGGACGTCGAGGGCGAGGTCGGCGTGCGCATCGTCGAGCGCATCACCGGAGACGGGTCGGCGCCGTGACGCGCGCGCTGTTCCTCGCGGTGGTCCTCGCGGCCGCGTGCGGCAAGCCCTCGAGCGGCACGCAAGCGGCTTCGGACTCCGGGCTTCAGGCTCCGGTCACGGCTGCCTCGAGCGCCGCACCCGAAGCCGGGAGCCCGAAGCCTGGAGCCCTCTCCTCGTGGCGCGGCACGTACAAGAGCGCCGCCGCTTCGCTCGCCGTCCCGCCAGACTTCGCGAAGACGTGGGCGCACACCGACCCAGGCGGCGGCACGGGCGACGGCACGATGACCCTCACGGTCGACGGCGCCACCGGCCGCGCCACGGGCACCCTCGAGGGCCCGCTCGGCCCAGCTCTCGTGGCGGGCGACGTCGCCGGCGGCACCCTCACGGGCGCGGTGAGTCGCAAGGATCCGAGTGATCGCGGCTTCACCGGCACGCTGCGGGCGACGGTGACGGGCGACCGCATCGACGGCGCCATGACCCTCGCTTCCGCGAACGGCGCCGTCCAGCGCTCCGCCACGGTGACGCTCACGCCCGCGACCCCCTGAATGTTCGCACCCACCCGCTATCTCCTCTGGGCGCGTCGCTTCTACGGGAACGTGCGCTTCGATCTCGCGACGAGCGGGATGCCGACCGTCCCCCTCGCCGAGCTCGGGATGCCCGATGCGACAGCGATGGGCGACCCGTCCGGCTGGACCGCCGCGCGCGCCGCCATCGCCTCGTACCACGGCGTGCCGCCCAGCGAGGCGACCCTCGCCCTCGGCACGACGCACGCCATCTGGCTCGCGTACGCGGCGCTGACTTCGCCCGGCGACGAGATCCTCGTGGAGACGCCGGCGTACGAGCCGCTCGTGCGCATCGCCGAGGGCATGGGGCTTCGAGTCGCCCATTTCGAGCGGCCCGCCACCGAGCGATTCGCCCTCGACCCCGAGCGCGTCGTGCGCGCCCTCACCCCGCGGACCCGCGTCGTGGTCGTGACCAACCTGCACAACCCGAGCGGCGTGCGCGCTCCGGACGACGTGCTGCGCGCGACCGCAACTGCCCTCGCCTCGCGCGGCGCGACGCTGCTGGTCGACGAGGTGTACGCCCCGTTCGACGCGCTCGTCGATGCGCGCGGCGTCTTCCACGGCAGCGCGCGCAGGCTCGGCCCCAACGTGGTCGCCATCGGCAGCCTGACCAAGTGCTACGGCCTCGGCCCGCAGCGCATCGGCTGGCTGCTCGGGTCACCCGAAGTCGTCGCCCGCGCCGACGACGCGGTCACCGCGAGCTGCGGCATACTCCCCCTCGAGACGGCGCACATCGCGGCGCACGCGTTCGGCTGCATCGTCGATCTCGCCACGCGCGCTCGCGCCGTGCTGGAGGGCAAGCGCGAGCACGTCGCCGCGTGGGCGTTGCGCCACGGCCTCTCGTGGAGCGCCCCCACCGAGGGCCTCTACGGCTTCGCGACGGTCCCCGACGCGGGCGACCTCACGGCCGCCATCGAACGGGCCGCGCAGGAGCGCGACGTCCTCGTGGCGCCCGGCAGTTTCTTCGGCGTCCCCGCGGGCTTCCGGCTCTCCTGGTCCAAGCCGCTGCCCGAGCTCGACGAGGGGCTCGCCCGCCTCGCCGCGGCCCTAGATCTTCGCGCGCATTGACCGTCGCATCGCCACGACGGCGACGCCGCCGAGGATGAACGCCGACGCCACGAGGGCGCGCGAGGTCACCGGCACTCCGAGCTGCAGCCACTGCAACACCGCCGCGAGCAGCGGCTGCAGGTAGATGTAGATGGTCACCACCGTGGGGCTCGTCCGCCCGAGCGCCCAGGCGTTGGCAAAGTACGCGAAGATCGTCGGCACCGCGACGAAGAACCCGACGAGCAGCCACCCGCGCGCCGACCAGTGCGGCGCGCCCGACGCGAGCGCGACGCCGCCGAGGGGCGCGAACATCACGGCGCCCCAGGTGAAGATCCACGTCACGAGGGTCGTCGCCCCCACGCGCTCGATCACCGGCTTCGAGAGCACGATGTAGAGCGAGTACGAGAGGCAGTTGATGGCGATGACGATCGCCCCGACGTCGACGCTCCCGACGCCCGTCAGCCAGAGCACCCCGGCGAACGCCAGCGCCAGGCCGATCCCGGTCCGCACGTCGGCCCGCTCGACGCGGAACACGATGGCCGCCGCGGCGGTGAACACCGGGATCGTCGCCCCGAGCAGCGCCGCCGCGAACGCCGTCGTGATGCGGAGCCCCACCAGGTAGAGCGTCTGGTTGAGCACGATCCCCAGCACCGACAGCGCCGCGATGCGCGCGTGATCCCGCCACGCCAGCCTGCGCAGGCGTCCGGATCCTCGCAGCACCACCTGGAAGAACAGGGCCGCCCCCGTCATCCGGGCCATCGCGAGCGCGAACGGGTCGATGCCCTCTCCGCCAGAGCCGAGCGGCCCGAGCGCGAGCTTGCCCTCGACCGCCGCCGCGGCGAACGCGGCCTGGACGGCGAGGAGGGCCGCGTGCGTTGGCCACGCGCGCGTTGTGCCGGCCGCTGCTAGACTCCGCAGGTCCGAGCTCGAGCGCGCACGGTCCACGATGGCCAGCCTACTCCACGTCTTCGGCAGCACCTTCCCCGCATTCGGCGCGAGCCTGTTGCTCGCCGTGATGGTGGTCGCGAGCTACACGTTCGCCGTCGCCCTCTCGGCCGGCGCGACGGGCAAGCCGCGCGTCCTCCAGGCAGCGCGCTTCGGCGCGTACGGCACCGTCGCCCTCATCGCGGTGTGCGTCTTCTGCCTCGCGTACGCGTTCGTCACCCACGACTTCCGCATCCGCTACGTCGCGCAGCACTCCGACCGGTCGATGCAGTGGTGGTACCTGCTCACGGCTCTCTGGGGCGGGCAGGACGGATCGCTCCTCTGGTGGCTCTTCCTCCTGAGCCTCTACACGGGGGCGTGCGTGAAGTGGCTGGGCAACAGGTACGTCGAGCTCCAGCCGTACGTCATCGCCACGCTGATGGCGATCGTCCTCTTCTTCTGCGTCGTCATGATCGGCGCACCGTGGCTCCCCGGCAGCGGAGCGAACCCGTTCGCCACGGGCATCGCCGGCGCGCGCGCAGACGGCGACGGGCTGAACACGGCGCTCCAGAACTACTGGATGATCATCCACCCCCCGTGCCTCTACACGGGGTTCGTGGGCTGCTCGGTACCCTTCGCGTTCGGCGTGGCGGCGCTGGTGACCGGCCGGCTCGACCACGAGTGGATCGTCGCCAGCCGCAAGTGGATGCTCTTCGCCTGGATGTTCCTCGCCATCGGCAACACGCTCGGCATGGTCTGGGCGTACGAGTCGCTCGGCTGGGGCGGCTACTGGGGGTGGGACCCGGTCGAGAACGCGGCGTTCATGCCGTTCATCACGGCGAGCGCGTACGTGCACTCGGTGATGATCCAGGAGCGGCGGGGTCTGCTCAAGGTGTGGAACGTCTTCCTCATCGGGCTGACGTTCTTCCTCACGATCTTCGGCACGTTCCTCACGCGCTCGGGGGTCATCGCCAGCGTCCACGCCTTCGCGCAATCGTCGATCGGCTCGTACTTCACCGCATTCCTGGCGATCGTCATCGTCTTCGCCATCACGCTGACGCTCTGGCGCTGGCCCGAGCTGCGCGACCTGCCGCGCGAGCGCCGCCTGCGGTGGGCCGCCGTCATTTCCGGATGGGTCGTCATCGCCGCCTGTCTACCCGGCGTGTACTTCGTGTGGCACTCCTCGCTCACGGTCGGATGGCGCGTCGCGGTCATCGCGTTCGAGGTGGGCGCCGCCGTATACGTCGCGCTCGAGCTCGTGTTCCGTCGGATGACGGCGGGGCTCGACCTCGAGCCGAAGCGCCCGCAGATCGAATCGCTCGTCTCGCGTGAGTTCACGTTCGTTCTCAACAACTGGATTCTCTGCAGCCTGCTCTTCTTCGTCCTCGTCGCGACGACATTCCCGCTCATCAGCGAGGCCCTGAGCGGCGAGAAGGTCTCGGTGGGGCCGCCCTTCTACAAGGCGTGGGTGCAGCCGCTGGGGCTCCTGCTTCTGGCGCTCATGGGGATCGGGACGCTGTTCGGGTGGAAGAAGACCGGGCCCGAGGCTCTCAAGCGCGCCTTCCGCGCGCCGACGATCGCCCTTGTGGCTGCCGCCGCCCTGCACCTTGCCGTGGGCAAGGTCGTCGGATTCCCCGCGATCGTGTTCAGTGACCCGATCTACTCAGGCACCCTGGGGCAGCTGTTGCGCGGGTTCAACGCAATCACGCCGGTGCTCGGCTTCTCGCTCTGTGCCTTCAACATCGCGGTGATCGTGCAGGAGTTCGTCGCGCTCTTCCGTTCGCGCACGCGAACCGGCGCGAGCGAGCGCACGCCGAAGATCCTGTGGTGGCTCGGCGGCGTCCCGGGCCTGGCGCACACGCTGCTCAGCCTCCCGCCGACGTCGCGGCGTCGTTACGGCGGCTACGTCGTGCACTTCGGCATCGTGCTCATGTTCATCGGCTTCACGGGGCAGTCGTGGAACCGTGACACGGAGACGTCGCTCTCCCCCGGCCAGAGCTACCAGGCCGGCGAGTACACGCTGACCTACGCGCGCGAGCACATGGAAGTGGACAACGCGAAGCGTGGCATCTTCGCGTCCGTCGACGTGAGCGAGGGCGGCAAGTACCTCGGGCGGCTCGAGCCGGGGAAGCTGATGTACAAGCGCCAACCGGACGCGCCGCAGACCGCAGTGGCGATCCTCCACGGCTTCCGGCACGACGTGTACGTCATCGTCGGCTCGATCAACCCCGAGACGAAGGTCGCTTCGCTGCAGATCCACATCAACCCGCTCGTGAGCTGGATCTGGCTCGGCTGCGTCATCCTCATCCTCGGAAGCATCGTGTGCATGTGGCCCCAGCTCGAGCTCGGCGAGTCGCGCGTGTGGGCGGGCGCGCGCGGGACGGCGGCCGTGGCCACGAGCGTCTTCCTCGGCATCATGCTCGCGGCGACGCCCATCGCGCGCGCGCAGAGCATGTCGCCCGGCAACATGGACGGCTACGTTCGCATCGACAACGACGACGAACGGCTGCTCTTCGGGAAGCTGCGCTGCACGTGCCCCGGATGCCAGAGGCCCCTGTCCTCGTGCAGCTGCGGCGAGGCCGATGCCGCGCGCGATCGGATTCGCGAGCAGATGCGCGCGCACCTCACGGTGGACCAGATCGTCGCGTCCTACGTCGCCGAGCACGGGACCGAGTCGCTCATGGTCCCGCCGAATCGCGGCGTGATGAAGGCCATCTACGCGGTGCCCGTCCTGGGCATCGCCCTCGGCGGATACGGGCTCGCTCGCATGTTGCGGCGCTGGCGGCGCAACGCGTCTCCCGCCCAGAAGGAGCCGGCTCCGAAGGACGCGCCTAAGGACGCCTACGACGCGCGCCTGGACGATGAGCTGAAGGAGCTCGATGACTGAGGCGAAAGCGCGAAAGGCCCGCCCGTCAGCCGCAAAGCGGAGCCGTCGGGCGGAGGCGCCGCGGCGAGAACGCGAGGGGAGCGACGAAGCGGAGCGGTCGCTCGGACGCGCGGTCGCGCTCGGGCTGCCGGCGGTGACAGTGGTCGCCGCGATAGCCACCGGGCTGGCGGCCGGACTGGGCTCCGGCCTCCTGGTGCTCGCGTCGGGCGCCCTGCTCGGGACCATCGCGCTGCTCTGGGCGAGTGTCCGCACGCTGAGCGGCGACGCGCCCCTGCAGACGGGATTCCAGGCGGTGGCTGCGCGCCGGCACGGCGTCGACGCGCTCGGCGAAGAGAAGCGTCGCGTGCTCCGGGCCCTGAAGGACCTGGAGGCCGAGCACGCGCTCGGCAAGATAGACGACGCCGACTACGAGACACTCGTCGCGCGGTATCGCGCGGACGCCAAGGCCGTCATGCGCGAGATGGATCGGGAGGTCGGGCCGCTGCGCGCGGAGGCCGAGCGGCTCGCGCGCGAGTACCTCGACAAGCGCGGCCTCGGGGACGGCCAGGAGGCTGCCCCGGCCGAGCCGAAAGAGACGCCCGACCGCGCGGCGTGCCCGAAGTGCGGGACGTCCAACGAGGCGGATGCCGCGTTCTGCAAGAAGTGCGGCGCGGCGATGAAGGGCGCGGCGGAGGAGCGTGATGCCGGAGCTTAGGCGCGTCGCTCTCGCCGTGGGGATGGCGCTCGCACTGGCCGTCAGCGGTCACGCGCGGGCTCAGGACGAGGGGGAAGACGACATGCCGCCCGGGCATCCGTCGGTCGACGACAACCCGCACGGGCAAGCGGGGGGCGGCCAGGGAGCCGGGGCGATGCCAGGCGTCTTCCAGCCGAAGCAGGACACGGAACAGGAAGACCCGTCGCTCCCCGAAGGCACGATCGCGGTCGACCTCCGCGACGCGGACGAAAAGCCGGTGCCCGGTGAGCAGGTGACGCTCGGCATCCTCGTGAACTCCGTGGCCAAGGGCGACAGCCGCCAGCACACGCAGGCGACGACCGACGCCAGCGGGCGCGCAGTCTTCCCGAACCTCGAGCGGGCCAGCCACATCGCCTATCGCGTGAGCGTCGGCTACCAGGGCGGGCTCTTCGCCGCGATGCCCTTCCAGATGCAGCAGGTGAAGGCGATGCACGTCGTGCTGCACGTCTACCCGGTGACGCACGACATCCAGAAGGCGCTCATCGTCGCCGAGGCCACCGTCGCCACCGAGCTGCGCGATGATCGCGTGCAGGTCGAAGAGGTGCTCACCCTCTACAACCTCGGCCCCACCGCCTGGCAGCCGCTCGACCTCGACATGAAGCTGCCGGAGGGCGCCACGGCCTTCAGCGCGCAGCAGTCGATGACCGACCAGGGCGCCGACGAGATGGGTGGGAAGGCGCGGCTGCGCGGCACATTTCCTCCGGGAAAGCACACCGTGGACTTCCGCTGGCAGCTCCCCTGGTCGGGCGACAGGGACGTCGACTTTGCCGTCGACATGCCGCCGCACGTCGCCATCGCCCGCGTGATGCTGGCCGCGACGTCGGACATCAAGCTGGCGGTCGACGGCTTCCCGGCGGCCGAGCTGCGTCGCAACGAGGAGGGTCAGAGCTTCCTCGTCACCGAGCGCCGGCTGCGGCCGGACGAGCCCAAGCTCACCACGCTGGCTCTCGGCATCCACGACCTTCCCACGCCGGGGCCGGGGCGCGTGGTCGCGGCGCTCCTGGCGCTCGCCGCCATCGTCACGGGGCTCGTCATGGCGTTCCGGCAGTCAGGCCCTGGCGCCGGCCCCGGGGCGACCTCGAAGCGGGACCGGAAGGCGATCCTCGAGGAGCTCGCGGAGCTCGAGCGCGGCCGCGCCAGCGGCGACGTGGGACCGAAGACGTACGAACGGGCCTACCGCACGCTCATCGACGCGCTCGCCCGCACGCTGGCCGAGAGCTGACCGGCGCTCGCTCTGCCTGTGGTCAATCTGACGACAAGGCTGGGTATGTCCTCGTGGACGGACCTGCGGACAATCTCGCACATGTGACGTATCCCCGTCCGTCCCGTGCCCACGCGCTTGTGGTTCCACATTCGCACCGTGCTGCAAGCCCGCGAAATCTGCTGGCTCGTCCGGTTCTCCCCGCCGTCCACAGGCTCTATCGACACTGATACGGATCTCATCTAAGGAAAGCTACCGAAACGGAGAGCGATGGAACTCACGGTACCCAAGAAGGATCTGCTCAAGCTCGTCGCGCGGATGCAGGGCGTCGCGGAGCGCAAGAGCACCATGCCGGTTCTCTCCAACGTGCTGCTCGCGGTCGACGGTCCCAGCGCCCTGCGCGTGGCCGCGACGGACCTTTACCTCGCTCTGGTGGGCCGCGTGACGGTGGACGTGAGCAAGGGGGGCAGCGTCGCCGTCTCGGCGAAGGACCTGCTCGAGCGCGTCCGCATGATGCCGGAGGGGCCCATCCATCTGGCGTCGCAGGACAATGCGACGACGACGATCAAGGCGGCCGGAAGCGCCCGGCGTTACACGCTGCGCGGCATGCCGGGGGACGACTTCCCGCCGCTGCCGGCGCCGTCGGAGGGGTCGCCCTCCCTGTCGCTCGACGTCGATGCTCTCCAGGAGCTCATTGCGAAGACGCACTTCTCCATCTCGACCGACGAGACGCGAGCGCACCTGAACTCGGCGCTCTTCGAGTGGGACGGCGACGTCGTGCGCATGGTGACGACCGACGGGCACCGGCTCTCCAAGATGGAGGTCAAGGTCGGCGGGCGTCAGGCGTCGGCCACGATGCTCATCCCCCTCAAGGCGGTCCAGGAGCTCCGCCGCCTGTGCGACGACATCGCCGCGGAGTCGAAGGAAGGCGCGAAGGCGCAGGTGCAGATTGCCCAGAGCGGCTCGAGCGCCTTCTTCCAGGGTGGCGGCATGTCCTTCGCGGTGCGCCTGGTCGATGCGCAGTTTCCCCCGTACGCGCAGGTCATCCCGCAGAACAGCGAGAAGATCGTGCGCGTCCCGCGGAGCGCGTTCTCCGAGGCGCTGCGAGCCGTGTCCATCGCGGCGAGCGAGCGGACGGGCGGGGTGAAGCTCGCGGTGACCAAGGGCACCATGCGCATCACGACCGAGTCGCCGGAGAGCGGCGAGGGCTTCGACGAGATCCCCGTCGACTACGCGGGGCCGAACATGACCATCGGCTTCAACGCGAAGTACTTCCTCGACGTGCTCTCGGCGCTCGACGACGAGGAGATCCAGCTCGGCCTCGGCGGCGAGCTGGATCCGGCGGTGGTGAGGCCGTCGGGCCCGCGGCAATTCCTGGCCGTCGTGATGCCGATGCGTATCTGACGGATGCAGCAGCTGGCGATCGTCTCGCTGGCGGTGGACGGCTTCCGCAACCTGGCCAGCGCCGACATCGCGCTGGGACCGCGTCTGAACGTCCTGCAGGGCGACAACGGGCAGGGAAAGACGAACCTGCTCGAGGCGCTCTACGTCGTCGCCACCTCGAAGAGCTTCCGGACGAGCCGTCTCGCCGACGCCATCGCGCATGGCCGGGAGCTCGCGAGCATCCGGGCGCAGGTGACCGAGGAGGGGATCGTCCGGCAGCAGACCATCGGGATCCGGCCGCGCATGCGTCAGGTGCGACTCGACGGCAAGCGCCCCGACAGTCTCGCCGCGTACGCCGTGATGACGCCGATCGTGCTCTTTCATCCGGGCAGCGTCGGTCTCGCCGCGGGGCCGGCGGGCGAGCGGCGCCGGTTGCTCGATCGCGCGGCGCTCTACAGAACGCCGGCTTCACTGGGCGACCTGACGTCGTACGCGCTCGCCATGAAGAGCCGGCAGCGTGTGCTCGAGCTGCGCGGCGAGGACGCCCAGGACCTCGCTCAGTGGGAGGACCTGGTCGTGCGTCACGGGCTGGCCGTCAGCGATTGCCGCGAGGCAGCGGCGGCAGAGCTCGCGCCGCTGGCGGAGGGAGCGCACGCCCGCATCGGTTCGGAAGAGGTGGCGCTCACGGTCCGCTACGTCAGGAGCGCGCCGCGCGACGCCGAGGGTTACCGGGCCCTCCTGGCAGACCCCTCGCGACGACGGCAGGATCGCGCACGTCGCTCCGCCGGCATCGGACCGCACCGCGACGATCTCGCCCTAGAGCTCAACGGTAAACCGGTCCGCCATGTCGGCTCGCAGGGCCAGCAGCGCGCCGTGGTGCTCGCGCTCGTCATGGCCGAGATGGCGCTGATCGATCGCGCGCGCGGCGTGCGCCCCGTCTTGCTCCTCGACGACGTGTCGAGCGAGCTCGATCGCACGCGCACGGCGGCACTGCTCGCTGCGGTCGCAGCTCATCCGGGGCAGGTCGTGCTCACCACGACGCGCCCCGCCCTCGTCGAGACCCTGGGGGTTTTCGCGTTGGAAGATCGGCGAGATTTCCGCGTTGTCGGCGGCCAGGTGCAGCCAGCCTGAAGGGGGCCCTTCCTGCCCTCCGCGGCGGCCCCAAACAGCCTGCTGCGAGGGCTGGCGGACGGAGCGGTCGGGTGTGCCCTGTGGCGCCCGCGCACATGCTGTAACTAGCTGATATTGCCATGGAATATCCGGGCGTTTTGCTTGCGGCGTAAGGCGCTCGGACGTATACTCACTCGTCCGATCGAGGGCGCCGCGCTCAGTGCGGCTTCTTCATCGAGAAAACAAACCATCTATGTCCCCGGCCCTCTCATCGAAGACCCGGCGCGGGAGGACGCATCCCGAATGGCGAACGTGAGCACCACCCAGACCAACCCGCCCCCCTCGGCCGCGAACTACGACAGCACGAGCATCACCGTCCTCGAAGGGCTCGAGGCGGTTCGCAAGCGTCCCGGGATGTACATCGGCGACGTCCACGACGGGTCGGGGCTCCATCACCTGGTCTGGGAGGTGGTCGACAACGCGGTCGACGAGCACCTCGGCGGCTTCTGCACGCGAATGGACGTCACGATCCACTTCGACGGGTCGGTGACCGTCGAAGACAACGGGCGTGGCATTCCGGTGGGCATGCACGAACGCGGCGTGAGCGCCGCGGAGGTCGTCATGACCGTCCTGCACGCGGGCGGGAAGTTCGATCACTCGAGCTACAAGGTGAGCGCGGGTCTCCACGGCGTCGGCGTGAGCGCCGTCAACGCGGTGAGCGAATGGCTCAAGATGGAGATCCGCCGCGAGGGCCACGTGCACTTCCAGGAGTACCGGCAGGGCGTGCCGGTGGCTCCCCTCGCCGTCATCGGGAATACCGACAAGACCGGTACGAAGATGTCGTTCAAGCCGGACCCGACCATCTTCTCGTCGACCGAGTTCCAGTACGACATCCTGGCGAGCCGCCTGCGCGAGCTGTCGTTTCTCAACGCAGGCTTCCTGATCACACTGACGGACGAGCGCGGCGCCGGCCGCACCGAGACGTTCCAGTACAAGGGCGGCATCCGCGAGTTCGTCGAGCACCTGAACAAGGCCAAGGAGCCGGTGCACGACAAGGTGATCGACATCGTCGCCGAGCAGGCGATCGACGGCGGCGCCGCGCCCATCGGCATCGAGCTCGCCCTGCAGTGGAACTCCAGCTACTCGGAGCAGATCTTCTGTTACACGAACAACGTCCACAACAAGGACGGCGGCACGCACCTCACGGGCTTGCGCGCGGCGCTGACGAAGGTCTTCAACAACTACGGGACGGCGCAGAACCTCTTCAAGGACGTCAAGACGGGTCTGCAGGGCGAGGACATCCGCGAGGGCCTCACGGCCGTCATCAGCATCAAGCATCCGGATCCGAGCTTCGACTCGCAGACGAAGAGCAAGCTCGTCTCGAGCGAGGTCAAGACGATCGTCGAGACGCAGGTCTACGAGAAGCTCGGGCGCTTCTTCGAGGAGAACCCGCAGACCGCGAAGAAGATCGTCGAGAAGGCGATCCTCGCCGCAAAGGCGCGCGAGGCCGCCCGCAAGGCGCGCGAGGTCGTGCGCAAGGGGCAGCTCGATTACTCGACGCTCTCGGGCAAGCTGGCCGACTGCCAGACTCGCGATCCCGGCGAGGCCGAGATCTACATCGTCGAGGGCGACAGCGCCGGCGGCTCCGCCAAGCAGGGGCGTGACCGCCGCTTCCAGGCGATCCTCCCGCTGCGCGGCAAGATCCTGAACGTCGAGCGCGCTCGCCTCGACAAGATGCTCTCCAGCGCGGAGATCGGCACGCTCATCGCAGCGCTCGGCTGCGGGATCGGCGAGGGGAGCTTCGACATCGAGAAGCTCCGCTACCACCACATCGTGCTCATGACGGACGCCGACGTGGACGGGAGCCACATCCGGACGCTGCTCCTCACGTTCTTCTACCGGCAGATGCCGGAGCTCGTGGAGCGCGGCTACCTTTACATCGCCCAGCCGCCCCTCTACCGCGCTCGTCGCGGGAAGAAGGACGTGTACCTGAAAGATCAGGCCGGCCTCGATCGGTTCTTTCTCGAGCACGGGGTCGAGGGCCTCGCCGTCCGGGCCAGCAAGGGGCCGACGCTCTCGGGCGAGCCTCTGTTCCGTCTCGCGGAGCGCCTGCGTCTGTTCAGGCGCGCGCTCGGCAAGCTGGATCGCCGGGCCGACGCCGGCATCGTCGGCCAGGTTCTCCACGCCGCTCCGGTCGGCAAGACCGAGCTGCGCGAGCGCAAGAAGGTGGAGGCCGCACTCCCGCTGATCAGGACGCGCCTCGAGCGGAAGAAGCCCGACATCCTGCCGCTCTCGATCGACATCGACTGGGAAGTCGAGCACGGCGCGGCGAGCATTCGCATCGTCCCGCGACCGGGCGCGGCGGCGCGCCCCGTGACCATCGACTGGAACCTGGTCGACTCGGCGGAGTATGAAGAGCTCTATTCGATCGAGCAGGATCTGCGCTCGATCGGGCCGGCTCCGTACTTTTTGCGCGAGGCGGAAAAGGGGAAGGGCGAGGAGATCGAGGTCGAGGACGCCGACGCTCTCTGGGACTACATCGACGCGCGCGGTCGCAAGGGCACGTCGATCCAGCGATACAAGGGTCTCGGCGAGATGAACCCCGAGCAGCTCTGGGAGACCACGCTCGACCCCAACACGCGGGTCATGCTTCAGGTCCGCCTCGACGATGCCGTGCAGACCGACCAGATCTTCACCATCCTCATGGGAGACCAGGTCGAGCCGCGCCGGCAGTTCATCGAGGAGAACGCGCTCAGCGTGAAGAATCTCGACATTTAGCGTCCCCGACGAGGGACGGAACGGCGGCACGTGTCTTGCGCCGGGTCGAAGGCGACTTAGTTTCGCCGAGAGCCCGAGCACACCATGCGTCCCGACAGAATGACAACGAAGAGCCGCGAGGCGTTCCAGAGCGCCATCGAGCACGCGTCGCGGCGGGGGAATCCCGAGCTGCAGCCGGAGCACCTGCTCCTCGCGATGCTGGAGCAGGAAGGCGGCGTCGCCGGCCCGCTCCTCCAGAAGGCCGGCGCCGACCTCGGCGTGCTGCGCGATGCGGTGACGAGGAAAGTCGAGGCCTTCCCGCGCGCCACCGGGGGCGCGGAGCCTGGGCTATCGCGCCGCACGATGGAGGTCATCCGCCGCGCGGAGGACGAAGCCAAGCAGCTCAAGGACGACTACGTGTCCGTCGAGCACTACCTGCTGGCGATGGCCAAGCACGATCGCGACGTCGGCGCGTTGCTGGAGGCGAACGCGGGCATCTCGTACGAGAAGCTGCTCTCGGCGACGGCCGGTGTCCGCGGCAGCCAGCGCATCACGGACCCTGATCCGGAGGGGAAGTTCCAGGCGCTCGAGAAGTACTGCCGCGATCTCACGGATGCCGCGCGCAAAGGGAAGACGGATCCGGTGGTCGGCCGCGACGAGGAGATCCGGCGCGTGATGCAGGTGCTTTCGCGGCGCACCAAGAACAACCCCGTTCTCATCGGCGAGCCCGGCGTCGGCAAGACCGCCATCGTCGAGGGGATCGCGCAGCGCATCGTGCGCGGCGACGTGCCCGAATCGCTGAAGAACAAGCGGCTCTGCGCGCTCGACATGGGCGCGCTGGTCGCCGGCTCCAAGTACCGCGGGGAGTTCGAGGACCGGCTGAAGGCGGTCCTGAAGGAAGTCGAAGCCTCCAACGGCGGGATCATCCTCTTCATCGACGAGCTGCACACCATCGTCGGCGCCGGCGCCGCCGAGGGAGCCATGGATGCCGCGAACCTGCTCAAGCCGGCGCTCGCGCGCGGCGAGCTGCGGTGCATCGGGGCGACCACGCTCGACGAGTATCGCAAGCGCATCGAGAAGGACCCGGCGCTCGAGCGCCGCTTCCAGCCAGTCCTCGTCTCGCAGCCCACGGTGGAGGACACGATCGCGATCCTGCGCGGCCTCAAGGAGCGCTACGAGGTGCACCACGGCATCCGCATCCAGGACGCCGCGCTGGTCGCCGCCGCGACGCTCAGCGATCGCTACGTGACCGATCGCTTCCTGCCCGACAAGGCGATCGACCTCGTCGACGAGGCGGCTGCGAAGATCAAGATGGAAGTCGACAGCATGCCGGCCGAGATCGACACGGTGCAGCGCAAGCTGATGCAGCTGCAGATCGAGCAGCAGGCGCTCAAGAAGGAGCGGTCGCCGGCGGGCAAGGCGCGCCTCGAAGACGTGAAGCACCAGATCGCCGAGCTCGAGGAGCAGGCGAGCGGCATGAAGGCGCAGTGGCAGCGCGAGAAGGAGATCATCGACAAGATCCGCAAGGCGCAGCCCGAGATCGAGCGGCTGCGGCACGAGGCCGAGGAGGCCCAGCGCAAGGGCGACCTCGGGAAGGCCGCGGAGATCAGTTACGGCCGCATCCCGGAAGCAGAGAAGCAGGTCGAGGAGCTGCGCAAGACGCTGGCGAAGGTCCAGGAGAAGACGAGCTACCTCCGCGAGGAGGTCACCGATCAGGACATCGCCGCCATCGTCTCGAAGTGGACGGGCATTCCGGTCGCCAAGATGATGCAGGGCGAGATGCACAAGCTCCTCCACATGGAGGAGGAGGTGAAGAAGCGCGTCGTCGGACAGGACGCGGCGGTCGAGGCCGTGGCCAATGCCGTGCGCCGCTCGCGCGCCGGGCTCGGCGATCCGAACCGGCCCATCGGCAGCTTCCTGTTTCTCGGTCCGACGGGTGTCGGGAAGACCGAGCTGGCCCGTGCACTCGCCGAGTTCTTGTTCGACGACGAGCGCGCCATGATCCGCCTCGACATGAGCGAGTACATGGAGAAGCACGCCGTCGCGAGACTCATCGGCGCGCCTCCCGGGTACGTCGGGTACGAGGAAGGCGGACAGCTGACCGAGCCGGTCCGCCGCCGGCCGTACTCGGTCATCCTCTTCGACGAGGTCGAGAAGGCCCACGCGGACGTGTGGAACATCCTCCTGCAGGTGCTCGACGACGGCCGGCTCACCGACGGCCAGGGCCGGACCGTCGACTTCAAGAACACGGTGATCATCCTCACGAGCAACCTGGGCTCGGCCCACATCCAGGCCATCGACGAGAGACCCGGGCTCGACGCCGCCACGCGACGCGAGCTGATTCATCGCGCCGTGATGGACGAGGTCCGCAAGGCGTTCCGGCCCGAGTTCGTGAACCGCCTCGACGAGGTCGTCGTCTTCAACCGGCTCGAGCAGTCCCAGATCCGGAAGATCGTCGACATCCAGCTCGCCCGCTTCGCCGAGAGGCTGGCGCGCCGTGACCTCCGGCTCGATTTGACCGACCGGGCCAAGGACTACCTGGCGGAGGCCGGATGGGACCCGACCTACGGGGCCCGGCCGCTCAAGCGAGCCATCCAGAAGAACCTGGAGGACCCCCTGGCCAGGCGGGTCCTGGCGGGCGAGTTCCCGCCGGGGACCATGATCAAGGTCGACCGCCGTCCGGACGGGGAGCTCACGTTCACGAGCCAGATGCAGAACTGAGGAGACCCGGCGACTGGTGCCGTCAGGGTGGGATGCGCATCCACCACCGTTGGGACTCTGCCGCGCGCTGTGATCGAATTGTCGCGCGCCGCTCATGTCGGACCAGGAGCGCAGTGTCGGTGGTCGGACAGCGCGTCGCGTCGTTCGAGAAGCCCGGGAACGTCGCCGGGTTGCGAGAAGTCAGCGGGCGCAGCGGCATAAGGCCGGCTGCCCGCGGGTTGACCGGGGAGCCGATGGAGTTCGCACGGTTGGGCTGCGGGACAACCTGTGGACAAGGCTCGGCACGGTTATCGCTAGAGCTCAGGGAAAGAGGACACGATGGCGGCCAAGCAGGGAGCAAAGAGCAGCAGGAGGAGGGCGGCAGTCACCGCCGGCTCCTGGCTGGCGTTGCTCGCCGCCGCGACCCTCGGTGACGGCGCCAGCACGGTGCACGCCGAGGTCCGGGCCGACAGCGTGCGAGACGGCGCCTACCGACTCGTCGTGCAGTCCTACGACCGCGCCGGTGCCGCCCGCCCCATCGGGAGCATCCAGCGTGCGGTCACCGCGGACGAGCTCCGGAACGGCGTCCACGTCAACCTGGTGGAGCTGCGCGGCTCTCAGGGGTCGAGCAACACGGCCAAGCCGGTCATCGTCGCATGGATCGAGGCGGGCCAGCCCGATCTCGAGTTCGACGGCCTCACGGCCCGGCCGCAACCGGGCAGCAGCTACGGCGTGGCCTCCCGTCCGTCGCAGCAAGACGTCGCGCGCATCAGCCTGAACCGCAGGGCCTAGGCACCTCGGCAGCGAGCGTCACCCCGCAGAAGCGGGCGGCGGCGAGCGGTATCCGCGTATGTCGCGAACGCGTCGCTCGAAGTCGCGACGACGCGCGTCGGTCAGCGCGGTGCCCCCGAACCGGCTCGAGAGGTACACCTCGGTGAGCAGGACCACCTCGCCGGCAAGCGGGTGGCGACGCGCGCGTAGCTCCTCGGCATGCCGGAGGGGCGGCGTGGAGGGCGCCCGGGTGATGCCCTGCGCCTGCAGAGCCGTCTCGAGCGCGCGATACAGGGCGGCCGCCGCCTCGATGCGCGCGTCGACCGTCGGCTTCGGCGGTGCCTCCTCGCGTCGGTCGCTCGAACGCCGCCGCCGACGCCACGCGACGTAGCCCAGGGCGAGCACGACGAGCAGCAGCGCTGCGACGACGGGTCCGCGCGTGATGTGCTCGAACGGCCCCTTGTCGACGCCGGTGCTCCGGCGCAGCCGCTCGTAGCGACGACTGAGCTCGTCGAAGAGGCGCACCTGCTTCCGCAGGTCGTAGCCGACCACATACGTGTTCCAGCGCTGCGACATCGCCTCGACGAGATCGCGCAGGTAGTAGTAGACGCCGCCGGGCGGCTCCATCGGCAGCGCGCCGGACGCCGGGGTCGGGTCGAAGGTCTGCCAGGTGGCCACGTGCGCGCGATCGCGCAGGGCCGCCCCCGCGATGCCGGGATCGATGTAGGCCTCCACCCACGAGTGCGCGTCCCCCTCGCGCACGGCGTAGTAGTGACCGAAGCGGTTCCAGGTGCCGCCGACGAAGCCGGTCACGTTGCGCGAGGGGATGCCCACCGACCGCAGCATCAGGGCCATGGCGGTGGAGAAGAACTCGCAGTGGCCGCGCTTGGATTCGAAGAGGAAGTGATCGACCGGCTGCGGCTTGCCCTGCGAAGGCGACCGCAGGTCGTAGGCGAACTCGTGGCGAAGGTGGTCCTCGATGGCGCGCGCCTTCGCCTCCGGCGTCGGGAGCGGATCGGTCCACTGGTGGGCGAGAGCGCCGACGCGATCGGGCAGATCGGCAGGGAGCGCCAGGTAGCGGGAGCGTTCCCGCTGGTCGAGCGCCTCCGCGAGCGGTTCGTTCTCGCTCGCGACGTACACGTCGTACCGGAGGCCGCGCGCGTCGGAGCCGGAGTAGCGGAGCTCGTCGTCGGCGCCGCGCTGGATCGCGAGCGGTTCGCCGAGCAGGATCTGGTTCTGCGCCTTGATCCGGAGCGCCACCGCGCGCGGCGGCAGGAACACGACGGGCGGATCGATGGGCTCCAGGTCGATGCGCACGGCACGGTCGCGCGCGGGGTCCGGGCTGCGGAAGAGGGTGACGAGGTCGCCTGTCTCCGGCCCGTGCTCGATCTGGTGCACGTCGCGCGGCGTGCGCGCCCAGGCGCGACCGTCGTACGTGTCGAACGCCGTTCCGCGGAGCTTCAGCGGCAGCCGCATCGGAGGCGGATCGGGAAGGTTGCTCAGCTCGAAGCGCAGGGCGATCGTCGGGTCGTCGCGCAGCACGCCGACGTCGCCGAGGTCCACGTGATCGGAGAAGCCGATCATGCGCCCGGCGTGCGGGTGGTTCAGGAGCAGCAGCGAAAGGCCGACGCGCGGGAAGAGGATGAAGAGCGCCGTCGTGAAGACGAGGATCGGCACCGAGAGCAGGCAGGTCGCCGCGAGGAACCCGCGGCCGACGACGCGCCGGCTGCGCAGGATGCGCGGGACGTCGACCGGCAGACCCGTGCGATCGCGCGCACCCTGGCGGTAGTTGCCCTCGACCTCGCGGCGCAGGTGGCTGAGCACCAGCGCCCCGGGAGCGACGACGAGGAAGCCGAGGAAGCAGAGCCCGTACGTAAGCCCGCCGCCGAGCACGGTGCCCGCCACGAAGTGCAGCAGCGCGAGGACGATGATCTGCTGGTCGTGCGCGGCGCCGCGGCGCGTGGCGAGCCGCACGATCTGCAGGAGCGCCGCGAACTCCACGGCGACGTCCAGGGGCGAGCGCCCCGCGAGGAGCCGCGCGGCCTGCAGGATGAGCAACGTCAGCGGCGCGATCGTCGCGAAGTGCCGCAGCGCCGGCTTGCCCTGCCAGCTCTCCGGGAGGGCCATCGCGAGCGCGAGCCCCACGACGAGCAACACGTTCGTCCACGGGCTGAGCGACGCCGTGCTCACGACGGCCAGCACGCCGAGGGCGGCGAGCGCGTCGGTCATGAACCGGTGGACGAGGCCGAACCTCATTCGGCGGCCTCCCGTCCGTGCATGCTCGATTCCTCGACCGGCTCGACGAGCGCCAGGTAGCGAAGAAGCGGGTCGGCGCCGACCGTGCGATCCGCGCGGATGAGCGCCCCGCTGGTGGTCGCCAGGGCGACGCGGTCGCCGCGCTTGAGGTGCGCGACGGCACGCGACGCGATGTCCCGGATGCGGCGCTCGAGGGCGGCATTCCACTCGTCGCCTGCGCCGGAGGGTTTCACGACGTCGAGGGTCAGCGTGACGTCGGGCCGCGTCTCTCTCGCCCGCTCTCGCATCACCCTCTGCCCGAGCGCCGCCGTCTTGCGCCAGTGGATGTCGCGCGGGTCCTCCCCGTCGCGCATGAACTTGAGCCCGAGGAACTCCTCGCCGTGACCGCGCCCGACCACCGTGTCGGCGCCCGGCGAGCGCCCGGCGAGGGCCGGCGGGAGGTGCACCGGGTCGACCGCCGGATAGATGATGAGGTCCCCCTCGGCCGGCACCTCGCGCGATTTCTCGAAGAGCCCGAAGGGAAAGCGCGTGGCGATGCGGAAGCCCACGTGCAGGTCGCGCCCGCGGCGCGTCGGCGTGCGCCGGTAAGCCGCGACCTGCGCCGAGCGCGGACTGATCTTGAGAAAGAAGCACCGCTTGTCGGCGGGCTGCCCTGCGCGCAGGTCCTCCACCTCGATGGCGTACGAAGGAACGCGGCCCTTGTGGTTGAACACCTCGATCTCGACGAGGTGCGCGCGTCCGACCTGCGCGCGGAGCGGGAGGCGCCTCACGACGGTCAGGTCGCGGAGCGACAGCTCGCTCATGATGCCGCTCACGACGATGAGCGCGAGGAGCATCCCCAGCAGCAGGTAGAGCAGGTTGTTCGCCGTGTTGATCGCCGCGAACCCCACGCCCAGGGTGATGCCGACGAAGAACTTCCCCTCGCGCGTGAACTTCAGGCGGCGCGGGGGTCGAATGCGCTCGCGCCACGCGGTCCAGAAGCGCGCCAGGCCCGTCCGTCGCGTGCCGGAAGGAGACTGCAGTCGGTGCTCCGGGAGCATCGCGGGCTCCGCCGGCTCAGAGCGGAACCGGGATTCGGGCGACGATCTCGCGCAGGGCCGACTCCGCCTCGTCGCGCGTGGGGACGAACCCGTCGGCGTGCGTGGCGAGGCGCACGCGGTGGGAGAGGACCGGGACGGTCAGGTCGTGAATGTCGTCCGCGATGCAGTAGTGGCGCCCGCGGAGAAGAGCGCGGGCGCGGGCGGCATGGCCTAGGGCCATGGCGGCGCGCGTGGACGCACCGAGCGACAGGAGCGGCGACGAGCGCGTGGCGACGATGAGCGCGTGAAGGTAGTTCGCGAGCGCGCCATCGATCGTGACACGTTCGACCTCGCGCTGGAGCCCGACGAGGCGCGCGGGGTCGAGGACGCACGGGACATCGCGCGCGGTGTCCGTGTGTCCGTCGAGGACGAGACGCATCTCGACCTGCGGCGGCGGGTAGCCGATGCGCACGCGCAGGAGGAACCGATCGAGCTGCGACTCGGGCAGCGGGAAGGTGCCGGCGAAGTCCTGCGGGTTCTGCGTCGCGATGACGAAGAAGGGCTCGGGCAGCGGGATGGTCTGGCCGTCGAGCGAGACCTGGCCTTCGTTCATCGCCTCGAGCAGCGCCGACTGCGTGCGCGGGCTGGCGCGGTTGATCTCGTCGGCGAGCAGCACGTTCGCGAAGATCGGGCCCTGCCGCAGGACGAACTCGCCCTGGCGCTGGTCGTAGACGCTGACGCCCAGCACGTCGCTCGGCAGCAGGTCGCTCGTGAACTGCACGCGTCGCAGCTCGCCGCCGATCGCCTTGGCGAGCGCGCGCGCCAGCGTGGTCTTGCCGACGCCCGGGACGTCCTCGATGAGCAGGTGGCCGCGCGCGAGCAGGGACACGAGCGCGAGCTCGACGGCTTCCTGCTTGCCCTCCAGGGCACTTTCGACGGCCTGCCTCAGCGTCTGGAGGGCGGGAAGCTCCTCGGACACGCGGGCGGCAGCTGCCGTCATGTTGCCCAGAGTAGCATGCACAGGCATGCAGGGTGCCGTCGTCGAGTTACGGAACGTGACGAAGAGGTACGGCGCGGTGCGGGCGCTGATGGGCGTGTCGGCACGCTTCGACAGCGGACGCATCACGGTGGTGCGCGGGCCGAACGGCTCGGGCAAGTCGACGCTGCTCGGCATCGTGGGGACGCTGGTCAGGCCGACGACCGGCGAGGTCGACCATGGCGCCCTGGGCGGGACCCGGGCCGAGGTGCGGAGGGCCCTCGGGTGGGTGGGGCACGAGTCGCTCTGCTACCCGGACCTGACGGGGCGCAGGAACATCGAGCTGGCCGCCCGGCTCCACGGTCTCGACCAGAAGAGCGCGTTCGCCCGAGCCGCCGAGCGCTTCGACCTGGCGGCGTTCGCCGACCGCCCGCTCCGCACCTACTCGCGCGGGCAGCGGCAGCGCATCGCCCTGGCGCGAGGGCTCGTGCACCAGCCGGCGCTGCTGCTCCTCGACGAGCCGGCGACGGGGCTCGATGTGGCCTCGACCGACCGGTTGCGCCACGTGGTGAAGGAGGAGGCGGCCCGGGGGGCCATCGTCGTCATCGTGACACATGAGGACCGCCTCACCGAGGGGCTGGACGTCCGGGTGCTGTCGCTCGAGCGGGGTCGCCGGCTGCAGGGAGACGGACCAGCGCCGTGACGAGGCGCCGGAGCTCGGCGCCGAGCGCGAGGGCATCGGGACTGCCGCGAGGGACCGTCACCAGGGGAAGGTCCGGAACGAGGGGGGCGATCTCCTCGGCATTCGTGCCGCTCGACGCGTCTGGCTGCTCCGGCGCCACGAGCGCCAGGGCGTGCAGGTCGAATCCGCGGGCGCGCGTCGCCAGCCAGGTCGCCATCACGTCGTGAATGACCCCGAGCCGGTCGGGCGCGACGAGCAGGGTCGCGTCAGGCCGGAGGGCGGCGCCGAAATCGAGGTTCAGCGTGCGGTCGACGAACGGGCTGAAGAGGCCTCCCGGCAGCTCGACGACGGTGACGTCGGCGAGATCACGGACGCGGGCGACCTCGTTCTGCAAGCGCCCGGCGTCGATCGCCACGCCCTCGCGCCGAGCGGCGAGCGTGGGAGCCACCGGGGTGCGCAGGGCGATGCGGAAGTGTTGCACGTGAAACGTCGAGGCCCGGGCCAGTCGGTCGGCGTCCGAGAGCGCGCCCTCCTCCACCCCGCTCTCGACCGGCTTGAGTCCGACCACCCTCGCGTCACGAGGGAGGGCCAGAAGGAGCGCCTCGGCCAGGTGCGTCTTGCCGATGCCGGTGCCCGTGCCTGTGACGAGCACCAGGCGGCGGGCGGGTGACGCGACGGCGGTCACGGCGCTCCGGACTTGGCGTCAAGGACGGCCCCCACCAGGCGCTCGATGTCGGCGCTCTCGTGCGCGGCAGTGACCGTCAGCCTGAGTCGCGCCGTACCGGCCGGGACGGTCGGTGGCCGGACCGCCCGGACCATGACCCCGCGGGACTGGAGCTCCTCGGCCCACCAGAGGGCGGCTCGGGCCTCCCCGACGACCCACGGCACGATGTGCCCGTAACCGCGGACATCGAGCCCCGCGAAAGCCAGCCCGTGGCGGAGCTGCAGGGCGGCAGCCGCCACCCGGTCGCGCAGGCGCGGCTCCGCCAGGGAGCACCGGATCGCGTCGCGCGCGGCCGCGGCGACGAGGGGGCTCATGCCCGTCGAGAAGACGAATGAACGCGCGCGGTTCCAGAGCCAGGCGACCAGGGTCTCGGAGCCGGCGACGAACGCCCCCGCCGCGCCGAACGCCTTGCCGAAGGTGCCGACCAGCACGTCGGGTGCGATGCCGGCGGCCGCGCACAGCCCCCTTCCCTCGGGGCCGAGCACCCCGAGCGCGTGGGCCTCGTCGACCACGAGGGCCGCGCCCTCGGCGTCGCAGGCCGCACGGAGCGCCGCGAGGTCGGGCGAGTCGGCGTCCATGCTGAAGTAGCTCTCGGTCACCACGAAGGCGCGGCTCCCGGGACGCCGCTGCCGGAGGGCCGCCGCGACGGCGTCGACATCGCCGTGAGGGACGACGGCCACCTGGGCGCGAGACAGCCGGGCGCCGTCGATGACCGAGGCGTGGTTCAGGGCGTCGCTGACGATCAGGTCCCCTGCCCCGGCGAGGGCCGAGAGGAGCCCGACGTTCGCCGCGTACCCGCTGGAGAACGCGAGGGCGGCCGGCAGACCCACGAGCGATGCCGCCTCCGCCTCCAGCTCGGCGTGCACGGGGCGGTCACCACCGAGCAGGCGCGAGGCGCCGGCCCCGGCGTCCTCCGGCGGCGGTCGCCGGGTCGACAGCCCCAGGTAGTCGTTGGAGGCAAACGATCCCGGGTCCGCCGGAGCGGCGCTGCGGTCGCGAAGCAGGTTCGCCCGGCGCGCTTCCGCCAGGGCGTCGTCGAGGAAGGCCAGCGCGCCCGGTTCGGGTCGTTTCACGTGAAACATCGGTTCGTGCCCCGCGGGGAGGCGGGCGCGGAGGTTACTCGGAAGTTGCCGCGTTTTCGTCCCTCACCGGCGAGTCCGCCTCGTAGGGCTCCAGCGCGTCATCGATGCGGACGAGCACCCGTCGAAGCAGGTCGCGCGTCCGACGCTCGAGGGTCTCGCGCCGACCGCGCTCCGACTCGACCTCGTGCGCGAGGGCGAGCGCCGCGAGCAGCAGCGCCTGCGGCTGGGCCCTGCCCTTGGGTCCGACTTCGGCGAGCTTGCTCTCCACGAGGTCGGCGAGCCGTTGCAGCTCGTCCTGAGGTGACGAAGTCACCACCCGATAGGCCTGTCCGCCGATGCGGAGCTCCACCGTTCGTCTGTCCATGCGCGACGGATCGAGAGTACCTCAGCTGCTGGGCTTCGCGCGTCCGCTTCTTCCGTTGGCGCGTGCCGGCAGAAGCTTCGCGTGCGGAAGCCGGAGGGAGCGGTGCAGCCGACGAAAGACGCCGCGCGGATCGCGTGGCTCCAGATGCAACGCGCGAGCTGCGGAGAGCCGCCGCCGAGGCTCCGAAGAACGTGGCCGAAGTCGGGCGACGCGTAGTCGAAGCACGGCCGCTGCCCGACGGACCTCCGACAGTCGTCCGCGTGCGCAGCGCGTGCATGGGCGCGCCTCGCCTTCGCGCTGCCGAGGCTCGGCAGGAGTCTGCAGAAGCTCGAGGATGCGTTTCGGAGGTTCGGGAACTGCTCCCCGAGGCTCGGGAGGTGTTGCCGAGCCTCGGAAAGACGATTCCGAAGCTCGGAACGAGCTCCCCGAGCCTCGGGGACGCGTTGCTGAGTCTCGGGGAGATGTTTCTGAGCCTCGGGGAGACGACCCCGAGACTCGGGGAGATGTTCCCGAGCCTCCGGGAGACGCCCCCGAGTCTCGGGAAGAGGTTGCCGAGCTTCTGGGAGATGGTGCCGAAGCTCGGGGACGCCTTTCCGAAGCTCGGGAGCCTCGCGCCGAGCCTCGGCACGCGCCGCCGGCCGCTCCACGGCTCGCGCCTCGGCGTCGCCCACGGGGCGCGCCCCTTTCACGATGCGTGCGTGAGCGACTGCCAGGCGAAGACGAACGGCAGCGCGAGGATCTCGACGTCGACCTGCACGCCGATGACGACATCGACCGTCGACGGAGACTGCGGAACCCAGCGCGTCTGGACGAAGAGACCTCCGCCGAGGCCGTACCACGAGTGGAAGTTGTAGCTCCGCGGCCCGACGAGCAGCGTGCCCTCGACCCCGGGCCTCCACCCTTGTCCACCGTCGCCGTCGCGCGCGAAGCCGCCGGCCGAGAGAAGGAGCGGGAAGTCCTCCGTCACGGGGATGAGCCAACCGAGGCCGCCCCCGAGGTCCGCATCGTGAAACGAGGCCGTCGCCACGTCGAGGTAGGGGCCGAACGCCATGTCGCTGTTGCGCGAACGCAGGAGAAGCAGGTCACCACGTGCGCCGAGGTGGAACGCGCCGCTCACTCCGCCGTCCGCCACGTCGCGCACGACGCCGCCGATCGTGAGCCCGACGCTCGTCTGGGGATCGGCGTGCGCTGGCAGAGAGACGACGGACAGCGCCGCTGCGACCAGCGTGAGCGGCCCGACGCGGACCAAGAATCAGCCGCCGGTGCCGCCGTCGCCGCAGACCACGCTCGACATCAGCGTTCCTGGGTTCGGTCGGCACGCCGCGGCCCCCAGGCACTGCGAGCAGTCCATCACCGTGTCCTGCCCGAAGACGCAGGGCAGCGTCGTCGCCGCCGCTCCCCCGGTGCCGGTCCCGCAACCGGGCGTGAGCGGGTTGACCGCGCACTCGCAGTTGAGGTTCGAGTAGCAAGCGCTGATGTCGGACGCCGCGAAGTTGACCAGGCAGCCCTGGCAGATGTCGACCGGGAACTCGAACTCGTTCGACTCGATGTAGTCACCGCCCAGCGTGTGCCCGAAGAACTTGAGGTACGAGACGAGCGTCTTGCTGTTCCCGCCCGAGACGGCACCTGCGGCGGTCAGGGCCTTGTTGCTGATCGCGGTGGCGCTGACGACCGCATAACCGGGGGTGCCGCCGACCGCGGCGTAGACCGTGCCGGATGTCAGCGACGTGTAGCTGTCGAGCTGGTTTCCGGCGGCATCGGTCACGCGGACGATGGCCCCCTGGACGTTGATGTTCGACGTCTCGGTCTGGACCTGATTCGGGTTGCTCTGCGTCACGAGCTGGTTGGCCAGCAGGAAGACGGCGTCGTACTCGAGTGGATTGCGCACACCCACATCCAGCGTCCCGCGGGAGAGGAAGATCTGGCTCGGGTTGGCGGCGTACGTGCACTCGGTTCCAGCGCCCTGCGGCTGCGGGAAGACCACGGCCTGGACGAAGAAGCTGCTGTCGTCGTGCGCGCAGGCCGAAGTGAGCGAGATGGCTCCCGTGAGCACCGAGAGCCCCGCCAAGCAGTGCCCCAAGACGCGGTTCATGCAGAACCCTCCGATGATGGAAGCGTACTTCCCTCGTTTCGAGAGCGCCAAAAAGTGACGGCGATCGAGGTGCCTGTCAGGAAGTGTCGCGGGGCGACTCCGCTCCACTCAGTGGCAGACGGCCTTGCGCAGGGCTTCCAGCGTCACGCGTTCCAGGCGGGCCTCGCCCGGGGCGCCGACGACCGGGAGCTTGAGGGCGCCCGACGCGCGCTTCTTGTCGGCGCCGACGTGAGGCCAGGAGGCGGTGAGCTCGTGGGGAGCGACGCGCGTCGGCAGGCCAAGGGCGTCGAAGAGCATCCGGGCGCGGTCGAGCAGCGGGGCAGGGGTCCAGCCGAGGGCGACGGTCGCGCGCATCTCGGCGAGGGTGCCCAGAGCCACGGCCTCGCCGTGCAGCCAGCGCGTGTAGCCGCCGTGCGCCTCGAGGGCGTGGCCGACGGTGTGGCCAAGGTTCAGGAGCGCGCGGAGTCCCGCCTCGCGCTCGTCGTCGCGAACGACGCGTATCTTCGCGTCGATCGCCGCGCGCACCACGGGGAGCAGGGCCGCATGGTCGCCGCGGGCGAGGGCTCCGGCGTCGTGCTCGAGGCGCTCGAGCAGCGTCACGTCCGTTGCGAGGGCGATCTTGGCCACCTCGGCGAGCCCCGAGACGAGCTCGCGGTGCGGCAGCGTGTCGAGGTGCGCGAGGTCGGCGACCACCGCGGCGGGCTGGTGGAATGCGCCGACGAGGTTCTTGCCCGCGGGGTGGTCGAAGCCCGTCTTGCCGCCGACGGACGAATCGACCATCGCGAGGAGGGTCGTCGGCACCTGGATGAAGCGCACGCCGCGCAGCAGACACGCCGCGGCGAACCCGGCGACGTCGCCCACGACGCCGCCGCCCGCGGCGACGAGCACGGTCTCGCGGTCGACCCCTGCGCCGAGCGCCGCGTCCCAGACCGTGGAGACGCTCGCGAGCGTCTTCTGGCGTTCCCCCGGCGCGAGGACGACGCGCGTCCCCGCCATCGCGAGGGGACGAAGGGCGTGCTCGATCGCCTCGCCGCGCGTGCGTTGCACGTTGGAGTCGCTCACGAGCACCACGGAGGAGGGGGCGCAGCGGGCGACCGCGTCGGTGAGGCGCGACGGATCGTCGTCGCACACGTCGATCGTGTAGCTGCGGGACCCGAGCGGCACGAGCAGCGGGTCGCGCTCGGCGAGCGCTACGATCGCGTCTACGGCGGCGTCCGCGTCCAGCGTCTCGCTCGAGAGCGACAGGTGGCATTCGGCGTAGGCCTCGGCCCGCTCCGCGAGAAGATCGCGCGCTCGCGCAACGGGGTCGCCGCCGACGGCGAGGTTCGGACGACTCGCGACGTCGAGGGTTCGGGCACGCTCGGCGATCGTCTCCGGTGACGCCGTGAGCGTGACGACGAGCGCGTGGTCGACGGCGAGCCGGCGCGTGCGCTTCACGGTGACCGTGCCGCCTCCGAAAGCGAGGACCCTCGGCGCGCCGTCGGAGAGGAGCGACTCGACGAGCTTGCCCTCGCGCGTCCGGAAGGCGGCTTCGCCCTCCGCGTGCCACAGCTCACGTATCGGCTTGCCCGTGGTGCGCTCGATCTCGGAGTCCGTGTCGACGAAGGGCACGCCGAGCCGCGTGGCGAGACGCGGGCCGATGGTGCTCTTGCCCGTCGCCATGAAGCCGCTGAGAACGATGGGGCGCGGCATCCTCTAGTACTCCCCGAGCTGGGCGCGGTAGCCGTCGACGTTTCGCAGGAGCTCGCGCATCGAGTCCCCGCCGAATTTCTCGAGCAGCGCGTCGGCCAGCGTGATGCACACCATCGCCTCGCCCACGACGCTCGCGGCAGCGACGGCGCAGATGTCGCTCCGCTCGTGCGCGGCGGCGTAGGGCTCCTTCGTGCGGACGTCGACGCTCTCGAGCGCCTTCTTCAGCGTGGCGATGGGCTTCATCGCGGCGCGGCACACG
>DASVWO010000242.1:0-6940 GCA_036393165.1 Polyangiaceae bacterium | reverse complement strand
CTCGCGTCGCGCTACCTGGACGGCGTCGTGCTCGCCGCCGCGGTGGCCGGCGTGCTCGCGTGGCGGCGCGCGACGTGGCGCTCCCTCGGGTGGATCGCGGCCGGCGCCGCGCCGCTGCTCCTCCTCGCTCTCGTCGAGCAGCACGCCGCGACGGGCTCGTGGCTCTCGCCGACGCAGACGGCGTACTTCGCGCGGTCCGACTGGCCGCCCACGTGCCACCGGCTCGGCTTCGGCGCCGACATCGGCTGCAGCGTGGAGCACCCGGGGCCGGTCTCGCGCCTCGGCGGCGACGGGTACGGCCTGCACGACGCGCTCGCCGTCACACGCGAGCGCGCCGGGGCGCTCGGCGAGGACCTGCTCGGCTGGCCGCCGCTGGTGCTCGCGGCGTTCGTGCCCGTCGCGGTGGGCGCCTCGGCGGTCGACGCGGTCGCCCTCGCGTTCGTCCTCGCGCTGACGCTGGCGTACGCGCTCTTCTACTACGGCAACGCGATGTTCTTCGGTGCGCGGCACCTCTTCCCGCTCGGGCCCTTCGTGTGGCTCCTCGTGGCGCGCGCGGCGGCGGCGGTGCCCCGGGCGCCGCGCGCGCGCGGAGCGGCGGTCGCGGCGATGCTCGCGGCGTCGGTGTGGTGCGTGCGAGGCCCGTGGTCGGAGCGCTCGGCGGCGGCGGCGTCCTTCCAGTCCCTCCGCTCCGACCTGCGCGCCTCGATGGCCGCGGCCCACGTCGACGAGGGCATCGTGCGCACGAAGGACCTCGCCGCGTTCCTCTCGGCGTTCGATCCGGTGGTGGACGACGACGCGCGCCTGCCGGCACTCGACGACGGCTCCGGCCTGATCGAGCTGCGCCGCGCCCACCCGGCGCTCCCCGTGTGGATCTCCTTCGCGCACGACCAGCTCGGCCGGACCTACCTCGCCGCGCCTCCGCCGGGGGTGCTCGCGGAGCTCGATCGCTCGTGGCCCACCTTCGTCCGCCCCGAAGGGCTCGCCGTGCGCCAGGAGCCCCAGTCCGGCTCGAGCGGGGGGTTCGTCCTGCTCCTGTCGCACGCCTCGCCGGGCGCGTCGGTCGCCATCCCCTTCGAGACGGCCGTCGCAGGCACCTACGCGCTGCGCGTGGACGGCTTCCGCGGCCCCGACGAGGGCGACTACGCGCTCGACCTCGACGGCGCGCCGCTGCCCGCGTGGAACGGATACGCCCACGACGTGGAGGCCGCCACGGGGGCGAAGGTCACACGGGACCTCCCCGCCGGCCGCCACGTGCTCGTCGCACGGTGCACCGGACGCGACGCGTCCAGCTCAGGCTATGACGCCCGGCTGGACGCAATCGTCGGCGAACCCTGAAGAACGAGTCTGGTGGCCCTTCGGGCCGGTCGGCCCGCCTGCGGCGGATCCTCAACCGCCACCGCCCGCGTCCACGGGGACGGGGCACGTGTTCTGCGTCGTCGCGTAGCAGACGCCCGAGCCGGTATCGCAGCAGTTGGTGCCGCCGCCCTGGACCGGCGGGCAGGCCGACTGGCACTGCGAGTCCGAGGTGCAGTTGCCGCAAGAGCCGCTGCTGCTCCCGCCGCTGCTGCTGCCGGAGCCGCTCGAGCTGCTGCTCACGCCGCTGCTGCTGCCCGAGCTGCCGCCGGAGCTGCCGCCCGACGAGCCGCCGCTCGAGCCGCTGCTGCTGCTGCTCACGCCGCTGCTGCTTCCGGAGCTACCGCCGGAGCTGCCGCTGCTGCTGCTGGCCGACACGTCGCCGCCGCCGCCATCGCCCACGCCGAAGTCGGGCGGGTTCGAGTCGCCCGATCCGCACGCCGCCGCGGCCAACGCGAAGGAGACTGCGAGAGCACTGAACGTCGCGAGCTTCATTGAGCGCCTTCCTACCCTAGAGATGGCCGCCACGGCCACCGGCGAATGACGTTTTGCACCGGGAACCCCACCTCGTCCTGAAGGATTTGTCCCAGAAACGTGATTGAGACGCTAGACCGATGCGGATAGTCGCCCTCACTGGAACTTTCTGCTCCCCGCAGGAACCCGCTTGAAACAAGGGTTTTCCGCCCTTCGGGCGCTCCGGACCCTTCTGGCGGCCCTGTCCGGGTCGGGATAGTGAGCCGATTCGACTGCAAGGACGCGCATTTGGTACGGTGAGGGCCAGGCGTGGACCGGCGCAAGGTGCTCCTCTGGGTGCTCGCCGGGCTCGCGCTGGCGGTGCACCTGCAGTCGCTCTGGGCGCCGTTCATGCTCGACGACTACGCCCAGGCGGCGATGACCGAGGGCCGCTTCGGCCCCGTGCGCAGTCCGCTCGACCTTTACGACTACATCGACGACGCCAACCGCGCGTCGCTCTTCGACAGCGGCGCGATCCCCTTCTGGACGCACCCGCACCTCACCGTGCGCTTCCTGCGGCCGCTCGCGAGCGCGCTGCGCTGGCTCGACCATCGTGGCTTCGGCCGGCAGCCCGTGTGGCACCACGTGCACTCGCTCGTGTGGTGGGCGCTCGCGGTCATCGCGGTGCACGCGCTGCTGCGCAGGTGCTTCCGCGCGCGGCCGGCGCTGCTCGGGACGCTGGCGTTCGCGCTCGCCCCGAGCCACGCGCAGCCGCTCGTGTGGCTCGCGAACCGCGAGGTACTCGAGTCGGCGGCGCTCGGCACGTGGGGGCTGCTCGCGTACGTGAAGTGGCGCGAGGGGCGGCGCACGGAGCACGCGCTGGCGGCGCTCGGGCTCTTCTCGGTGGCGGTGCTCGCGGGGGAGTACTCCATCTGCTTCGCCGGCTACGTCGCGGCGATGGAGCTGGTCCAGCGACGCGAGTCGATCTGGCGGCGCGCGCTGGGGCTCTCGGTGTTCGTGGTGCCGGCGGCGGCGTACGTCGCGGCGCACGTGGCGCTCGGGTACGACGCGCACGGGTCGGGCTTCTACCGCAATCCGCTGCACGACCTGGGGACGTACGCGCAGGGTGCGCCGCGGCGGCTCGCGATCCTGCTCGGGGCGGCGTGGATGGGGACGGACGACACGTGGGTCGCGTCGCGCTGGTACGCGCTCGCGCTGCTCGGCGTGGGGACGGTGGCGCTGGTGAGCGTGCCGGTGGTGCGCACCATCCGCGGGCTCGAGGAGGACGAGCGGCGACGGGCGACGTGGATGCTCGCGGGATCGGTGATCGCGCTCGCGCCGGTGCTGTCGGTCGAGGCGTCGAACCGCCTGCTCGACGTGACGATGGTGGGCGTCTCGGCCTGCGTGGGCCTGGTCATCGACCGCGCCTGGTTCCCGCGCGCGCCGGAGCCGCGGCGCGGGACGGCGGAGCTCACGGCGCTCGTGGCGCTGTACCTCGCGTTCGCTCACTTCGTGCGGGGGCCCGTGGACACGCTGACGACGACGCGCGTCTTGATCAACGGCGCCGACCTGGTGGTGAAGCACCTGGACTGGGTGCCCGAGCACGTCCCGCGCGACAAGAAGACCGTGTTCGTCGTGCGCGCCGACACGGGCGACGTGCTTCTCTGGGGCCCCTTCATCCTCGGCGACGCCGCGCCGGACCACTGGCGCGTGATGAGCGCCGGCGCCGGGCGCGAGCTCCTGCTGCGCACCGGCCCGCGCACGCTGGACCTCATCGCGAGCGACCGGCCGCTCTTCCACGTGGGGCCGGACGACCTGTTCCGCAACGTGGACCAGCTCCGCCTGGGGGACACGGTGTCGGTGCCCGGGATGACGGCGACGGTGGTGCAGCTCGACGACAACCAGATGCCGCGCCGCCTCCGGTTCGAGCTCGACTCCGACGTGGACGACCCGAGCTACGCGTGGATCACCGAGGGCGAGGACGGCTTCCGCGAGGCGAAGCCGCCCCCCATCGGCTACGGCTCGCCGGTCATGCCTTGAGGCGACGGGATCGGCTCGCGCCGCAGGCGGCCGGCCCACAAGTAGAGGACGACGGGCCAGACGGACATGATGACGGTGCCCATCGCGAGGCCCATCACCGTGCCGACGATCGTCATCGAGGACATCACGGGACCTATGTCGATGGGCGCGCCCTTGCGCGTCGCACTCGGGAGCGCGTGCAGCATATGCTCCTGGTAGTCGAGCGTGGGGGGCACGACCGCGACGATCTGGATGAGCAGCGAGAGGCCGACCACCCCGAGCGCAGCGAAGGCCCACTGCCGCGCCACGGCGAGAGCGGCGAGATCGCCCCGGCGAAGGCGCGCCGCGATGAAGAGCAGGACGACCGAGGCGACGATGAACGGCGCCATCCGCGCGGCCTCCCAGGGCGCGATGCGGCGCGCGAGCACGGCGGCGTCGCTGTAGATGGTCGGCGACATTCCGGGCGTGGACGGCAGGAGCGCCTTCTCCGCCGCGATGATCCGGGTGTTCAGCAGCTGGAGGACCAGCTTCTGCCCGCAGTAGACGATCTCGAGGATCGCCAGCGTGAGGCTCAGCGTGCCGAGCGTGCGGCACTGCCGTGCGAGCGGCGACCCCTCCGGCGCTTGCATCGTGCAGGGCGATGCTACGGCATCGCGGCGATCGCCTCGAGCTCCACGGCGGCGCCGAAGAGCAGCTCGGACACGCCGAGCGTGAGGCGCGCGGGCGGGGCCTTCGGGAAGCGGGCGCGGTAGGCGCGGTTCATCGCGTCGAAGTCGGCGAGCGACTTCAGGTACACGGTGACGCGAACGAGCTGGTCCAGGCTCGTCCCCGCTTCCGTGAGCACTTGCGACAGCCGGTCGAGCGCGAGCTGCGTCTGGCGCTCGACGTCTCCGATGGGGCGATTCTCCTTGTCGATTCCGAATTGCCCCGCGACGAAGCAGAGCCCACCTGCGATGACGGCGGTCGAGAAGGGCAGATTACCGGCGATGGGCATGTCGACGATGGTTCTCATGCGTCGACGCTAGCCTCGAGCCGCGCCGGGGTGCTTCGACGCTCGTCGAACCGTTGCCGATTCGCGCGTGACCGCATGCCCGTGCGCGCGTAGCGCTCGTCCTTCCGTGGGTACGACGCGTCCTTCCGCCGGAATCGCGCGTCGTTCGGTCGGAATCGCGCGTCCTTCCGTCGGTACCACGCGTCCTTCCGTCGGTACCACGCGTCCTTCCGTCGGTTCCACGCGTCCTTCCGTCGGTACCACGCGTCCTTCCGTCGGTACCACGCGTCCTTCCGTCGGTTCCACGCGTCCTTCCGTCGGTTCCACGCGTCCTTCCGTCGGTACCACGCGTCCTTCCGTCGGTACCACGCGTCCCTCCGTCGGTTCCACGCGTCCTTCCGTCGGTACCACGCGTCCTTCCGTCGGTAGGACGCGTCCTCCCGCCAGAGCCTGCTAATCTCCTGGAGTGAGGAGGCGCGGGCTCGGCACGGTCCTCGTCGCGTTGGGCGCGACGGTCCTCTTCGGCTACACCGTCCCCGGCGACCATCTGCAGGGGCGGATCTTCGCCGCGCTGTCGCGCCGGGCCTTCGATGTGCCTCATGGCTGGCTCGGCGGTCTCTCGTGGCGCATCGTCTTCGAGCTCGCGACCGCGGTGAGCAACGTCCTGCCGGCGGTCATGGCCGTGACGAGCGTCGCGGCGATCGCCGCGGTCATCGCCCGCTCGGTGTCGGCAGCGCGCCTGCGGGCGGGCCGGCCCGACCCGATGGACCGGCTCCGCGCGCGCCCCAGGCTCGTGAGGGCGCTGGCCCTGCTGCCGGCGCTCGCCTTCGCGCTCCCGGTCGCGGTTTTCTCCGTCGCGTTCTTCGGGCAGCTGCACGACGGCACCCTCGGCTGGTGGCTCGAGGCGTGGATCTCGACCCTCGTGACGGGCGGCGTGCTCACCGGGCTCGCTTACGCGGCGGGCCGCGCCGGCATGCGCGCCGTTCTCGCCCCGACGCTGGCGAACGAATCGGCGCCGCGAGACCCGAGGGACATCGTCTTCTCCGCCGTCGCGATCACCACGCGAACGCGCGCCGCCGTCGCGGCGCTGGCCGCTGCGACGGTCGCCATGGTCGGCTGGACGCTCGTCGCGCCGAGCAACGTCGCGTTTCCCTGGGCTCTGGCCGCGTACATCGCCGCCGCGATGAGCGCGCCCTTCGCGCTGCGGCGCGCGTCGCGCATCGCCGTCGGGCTCGACGGGGTGTGGGTGCGCGACGCCTCGCGCGCGCTCTTCTTCGCGTACCGCGACCTCGAGGGCGCACGCGCGCGCGGCGCCGACCTGGAGCTCGTCGCCCGGGGCGGGGGCACCGCGCTTCGTCTGCAGATGCACGGAGACGACGCGAGCCGCCGCGACGAGGTGCTCGCGCGCATCGAGGACGCCATCGCGCGCTCGCGCACCGGAGACACGCGCGGCCCCGCAACGCTCGTGCAGGCGATGCCGACGCGCCACATCGTCGCGAGCGCCGGCGGCGACGCGCGCTACCGCATGCCCTCGATCTCGCGCGAGCAGCTCTGGGACCTCGTCGAGAGCCCCGCGAGCGATGCGTCGACACGAACCGCCGCCGCCGAGGCGCTGGCCATCGAGATCGACGACGCCGATCGCGCCCGCCTTCGCGTCGCCGCCGGGCAGTGCGCCGAGCCGCGCGTCCGCGTCGCCCTCGCCGCGCTCGCCGACGACGAGGCCGCCGAGGAAGAGGCGTCGCCCCCACGCGAGCAACGCGAAGCGGGCCAGCCGAGCCACCGGCTCGGCTGACCTCCTCGCGACTCAGTCGGGGCGACTGGATTCGAACCAGCGACCCCTTGACCCCCAGTCAAGTGCGCTAACCAGACTGCGCTACGCCCCGAGAGTGAGGGGGCAACCTAGTCCAGCTGCGCGCGATCGCAAGCTTTACCGATGGAGCGACTTGCCGTCGCCGTCGGCGTCGACCCAGATGGCCCCCGTCATCGCCCACGGCGTTATCTCCTTCGGGTCCCCGGCGAGCACGGGCGTCATGGGCTTCTTGCCAGTGGCGACGACGTAGAGCGCGTCGTCGGCGTGGACCGCGGCCGGGATGGTCACGTCGGCCGCCATCGCGCCGGAGCTCG
>DASVWO010000241.1:0-12381 GCA_036393165.1 Polyangiaceae bacterium | reverse complement strand
GCCAGTTCCCGGACGTAGACAACCCCACGGTCAGCGTGAGCGTCTCGTGGCCGGGAGCATCCCCCGAGGACGTCGAGACGGGTCTGGTCAATCCGATCGAGGACGCGATGTCGCAGGTGACGGGCGTCCTGACGCTCACGTCGTCTGCCTCGACGGGTTCCGCGCGCGTCACCGCCACCTTCGACCTGTCGCGGAACATCGACCTCGCGCTTCAGGACACCCAGGCGAAGATCGCGCAGATCCAGCGATCGCTGCCGACGAGCGCGATGGCGCCCACGGTCTCGAAGAGCAACCCGGACGATCAGCCGATCATCACGCTCGGCGTGTACGGACCGTACTCGCGCGCGCTGCTGGCGGACGTCGCGCGCTACCAGGTCGAGGACATGCTGGAGACGGTGCCGGGCGTCGGCCAGGTCCAGCTGATGGGTTACGTCGACCGCAACATCCGCATCTGGGTGGATGCCGAGAAGCTCGTCGCGACCGGGGTGACTGTCAACGACATCACCAGCGCCATCAAGACGCAGCACGTCACGATGCCCGGCGGGGAGCTCGATAACGGCGGGCTCGCCTTCGACGTGCGCGTCATCGGCGAGGCGGCCGACCTTTCGACGCTGCGAAACATCGTCGTCCGGCCGAACGGCATCAACCCAGTCCGGTTGAAGGACGTGGCCCTGGTCCAGGACGGATTCCAGGACATCAACAACGTCGCTCGCTTCAACGGCCAGCCCGTCCAGGCGATGGGCATCCTCAAGCAGCCGGGCTCGAACGCGGTCGGCGTCGCCAACGCCGTGCGGGCCTCCATCGCAAGCCTCCAGAAGACGCTGCCCCAGGGGATGAAGGTCGAAGTCGTCTTCGACACGACCCAGTTCATCAGCGACTCGGTCGACGAGATCGGGATCGAGCTCGGGCTCGCCGTCATCCTGACGGCGATGGTCTGCTGGCTGTTCCTGGGGTCGCTCTCGTCCACGATGAACGTGCTGTTCGCGATCCCCATGTCGCTGCTCGGCACGATCGCGGTGCTCTACTTCTGCGGCTACACGCTCAACACCTTCACCCTGCTCGGCCTGTCGCTCGCCGTCGGTCTCGTGGTCGACGACGCCGTCATGGTCATGGAGAACATCTTCCGCCATGCCGAGATGGGGAAGGACCGCGTGCGCGCGGCCGGCGAGGGGACGAAGGAGATCACGTTCGCGGCGCTGGCGGCGACGCTCGCCGTCATCGCCATCTTCATGCCCGTCGCGTTCATGAGCGGCATCATCGGCAAGTTCTTCCTCCAGTTCGGCGTCACGCTGTCGGTCGCCGTCGCCATCTCGTACGTCGAGGCCATCTCCCTCGCTCCGGCGCGCTGCGCGCAGATGCTGCGCACCTCGTCGCACGGGTCCCGCGGGGTCATCGGGCGGATGGCCGACAAGGGGTTCGACAAGCTGTCGGCGGGCTATTCGTGGGCGCTCGAGCGCTCGCTGCGGTGGCCCTGGGCGATCCTGGCGCTCGCGGTCGCCGTGCTGGCGTCGGCCGGCTGGGCAGCGATGAAGATCCCGCAGGAGTTCGTCCCGTCGCAAGACCAGAGCCGGCTGATGGTGAGCTTGAAGACCGCGGTGGGCGCGAACCTCGCGTCGACCGACGTCCTCGCCCGTCGCGCCGAGGCGTTTCTCATGAGCCGCCCCGAGGTCGTCGACGTCGTCTCCAACGTCTCGGGCGGATCCGCCAACTTCCAGGTGACGATGGTGGACCCGAAGGAGCGCAAGCTGACGCAGCAGGCGTTCTCCACCGTCATCCGGGCAGAGCTCAACAAGTATCCCGGCGTCCGCGCCGCGGTGCGCGACCTCTCGCAGCAGGGGTTCGGCGGATCGAAGGGCTTCCCGATCGAATTCTCGGTGCGCGGGAGCGACTGGAACACGCTGGTCGGCCTCGCCACGAAGCTGCAGGAGGAGGCCGCGAACTCGGGCCTCATCACCGACGTGAACAGCGACTACCAGCTCGGCAGCCCGGAGCTCGTCGTCACGCCGGATCGCGCCCGCGCCACCGACCTGGGAATCTCGGTGGCGGACATTGCGAACACGGTGAGCGCGATGGTCGGTGGCCTCGTGGTCGGCCAGTACTCGAACGCCGGACGGCGCATGGACATGAACCTGCGCCTCACGGCGAGCCAGCGCTCTCGCCCCGAAGATCTCGGCCTGCTGCGCATGCGCACGCCCAACGGGACGCTCGTTCCTCTCTCCTCCGTCGTCACGACGACGCAGCAAGCGGAGCTGCAGCAGATCAACCACGCCGATCGTGAGCGCGCCATCACGATCACCGGCAACATCGCGCCGGGACACGCGCAGAACGAGGCGCTGGCGTACGTGCAATCGCTGACCACGGGCCTGCCGCCCGGCTACCGCGTGGTGCTGGGTGGTCAGAGCTCGCAGTTCGGCGACGCGATGACCAGCCTGCTGTTCGCCCTCGTCGTCGGCATCCTGGTCGCGTACATGGTGCTCGCGTCGCAGTTCAACTCGTTCCTGCACCCCGTCACGGTGCTCACCATCCTGCCGCTGTCGATCGCCGGGGCGATGTTCGCGCTGCTCATCGCCGGACGGACGCTCAACGTGTTCAGCATGATCGGGCTGCTCCTCCTCATGGGCATCGTGAAGAAGAACTCGATCATCCTCGTGGACTACGCCACCGAGATCCGACACAAAGAGAACCTCGACGCGCGCACGGCGATGCTGCGGGCGGGGCCCATCCGGCTCCGTCCCATCCTGATGACGGCCGTCGCGACGATGATGGCCGCCGTGCCATCGGCGCTCGGGCTGGGCCCGGGCAAGGAGACACGCGGGCCCATGGCCGACGCGGTCATCGGGGGTCTCATCCTGTCCACCGCGCTCAGTTTGCTGGTGGTGCCCGCGTTCTACGTCGTCGCGGACCGGCTGCAGCGCAAGAAGAAGACCGAGCAGGCGCACGAGCCCGCGCCGGCGGTCGATCACGCGCAGTAGAGCGGAGCTGCCTACTTCTTCACCGACGCGCGGATCGCGTCCATGAGCGAGTCCCCGCTCGACTTCGGCTGCGAAGCCGGGATCGCCACCGGCCGGGCAGCGGCGGGCTTCGACGCCACCGCTGCGGGCACGGACGCGTGTCCCCGGCTCGCGTGCGTGGCGTGAGGCTTCTTGGCGGCTGCATGCTCGGGCGAAGGCGGTGCGGCCGCCGTCGTCGCCGTCGGGGCCGACGGAGCTTGCTCGGCCGCCTCGGGCGCTTGCGTGGCCGTCGGCTCCGACGTGGCGGTGGGCTGCGTCACCGCCGGCGGAGGCGCCGCTGCCTGCGCCGCCTTGGTCGCCGCGTGAGGCGCGTTGCGTGTGACGACGAACGCCAGCGCCGCCACGGCCGCCACGCTCGCGACGGCGCCGAGGGCCAGGGGCCACCGACGACGCGGCGGAGCCTCGTCTTCGATCTGCTCGTCGGCCGCGAGGAGCGCCTCGAGGGCGACAGGTGCCATGCTCTGGGGTGCGAGCCCGTCGATCGCTCGCTGACCTGAGGGGCCCACGCCCGCCTTGGCCCGCGCGAGCTCGCGCTCGATCCAGTTTTCGTCGTCGCCGCGATAGGCAGAGAGGTCCACGTATCCGGAGCTATCGGCCGTCTCGAACTCGTGCGCCTGCTCGCGCGCGCCGCCCGGGCCGGGCGTGCCGGCGAGCTTCGCGAGCTCCTGGAGCTCCTCGTGCATCTGCTGGCGGTCGGGCGTGTCGTTCCGCATCGCGTTTGCCTCCGCTTCCCCGCAGATTTCCTTAGCTCCCCGGTGCGCCCCGCGGGACCGGAAACCGAATGGAGACGCGCTTTTCCGCGTGCCTATCGAACTTTTCCGCTCTCCTTGCGCTGTTTTTCTTTGATATCGGCGAAAGGGTCCGGCGGCTCCTCTTTCGTCTTCGAGTCTTCCTTGTTGCCGAAGACCGCGCGTTCGAGCGCGTCGCTCGCCGAGTCGAGCGCCCCCGCGATGCCTCTCTTCGCGAGGCGCGCGGCTCCCGCGCCGACCTTCCGCGCCAGCGACTTCAGTACGCCCATGCAAGGCTATAGTAGCTCCCGTGGACGAGAAGGCCGTCGCCCTCGCCATCCCGGTGTTCTTCCTGCTCATCGCGGTCGAGCTCCTGGTCCTTCGCCTGCGCGGACCCGCACGCGCCTACCGCTTCGCCGACTCCATCACCAACCTGTCGTGCGGCGTGGGCCAGCAGGTCCTCGAGCCGTTCCTCAAGGGGTTGGCCCTGGTGCCTTACGCCTGGCTCTGGACGCACGCGCGCCTGTTCACCGTGAGCGCCGCCTCGCCGCTCGCCTGGTGCGCGCTCGTCCTCGGTGTGGACCTCGGCTACTACGCGTGGCATCGCGCCAGCCATCGCGTGGGCTTCCTCTGGGCCGTGCACGCCGTGCACCACCAGAGCGAGGAGTACAACCTGTCGGTCGCGCTCCGGCAGCCGTGGCTCGAGAGCTTCACGGCTCCGTTCTTCTACCTCCCGCTCGCGGTGCTGGGCTTTCCGCCGATCATGTACCTCGGCGGAGTCACGATCGACACGCTCTACCAGTTCTGGATCCACACCAGGACGGTGAGGCGGCTCGGCCCATTCGAGTGGATCATGAACACGCCGAGCCACCATCGCGTCCACCACGGCATCGATCCCGAGTACGTCGACCGCAACTACGGCGGCATCTTCATCGTCTGGGATCGGCTCTTTGGCACGTTCCGGCGCGAGCAGCGCGAGCCCGTGTACGGCACGGTCAAGTCGCTCGAGACGTGGGGACCGCTTGCCGCGAATCTGGCCGTCTGGCGGGACCTCGCGAAGATGTCGCGTGCGACACGCTCGTGGAGGGACAAGCTCTGGGTCTGGCTCGCACCGCCCGAATGGAGACCGCCGGATCTCGGGGGGCCCGTGGTCGTGCCGCCGGCCGACCCTGCAGCGCACCCGCGCTACGACGTCCGCGCCCCCGTCCGCGTGCAGGTGTACGTGCTCGTGCAGTTCGCGATCGCAGCCGTGGCGACCATGGCCTACCTCTGGAGCGAATCGACCGCTTCGGTCGCGTTCCTCGCTACGTGTGCCGCAGTGCTCGTCGCGACCGTCGTCGCTTGGGGCGGCCTGCTCGAGGGGCGGCGATGGGCATGGCCTCTCGAGGTGACGAGGCTCGTCGCGGGCGTCGCGCTGATCGCGGCTCCGCTCGCGCATCTCGTGGCGTGAGCCTCGCGGTCGACCCCGCTTGGATCGTGTCGTGCACCGGGGCGCTGCGGAGGCGCTCATGTCAACGAGCTCGACGCTGGTGGTGTTGTCGACGGTGGCCGTGCTCGGGGGATGTGCGGCGACCATGCAGGCGCAGCCGCCCACTTGTCCGCCGGGGCAAGTCGCGCAGCAGGTGCAGGGTGCCGAAGAGCCGCAGGGCCGGGAGCCCGGTGGCTCTGCGGTGCGGGAGGCGAACCAGAGCGCGGACACGGCTGCCAACCAGTTGAACCGTCGGATCGTGGGCGAGCAGCAGCAGCGTCGCAACGAGCAGCAAGCCCAGGGCATGCGCTACCGCTGCGTGTCCGAGGGCTTGGGCAGCACGCACCAGGGCCTCACCAGCCAGCAAGGCCCGGAGCGCCAGAACACGCCGAACACGGGTCGCGCCAGCATGCAGCCCGGCAACGAGCCCAGTCCAGCCGCCAATCAGGTGGGGCAAACGGCGGCGCAGGCGACGGGTGGCCTCGAGAGAACCGTGCGCGACGTGACCGAGGCGACGAATCCCCCCGGGCCGTACCGCCCCTTTGCGATCGAGGTCAACCCGCTCGGCCTGTTCGTGGGCGGCCGACTGAGCCTCACCGGAGAGTGGGTCCCGGCGACTCACCACGCGATCGAGGTGAGCCCGCACTTCGTGCACACCACCGCCAACGTCCCGTTGAGCGGGGGAACGATGGGCACCCAGGCGTTCACCGGGGCGGGGACCGAGCTCGGGTACCGCTATTACACCGGCACCCGCGGGATGAACGGCGTCTTCATCGGCCCCTCGCTCATCGCAGGCCTCTACAACGCCGGGTTGCCGGGGGGGAATCAGCTCTTCACCAACGTCGGCGTCGCGGGCGACGTCGGCATCCAGGAGATCCTCTGGAACCACCTCGTGGTCGGCGGCGGCGTCGGCATCGAGTACCTGCAGGTGAGTCACGACTTCGGCGACCTGCCCATGGGGCCGAGCACCATCGCATCGACGGGGCTGAAGCCGCGGTTCCTCCTCCAGGCCGGCTACGGCTTCTGATCGACGAAGAGCGTGTCAGGTGGGGTAGTCTCTCCTTCACGGAGGGAGACGACTTGAGAAAGACCACTCGCCGTCTGACCGCTGTACTCGCGCTCGCTTCGATTTGCGGCCTGGCCCGAACGGCGCGTGCCGACGACACCATCAAGCGCCCGGGAGACCACCCGCACTACTCGGTGGAGCTCGAGCCGCACGCGCTGCTGGGCTGGTCAGCTCAGTGGGCCGGCACCGGATTCGGTCTCGGTGGTCGCGTCTCGATCGCGATCACCCACGACGGCTTCGTGAAGACCATCAACAACAGCGTGGCCATCAGCCTGGGGCTCGACTGGGTCCACTACGGCGGAACCGGCTGCTACTACAGCCCGGCGTACCCCAACTACTGCTACGGGCCTGGCTACTACGCGAGTGCGGACTTCATCCAGATCCCCATCGTGATGCAGTGGAACTTCTACGTGGCGGAGAAGTGGAGCGTCTTCGGCGAGCCGGGCCTCTACATCTGGCACGGCTTCTTCCCTTCGCCGAACTACCCCTGCAACGCACCGGGGTATCCGCCGTGCGGCCTCTACGGCTACGGCTATTACGGAAACGATACGGGCGTCGGTCCCGCGTTCTGGGCCGGCGGGCGATTCCACTTCAGCGACTCGGCCGCGCTCACGATGCGCCTCGGGTATCCGGACCTCCTGACGCTGGGCGTCTCCTTCTTCCTCTGAGGCACGATGGCCGAGGGACCGGATCCGGGACTGCGGGGAAAGCGGCTTGGTGAGTACGAGGTCGTTGCGCCCATCTCGCAGGGGGGTATGGCGAGCGTCTGGCTCGGCAAGCGGTCCGGGCGGCCGGCGGACTTCGTCGCGGTGAAGGTGATTCGCCCGGAGCACGCGCGAAACAAGGAGTTCGTCGCGATGCTCGTGGACGAAGCCGGCATCGCGTCCCGCCTGTCGCATCCGAACATCCCGGTCATCCACGCATTCGGAGAATCGTCCGAAGAGGTCCCGCAGCCCTATCTCGTCATGGAGCTGCTGCGCGGGCACACGCTCCTCGAGACGTTCAAGGCGATGCACGCGCGCGGGAAGCGCTTCGCCCCCGAGATCGTCGCGTGGATCGGCGCGCGGGTCGCCGACGCGTTGCACTATGCTCACGAGCTCACCGACGACAAGGGCGCGCCGTTGCAGGTGGTTCACCGTGACGTCAACCCGGCCAACATCTTCCTCACGTCGGAGGGTGTGCCCAAGCTGATCGACTTCGGTCTCGCCAAGGCGCGCGATCGCATCGCTTCGACCGCCATCGGCGTCGTCAAAGGCAAGCTCGCGTACCTCGCACCGGAGCAGGCGCACGGCAAGCCTGCGGACCGCCGTTCGGACGTGTTCGCGCTCGGCATCACGCTCTGGGAGCTGTCGCTCGATCGACGGCTCTTTCTCGACGAGACGGACGTGCAGACGGTCCGTCGCGTGCGCGAGGCGGAGGTGCCCGATCCGGGGACGCTCGACGAGACCTATCCGCCGGAGCTCGCCGAGCTGCTTCTGCGCGCGCTCGCCAAGGAGCCGGAGAAGCGCTGGCAGACGGCCGCCGAGCTTCGTGACGGCCTCGACGCGTTCGCCAAGAGCAGGCAGCCCAAGCTGGGCGCCATGGAGGTCCGGGCGCTTCTGACGGAGACGTTCGCCGGCACGCCGCCCGCCGAGTGGGAGCGATCCGTCGAGGAAGCGATCTCGGAGCACGAGGCGACGCGCGCGTGGGACGAGCGCAAGCCGCCGCCCGGGCAAACCAAGACGCAGCCGCTTGCCGTGATCCCGCCGGGTCCTCCGAGCGTCGCCCCGCCCGCACCCAACAGACCGAAGACACTCGACTGGTCCCCGCGCCTGCTCGGAGCGGTCGCCGCGATCGCAGCGTTGGGGGGCATCCTTGGAGGCGTGATCGTCCGCGGGTGCGGAGGACGCGATGGGCCGCACAACGTGGAACGAAGGCTCGCGCGGCTGGAGGACCTACTCGGAGTGGCCAGCAGCGCCTCGGCTGCGCAGGGAAGCGGGTCGCCCGCGGGGACCGGGTCGATCGCCTCGGCCGACGAGCCGCCGCAGAGCTGTCCCGAAGCCAAGATCGCGAGCTACCTGGCCTGGCAGGAGGCCCTCGCGAAGGCCAAGACCCTCGCGCAGCCTGCCGAGGCGGCGTGCGCCGACATGTGGAGCGATACGCGAAAGCAGGCTTGCTACCACACTGCCCTCGCCGAGGTGCGCGCCACGCAGGCTGCGCGCGACTCGGTCATCGCCGGAGGCGCGGCGGCCCGCGATGCAGTGAAGGGCGTCAAGGACGACGCGAAGAACGAGGCAATCGCCCACGCGCGAGCGGTGAGCCTCGCGGCCTTCGATTCGTGCGGTGAGACGGGGCCGTAGGCAGGGGGTCGAGTCAGTTGCAGTTCTGGCTGCCGTTGCACATCTTGCCCGCGTCGGTGCAGTCGACGCACTGCGCGCCGTTGTTGCCGCATGCCGTGTCCATGGTCCCCGGCACGCACATGGTGCCCTGCAAGCATCCGCCACAGACGCATTGCCGAGTCACGCTGCCCGAGCAAGTCTCGCCGTTGGCGGTGCACGAGTCGCACATGGCGCCGCCGCTGCCGCACGAGTTGTCCGCGGTGCCCGGGTTGCACATGCTCCCGGAGCAACAGCCGAGCGTGCAGGACAGGCCGTTGCAAACGCACGTCCCGTTGTTCGGGTCGCACGCCTGACCCATCCCACAAGCCGGCCCGTTGTTCTGCCACTGACCGCACGAGTCGCACTGCTCGGGTTGCGCGAGGTTGCATGCGCCCGCGCCGGGCGTGCACACGGGTGGGTTCGGGCACGAGCATGCGCCCCAGGTGCACGTCGCCGAGCACGTCCTCGTCCCGTACGTGTTGCACGCCTGCATGCCGGAAGGAGCGCAGACTCCCTGGTTCATGCACGAGCCGGCGACCCACATGCCGCTCGCGTCGCACGTGTCGGTCTCGGTGCCGCAGTTGCCGCAAGCCGACATGCGGGTCTGGCCCGGCGCGCACACACCGCTGCACGCGCCGCTCACGCACGTCTGGTTCATGCACGCGACGGCGTTGCCCCACTGCCCGGTCGCGTCGCACGTCTGCACGCCGTTGCTCGAGCTCGAGCACTGCGTGCTGCCCGGGACGCAGACGCCGCTGCATGCTCCGGCGAGGCAGACGTAGGCGCACGGCTGCGGGCTGCCCCACTGGCCGCTGGAGTTGCACGTCTCGACCCCGTTGTTGGAGCACTGGGTAGCGTTGGGCGTGCACGATCCAGCGCACATGCCCGCGGTGCAGACGTGCATGCACGGCTGGCCCATGTTCTGCCACTGGCCCGATGGATCGCAGGTCTGCGGCTGCTGGCCGTTGCACTGCTTCGCCCCGGGCGTGCAGACGCCCGTGCACATTCCGGCGACGCACGCATAGGGACACGTCGCGCCGGAGGACTGCCACGTGCCGTTCGGGCTGCACGTCTGCGGCTGCTGGCCCATGCAGGTCTTCTGGCCCGGCGCGCACATGCCCGTGCAGACGCCGTTCACGCACGTCTGGTTCTTGCACGGCGGCGAGCACGTCAGCGGCGCGTCGCCGCCGCCGTCTCGCGGACCTGGCGAGTCGGTCGTCGCGTCGATGCCCTGCGCGTCCTGCGCATCCAGGCCCATCGTCGCGTCGTCCCCGACGATCGCATCCGCCTGTCCGTCGGATGCCCCGCCCTCGGGCGTCTCGCCGAGCCCGAACACGTCCACCCCGCACCCCGCAAGGGCCGCACCGACCAGAAAGACCGAAAGCGCTCGAACGAGCACGGTTTCCCAACTCTCATCGTATCAGGCTACCGGGCGAGCGCGAGGGGTATGCTCGCGCCCCATGAAGGCGCACACGGAGTACCTGACCCTGCACACGAAGAAGCGCCGAGAACTCGTCCACCTCACGCCCACGCTGGAAGAGATCCTCGCGCGAGCCTCTATCCGCGAGGGATTCATGCTCGTGAGCGCCATGCACATCACGGCGGGCGTTTTCGTCAACGACGACGAGAGCGGCTTGCACGCCGACATCTGGGAATGGCTGGAGAAGCTCGCGCCCTTCCGCGAGGACTATCGCCACCACCGGACGGGCGAGGACAACGGCGACGCGCACCTCAAGTCGATGCTCGTCCACCACGAAGTCATCGTCCCCGTGACGGCCGGCAGCATGGACCTCGGGCCGTGGCAGCGGGTCTTCTATGCCGAGTTCGACGGCCAGCGCGACAAGCGCCTGATCGTGAAGATCATGGGCGAGTGACCGCTCACTGCATGCAAACGTAGGGTCCGCCGTCCTGGAACGACGCGTTCGCGATCCAGGCGCAGCACACCTCCGCGCCTACGACGCACTTGCCGGCGCTGCACAGCACCACCTGTGCGCTCCGGCCGCCGGAGGGACATGCGCAGCAGGTGGGCGCGCACTCGGAGCTCTGCTGGCAAGCTTCGCCGTTCTGCTTCGTGCCCTGGAGGAGATTTCCGCACTGGCCCGACTGCGAGACCGCCTCGGTCCCGCCGAGCGACGCGCCGGCGTCGAAGCCGGCGGGGCAGGTGGCCCCGCCGCTGCCGCTGCTGCCGCTGCTGCACGCGGGCGCGAGAACGACCATCAGCGAGAAGAGCGTGCCCCCGAGCGCAGTGGCGCGGCGCATCGCCCGATCGTACGCGGCCCCAGCGAACGCTGCTACCTTCCTTCGCACCCAGGGGCACCATGACGCTGTTCGGCCTTCTCCTGATCCTGCTCGTGGCTGGAGTCTGCGGCTCCATCGGGCGAGCGCTCGCCGGCTACAGCCACACGGGATGCCTCGCCTCGATCGCCCTCGGGTTCATCGGGGCGCTCCTCGGGGTATGGATCTCCCGCAAGCTTCAGCTCCCGGAGCTCTTCGCCGTGCGGGTGGACGGCGAGCGCTTCCCCGTGCTCTGGTCGATCATCGGCTCCGCCTTGTTCGTGGCCGTGCTGAGCCTATTCTCTTCGCGTCGAGGGTGAGCTTTTCCTGCCTCAGCGCCGAGCTCGCTCGCGCGCGCACGCCGCGTGCGTAAACAACATCGAACCGTGCAAGAGTCCACGTCTCTTCAGGTGCAGTACGCGCAGCTGCTGGTCGAGGTGGGAGAGCTCCACAGTGCCGAGCGCGAGATTGGCGACACGCTCGACACGCACCCCGACGACCTGACGGCCCTCAACCTGCTCGCGAAGGTCAAGCACGTGCGGGGAGAGCTCTCTCAGGCGGTCGCGCTCTGGGCTCAGATTCACGCACGGTCGGGGCACAACGAGCGCGCGCTGATGTACCTGGGCAGCATTCTCCAGCTGGCGCGCGATCCGGAGCGCGGGGCAGGGGAGTATCTCGCGCTCGGCCCCGCGCAGCTCGTGCACAAGCCGACGGCTCACCTCGAGCTCGAGGGCGTCTTCAAGGCCTTCCTCTCGTATCGCATCGACGAGGCGTATCTGCTGTGCGATCGGCTCGCGCACCGCTGGCGCATCCAGGACCCGACGCTCTACAAGCTCGCTGTCCTGGCGAAGGCCTGGGTCGCCGAGATGAGCAGCGACCTGGAGGTGGCCTGCACGACGCTCGAGTCTCTCGGAAACGAGCGCGGCTTCGAGACGGACACGGATCGCGTCCTCTCGCTGGCCCGCGTCTACGAGCGCGTGGGCACGCGCGAGCGCCTGGAGAAGGCGGCGCACGTCTTCCGCTTCCTCGAGCGGAGCTACGCGAAGCTCTCGGCGGTCGCGCGTCTGGCGCGGATCTACCGCAGGCTGGGAGATACGGCCCTCGCCGAGCAGTACGAGCACCGATGGCTCGAGTCGTTCGAAGCACGCATGCACCGGCCGACGATGGGCGATGTGGCATGCGTGGCGTCGTCCCGGTACGTGCCGCTGGAGTGGCTCGCCCGGCTAGGCGTGCTCCTGCGCGAGCGGCACGCGCTCGGTGGTGCGCTCGAGGGGACGCGGGAGAAGGCCGTCGCCGCCTACGTTCTCGGCAACGCCCGCGAGACACGCCGGCTCCTCGAGTCGTGCGGCGAACGGCTCGACGAGACGTACCTGGCCGAGCTCGACGCCATCGAGGGCGACGCAGCCTCGGCCGCACGCCGCTTCTCCATCGTGCTGGACTCCGACGGGGTGGATCCCGAGGTGGCCGGCGCTCTCCT
>DASVWO010000240.1:0-21109 GCA_036393165.1 Polyangiaceae bacterium | reverse complement strand
ACTAGATGCGGCTCGCCGCGATCCTCCCCCCGCTCGCGCTCGTCGCGATCGCCTGCAAGGCACCGACCGAGACGTCGACGGGCATCGACGTCTACGTGCCGGGCGTCGACGGCGGCGACGCGGCGGCGCTGCCCGAGTCCGGCGCCGACGGTGGGTTCGGGCTCGGACAGATCGACCGCGCAGGCAGACCGCTCGTCGCCGTGCTCCTCGTGCCCTCGGCGCTGCAGGACGAGTACAACGCGCAGCCGAGCTTCGAGCCCACGCAGCCGCGGGTTTTGCAGAACGCGGTCGCGTCGCGCCTGGCCGAGCTGGACTCGCTCGACGTCGGCGACGCGGGCGCGGATCCCGTCGACTGGCCCGATGGCGGCGCCCTCCTTCCCATGCTTCTCGGCGACACGCTGCTCGTGGACACGTCGCTCTCGTGTGTCTCGGACGGCGGCTTCGTCCCGAGCTACCTCGACATCGAGCAGCAGGTCTTCCTGGGCGGCCCGACGCACACGACCTGCGGCGGACGAACCCCGGCTGAGCACGTCATCGACGAGTCGCTGCAGCTCCTCGTGACCGGCGACCGCGAGGGAGGACCCGTCGTCGCCCAGGGCATCGCAGGCCCCACCAAGCCTCCGACGCTCTCCTTTCCCTACCTCGCGCCGCCCAATTGAACGTCATCGGCTTCGACGACGGCCCGTTCGCGCGCGAGCACCGGGGCAACGTGCTGCTCGTGGGCGCCGTCTGCTCGCGCACGAGGCTCGACGGCGTCCTCACCGGACGCGTGCGCCGCGACGGGACGGACGCGACCGACGCGATGGTGACCATGGTGGAGAACAGCCAGTTCGCCGAGGCCGTGCGCGCCGTGATGCTCCAGGGCATCGCCGTCGGCGGCTTCAACGTGGTCGACGTGCACGGGCTGAGCGTGCGGCTCGGCGTGCCGGTGCTCGTCGTCATGCGACACGCCCCCGACATGGCGGCCGTGCGGCGCGCCCTCTTCAGCGACGCGCCGACCGTGCGTCCACCCGTTCGCGGCGCCGCCCGCAAGTGGCGCCTCATCGAGAGCGCCGGCCCGATCGAGCCTCTGGGAAAGGTCCACGTGCAGCGCGTCGACCTCACGATGGAGGCGGCCCGCAAGCTCGTGACCGCCACGACGCTGCATGGCAACATCCCCGAGCCGTTGCGACTCGCCCACCTGATCGCCGGCGGGTTGACGACGGGCCGCAGCCGGGGCCGTGCATGATCATCCGCGACTACGAACCGCGCGACCGCGACGCCGTGATCGCGCTCGTGTCCCGCGTCCTCGGCGAATTCGGCTTCGAGTCCAACGTCGCGGGAGTCGAGCGCGATATGAGGGAGGCGCACGAGCGCTACGCCGGCGATCGCGCCGGCTTCTGGGTGCTCGACGACGCCGGCGAAGTCGTCGGCACCGTCGCCATCCGCCCCAAGGACGAGCGAACCTGCGAGGTCAAGCGCCTCTACCTGCGCCCCGACGCGCGCGGGTCCGGCCTGGGCCAGCGTCTCTACGACCACGCCGAGTCCTTCGCCCGCCGCGCCGGCTACGAACGCATCTGGCTCGACTCGTCGCGCCGCTTCACGCGCGCGCGCAAGCTCTACGAGCGCAACGGCTTCGTGCTCCTCGAGGAAGTCGACAACGCCTGGGAGGACAACGTCTACGAGAAGCACCTCTAGCGGGTGATAGGCTCGGCTCGATGAGGCCGGCGATTGCTGCGCTGACCTATACGTAGGGCGGTCAGCCGGTGCCCGTCTCGCCGACTATCGCCCAGGGCCGTATCTGGGGCCACGTGTCGTGTCCCGCCGCTACGGAAGGCGCGCACGACACGCACCGCGAGAAATGTCGCGCGACTCGTCGACGAAGCCTCGAAACACGTCCCAAAAGACGCATGGCTCGCGATGAAAGAGGACGAACCCGCGAGCTCTGTGGCTCGACACGCGATGAATGACGCTCCGCTCGCGGATCGTGACGAAAAACCCGTCAGGCGGCGACGCGGCGTCGCAGCTCGATGCGCATCTCGTCGAAGCTCGGAGCGAGCTTTCCCCGTGCGCGACACAGGAGGAAGAGCGCGTGGTGAACCTCCGCCTCGTCCGGCGGCGAGATGCTGCCGTCGAGCCGGTTTCTGTCCCACGCCAACGCGTACGCCGCATCCAGCTCGTCGCCGCTCGCGTACTCGAGGTAGGCCTGCGCCTCCTCGATCGACACGGTCTCGAGGCTCTTGATGCTGGGCTTCCTCTTCATCGCTCTCCCTTCGGCGTCCGCCCTCGTCTGCGCCCCTCTCGTCCGACGCGAACGCCGCACGAGGGGGTAGACGAGGGCAAGCGCGATGCCGGCGCTCCAGGCCCCAGCATCCGAACTCTCGACGGCTGCTCTGCGCCGCCCGCGGGTATGCCCGTGGCGCGCGGAGCGGTCGTTCCCTGCGAGGAGCCGGTCCCCCCTTGCGTGCGACCCGTAAGCCGAGAGGCTGCGGCGGCCCTCGCGCCGTGTGCCTGTCGAAGCTCGTCGGATGTCGGACTCCGGCATTTGCCCCGTCCGGCACGGCCTGAGCCGCGCCGGCCTTATTAACCTAACCTCGCCGCGCCCTTTCACCAACTTTTTGTACGCAAGCTTTCCCCAGGTTGCTCTCCCTGCACGTTTGTGGGGGGACCGGCCTGGCCGGCAGCGCGAAGCAGGGCATTTCCAGCGTGTTGGGAGTAGTCGATGCGGAGGTCCCAATCGACCTCGCTCCCGGGCACGGCCCCATCCACAGCGTGCGGATCAGCCAGCAGATACGTGGGGTACAGGCCTGGGGACAACGCGAACTGCTGTCGCAAGAGCAGGGCCAGCGACCGCCGCAGCTGCCCGTCGAGCGCCTCGAGCTGCTCTCGCGGGCGGCCGGCGCGGCGCGCCATGTCGAGGGTCGCCGCCGTCGCCTCGGATCGGCTGCCGGCCGGCGTGAGCCGCGGCGTGACCACCGGCCCCACCCCGTAAGCGCCGTCGGCGTCGAGCGCGGTGTCGGCCGCGCCATACATGAGCTTGCGGTTGTAGGCGGCCCAGCCGAGGCAGAAATCCAGGGCCTCCTCGCTGGGCGCGCGGTCCCAGAGGTCGTCCGCGGCCTGGCAGGTCCAGTGCTCCTCGCCCCAGTAGTAACGGCTGCCGAAGAAGCTCCACGCGCCGTGCACGAGGTGGTGGAGCGCGCGGCGGGCGGCCTCGAGATCGCGCGGGTCGCCGAGCAGTGCGTGCGCGCGAGAGAGCGCGAGCGCCGCCTCGCCGCTGAAGTAGAGCCGCTGCACGTCGATGGGACGGCCGGCGGCGCGATCGTACTCGTGCATCAGCTCTCCGTCGGCACGCTGCTGCGAGCGGAGGAACGCGGCCAGGTCGCGGACGAGCGGGGCATAGGCGGGATCGAGACCGGTGCGCGCGATCTCGGCGAAGGCGAGGATCGCGAGCGCGGCGGAGCCGACGTCGACGACGGCGCCGTCGCCGATGCAGCGGAGCAGACCGCACGGGACGAGCGCGTGGTCACGCAGATATCCGGCGGCGCGCAGCGCTGCGAACGCGATGTCGGGGTCTCCGTCCGAGGCGGCGGCAGCCTCGGCGAGGAAGTACGTCGCGCCGGCGTGGCGCGGCCAGTCGTAACCGGGCAGCTCGCGGTTGGTGGGAGCTTCGACCAGGTAGCGGAAGCGACCCTCCGAGTCGGTGTTGCGCGCGAGGTAGCGCGCGGCGGCGAGCGCGCCACGGCGGGCCGAAGCAGCGTCGAAGGAGTCCGGTGCCAGCGTGGACCGGGGGCGCGAGTGGCGCGAGACGCGGATTCGGGAGAGCGCCGCACGATCGAGCACGTCGCGCGCGGAGACGCCGAGCCTCTCCGCGAGCATGGCGAGCGTCGTGGGCACATCGAGGCCGATGGACAGCTGGACGGCCGCGATGGAGAGGCCGTGGTCGTACGCCTGGCGGGCGAGCAGCTCGTCGGGCGTGACGTAGACGGTGCGACCGTCGAGCGTCGCTGCGATGCCGTCGCGCCCGGGCACGACGGAGAACATGAACGCGAGCTCCGGCCGTGCGACGATGGGCCCCTCGCCGACGACGCGCTCGTGGGCGAGCGTCGCGCCGGGATGCTCCGCCAGGGCGGCCGCGATGCCGGGATCCGAGTCGCCCTCGTGGGCGACGACGGCGCGCCCGACGACCGCACCGCCGGCCCAGACGGTGGCCACGATCGCGCGAGGGTGCGCCTCGTCCACGCGCAGCGCGAACGTGCGGTGGACGACGAGGCACGCGATCGCGGTCGCCACGGCCCATGCGACGACGACGTACGCGGCGGTGCGCGGCTTCACGCGCGGTCCTCGCCGGCGCGCGGCCGGAGCCAGACGAGCTGCGCGAGCGGCAGCGCGACGGCATACGGCAGCACGAGCGCGGCGACGAGTCCGAGGATCAGCGCGCCCCCCCTTCCCACCGGGCCGTAGACGCCGGACAACCAGCTCGCCGTGATCGCGGCGAGGGTCACCGTGACGAGCCCGAGCGCGAGCGCGACGGCGCATGCCACCGTCACGAGACGCGGAGCCCAGCGGACTCCCGCGAGGAGCGCGACGCCCGCAGCCACGTCGAGCATCGCGAGGAGACACGCGCCCACGTCCACGGGCCACCAGCGCGCCGGCAGCCCCGCGAACACGCCCAGCGCGACGAGCCCTCCGGTGAGCACGTCGGCCACCCCGAAGAAGACGCTCGCGGTGCGCGCCGGCATCGCGCCCACGGTAGCAGCCGCCCCTCTCTACTGCTCCTGCTTGCGCGCGATCACCTCGAGCAAGCCGTCGAAGGCGTCTCGCATGGCCCAAGCTGCCTTGTCCGGATCACCCGTCGCTCCGGCTCGCTTCTGCGCATCGGCGAGCGCCTTGATGGGTCCCTTGCACGCCGGCGGGAGCTTTCGCTCGAGGTTTGAGGCGGCGCCGTCGTAGACGCGGTAGCAGGCGTCCGGGTTTCCATCGTTGTAGAGCGGCGCTCCCACCCCGATGGCGTCTCCGAGCGCCTTCACGACGAGCTTTTGCGCATCCTGCGAGCACCCATCGAGGATGGTGAGCGGGTGGTGCGGGACGGTGTCGCGCGTCTTCGCGTGGCGCGCCGCGCGGGCCTGGGCGCGCATCTGGTCGACGAGCGCCGCGAACTCCTTGAAGGGCATCGGGTCGGGCTGCTTCATCATCGGGATGAGGTAGCGGATCGGGACGCCGAAGTTCAGGTTCTGCCCCTGCTGGAGCACCAGCGTGGCGATGCCGATCACCTCTCCGCGCTCGTTGATGAGCGGCCCGCCGGACGAACCCGGCGCGATCGGCGCGGACACCTGGAGGATCTCGAGGCCGCCCTCGACCTTGCGCCGCCCGCTCACGAGGCCGTTCGACACCGTGTCCTCGAGCCCCATCGGATTGCCGATGGCGACCACCGGATCGCCGGGACGCATCGCGTCGCTGTCCCCGAGTGTGAGCGTGGGCAGCCCCTTGGCCTCCACGCGCACGAGCGCCAGGTCGTAATCGGTGCTCGCGTTGAGCACCTCGACCACCTCGAGCTCGCGACCGTCGCGAAGCGTCACCTTCACGCGCGGACCGCCCACGACGACGTGCAGGTTGGTCGCGATCCACCCGTCGGCACGCACGACGAACCCGGTTCCGAGCGACTGTGCGGTCCGCATCGTCACCACGGCGGGCAGCGCGCGCGCGGCGATCTCGGCAGGGGTGAAGGGCCCCTGGGAAGCGGGCTGCGTCGGCTGGGCCTTCGGCGCGTGCGCGCAGCCCGTGATCGCGAGCGACAGCACGAGGAGGACAGGCCCGCGCATCCCCCTCATCTTGACTCAGAATTGACCGTAGACGAACGGCTCGGGCTTCGCGCTCGCCGCCACGTGCAGAGCCACGGCTGCCGCCGCCAGGACGAGCCCCTGCACGAGCGCCGGCGTGCGCACGAAGGCCTCGCGCATCCGCGCCTGCCAGTCGCGCGGCACGAAGTGCAGCACGAGGGCCAGCGCGACCACCGGCACCACGCGCACCGTGACGTGATCGAGCACCCAAGTGCCGTGCGCGATCTGACCGATGGCGAGCGAAGCGTGAGCGAAGGACGGCGCGCGGAAGAAGATCCAGGCGAAGCACACGAAGTGGAAGGTGGCGATCGTCGCGAGCACGCGCCCGGCGCCCCAGCTCGGCCCATCCGGCGCGCGTGCGACGCCCGCTTCGCCGCGCGCGCGCTGCATCATTCGCGTCACCGCGAGGGCGCCGCCGTGCAGCGCTCCCCAGAGCACGAAGTTCCACGAGGCGCCGTGCCACAGCCCGCCGAGCACCATCGTGATCATCAGGTTGCGGTAGGTCGCGAGCGCGCTGCCACGTGAGCCGCCGAGGGGCTTGTAGAGGTAGTCGCGGAGCCACGTGCTCAGCGAGATGTGCCACCGGTGCCAGAACTCTTGCAGGTTCGTCGACACGTACGGCGCGTCGAAGTTCTCGGGCAGCTCGTACCCGAAGAGCGCGGCGCTGCCGATCGCCACGTCGCTGTAGCCCGAGAAGTCGGCGTGGATCTGCACGGCGTAGGCGTACGTCGCGAGCAGCACCTCGAGCGCCGTGAAGCGCTCGGGCGTCGCGAAGACGCGATTGACGATCGCCTGCGCGAGGAAGTCGCCCACGACGATCTTCTTCAGGAGCCCGGTCGCGATGCGCCACAGTCCGCGCGCCTGCATCGCGGCGTCGGCGCGCGGTTCGGCGGCGAGCTGCGGCAGCATCTGCCGCGGGCGCACGATCGGCCCCGCGACGAGATGCGGGAAGAAGCAGACGAAGAGCAGGTAGTCGAGGTAGCTCTCGGCCGGCGGCAGCTCGCGCCGCCACACGTCGATGGTGTAGCTCATCGTCTCGAACGTGAAGAACGAGATGCCGAACGGCAGCACGAGCCGCAGACGCGTCACGTGCACGTGCATCCCGAGCGTCGCGAAGAGGGATGCGAACGAGTCGGCCGCGAAGTTCCAGTACTTGAACACCGCGAGGACGCCCAGGTAGTAGACGACCGACGTGAGCAGCAGCGCGTTGCGCGCAGCCCGCCCCTTCGCTCTCCCGAGCGCCCGCCCGACGAAGTAGTCGATGGTGCTGCCGACGAAGATGACCCCGAGGCAGAGCAGCGCCCACCGCACCGGCGCGAGCGGCACGGGCTCGTCGCGCGCCGCGTCCCAGGTCCCGTAGAAGTAGAAGGCGTAGCTCGCGCCGACGAGGAAGAGCGCGCGCGGCACGCGCAAGCGGCGAAGCAGCCAGAAGACGACCCACGCGCCGACGAGGAACGCGCCGTACAGCGGGCTGTTGAACAGCATCGATCAGGGGGAGAGATACGCGGGCATGAGCGACGCGAACCCGTTCTCGAGCGGCACGCGCCCCGTCAGCGGCCCGTGCACGAAGAGGACGGTGCAACCCGGCTTGCTCGCGCCGAGGTTGACCAGCTGTCCTCCCGCGAGCCCCGTGATCGCTGCGAGCCCGCGCGACGACGTGGCGCTCGCGTCGGTGAGCATCGGGATGGAGTCGGACGAGAGGTAGTAGACGGTCGCCTCGGGATGTCCCGGAACGTTGAAGGAGATCCCGTCGAGCGAGGAGCACGCGCCCGCATCGTCCTGGAGCTTCTGCGCGGCGATGACGATGACCGTGGAGCCGCCGTCCAGGCCGGGGAAGAGGACGCCCGCCAGGAACGACGAGAGCATCTCCACCTTGTTCCCCGTGCTGTCGGCGTCGAATATCTCCTCGGGTGCCAGCTCGGACACGTATCCCGGCGCCTGGAGACGTCCGTAGAACGGCACGTCCTGCGAGATGAGGCCCTCGATGACGCCCGCTTCGTCGCTCGTCTTCACGAGCCCGGGACACAGCGGCGTGGTGAAGCTCGCGCCCGGCAGGGGCGTCGATGCGTCGAGGTTCGCGATGTTGAGCTGCGTGACCACGATGCCCAGCGTCACCCACGGCGCATCGCCGCACACGTCGGCTGCGTGAAGCTCCTCGACGGTTCCCGCATCGCTCGCGTCACCGTTCGCCTCGCCGTCGCCGGTCGTGGCGTCCGCGGCATCGCCCGGCCCGGCGTCCCCGGTCGGCACGAGACTGCCCCCCTGGTCACATGCTGCGAACGCGGCGAGCGCCGCCGCCGCGACGGCGCCGGCTGCAAGGGCACAGAGGAAGGAGCGGGCGACCACGGGGCGGACAAGACTACGTGCCGCACGGACGAGGTTTCAAGCGCCACCCCTTGCCGCGCGGGGGCTTTCGTGAGATCCCGCGGCCATGTCCTGCCGAGCCGCTCTCGCTGCTTCGTTCCTGCTCGTTTCGGCTGCTGCCGCGTGCGGCGGGTCGGAGCCGCCTCTCGCAGCGCCGCCACCGCCCGTCGCGACGGCGGCGCCCCCGGCGAGCGCGAGCGCCGCAGCGACCCCAGCGCCGGCTCCGGTCGCTCAGACGCAGGAGGAGGCGCACAAGCTGGTGGTCCTCGCGGCGTCGTGCTGGTTCGGCGGCCTGTGGGGCGATGCGCTCGGCGAGCAGGACCAGGCCAAGGCCACCGGCATCGAGACGCGCTGTCATGATCTGGAGCGCCGCGTCTGGGACACGGACGACAAGACGCACTACGAGCAGCTGCGCGCGTTCGAGCAGAACGCCGTGGCGGACGTCGTCGCCAAGGTGGACGTGACGGCGAAGGGCGACAGCGTGGACGGCGCGAGGCGCGACGCGCTCGTGAAGCTCACGCAGGCGCTCGCAGACGCGGCGAAGGAGACGACCGCGGCGCGCCGCGCCGGCGAGCGCGTGAAGCGCGATCTGGACCGCGAGCCGGACAAGCTGACGACCGACGAAGTGGACGCCGTGCTCCCGCTCCGCGCGCACGCGAAGATCGAGACGCTCCTCAAGCTCGACGCCGGCGACCTGACGAAGGAGGCGAACGCCCTCGGCCTCCTCTGCGCGCTCGACCGCGTGGAGCTCGCGCGCGGGCTCCCCAAGCACCTCAAGCTCTATGCGGTCGCCGACGAGCTTCAGCTGCTCTTCGGCGTCACGGTGCCCGACGTGCCCGAGGACGCGACGAAGAAGCTCGTGCCGGGCACCTGGCTGCGTTTCCTCACGGACGCGGCGCGCGCCGCGGGCCACCCTGTGAGCGACAAGGCCAAGACGCCGCGCGAGAAGGACGCGCTCGGGTGGGCCGGCATGCTCCAGGGCTTCGGCGAGAAGCTCGCCGCGGACTCCGACGGCATCTCGAACGCGACGGACATGAGCCGCGTCGTCGCCACCGTGCAGCACCGCCTCGAGGCCGAGTACAGCGCGCAGCAGAGCGCCGAGTCCACGAAGACGAAGAAGTAGCTCGCCGCTCGTCAGAAGCAGGTGAGCGTGTCCGCACTGCACGCGCCGCTGCAGCACTCGCTGTTGTCCACGCAGGACGTGCCGGTGGGGTAGCAGCCGTTGGCGCACGCGCCGGCGAACGTGTCGCAGTAGTCGCTGCAGCACTGCCCGTCGCTCGCGCACGGATCGCCGACCACCACGCACGAGGGACCAGCGGCATCGGGCGCGCCGGCCGCGTCGGTCCCCGTGGTCGTGCCGCCGCCGTCGTCGCCGGCGTCGGTGCCCGAGGTGGTGCCGCCCGAGCTGGATCCGCTCGCCTCGGTGCTCGCGTCGCTGCCCGTCGTGCCGCCCGAGCCGCTGCCGCTGCTGCTTCCGGTGCCGGTCCCGCCACTGCCGGAGCCGCTCGTCGATCCGGAGTCGGTGCCGCCGCCCGAGCCCGCGTCGTTGCCGCCGCCGCTCGCTTCCGGCGGCGCGCACGTGCCGGACGCGCAGGTCTGCGAGCAGCATTCGCCGAAGCTGCCGCACGACTGCCCGTTGGCCTTGCACTGAACCGACTGGCACGCGCCCATCGCGCACGAGTGGCTGCAGCAGTCGCCCCCCGTGCTGCACGCGCTGCCGTCGCTCGCGCACGCGGGCGGCGCGCACGTGCCTGCAGTGCACGACCCGCTGCAGCACGCGCTGCTCGCCTGGCACGCCTGACCTTCGGGTGCGCACGTCGTGCTCACGCACTTGCCGCCGCTGCAAACGTTGCTGCAGCACTGGCTCGCGCGCGTGCACGTCGCGTTGATGCCCACGCACGCGCCGCCCCCGCACATGCCCTCGACGCACGACTGACTGCAGCAGTCGCTGTACATCGTGCACGCCGCGCCGGTGCCGGCGCATCCCCGCGCCGCCCCGCTGCTGCCCCCACCCGTCGCCGAGTCGGGGGCGTACTGCGGCCATCCAGAGGCGAAGGAGTCGTTGCTCCCCTGGTTGGCGCAGCCGCCGAACAGGAGAAGGGCTGCGATTGCGTTCGCAGCGAGAAATGACAGCGCGCGCGCTTTCATGAGGACCCCACGGCGTTCGAGGCTCGACCGGGGGGCGACGATTAGCAACGCACGTACCCCTCCCATGACCAAGCAATCCCGCGCACTTGCGCACACAACAATCAGGACTGCATGGATCTTCGAAGCCCCGATCTGGATCGCGCCCGCGCAGCTTCAGGCCACGCCGAGCAACCGCACGGTGCGCGCGGGCACGCTGAGCTCGAACGCGCCCGCCGATCGCCCGACGCGCTGGTCGCCCAGGAGATCCACGAGCTCCTCCACGCCCGGCAGCGCCACGCGCGCGACCACGTCCGCCGACGTCGGGTTCATCACGAAGACGACGCGGGGACCCGCATCGTCCTCGTGCACCGCGACGTGCACTTCGACGGGATCGACCGGGTACGCCGGCAGCCCGAGCTCGTCGACTCGCTTGGCGACGAGCGCGTCGGCGCGCGACAGGTCGTCGAGCGGCTCGATCTCGAACGCCGTCACGTCCGCCGGCCGGCGCAGCGGGCGCATCGCGCCATCGAGCAGCGGAGCGCGCGGGCCCATCGTGACGATGGTGCCGGCCCGCGCTGCGTCGCGCAGGCTCTGCACGAGGTGCGGCTTGAGACCGCCGCCGCTCGTGCACACGATCCAGCTCGCACCCTGAAGCGAGTGCTCTAGCGTCTCGCCTCCCGCGTACGCGAAGGGGACGCCCCGCGCGACGAGCGCCCTCTCGAAGGCGCGCAGGTACGCCTCGGCGGCGACGACGAGCGGCTCTCCGGTGCCGAGGTCGCGCTCGAGCACCGCCTCGCGCCACCCTGCGCCGATGACGTTGAAGAACGCGGGCGTCACCGGCCCGAATGCGTGCATCGCCCTCGCGAGACGCCGGAGCGCCCGCGGCACGACGAGACGCACCTGGGTGCGGCGCCTCAGCGTGTGGAGCTTCGTCTGCTCGATCGCGCGTAGGAGCTTGCGGTACTCGTCCGCCAGGGGACGCGGCCGCCCGTGCGGGTCGATCGGCGCGCCGATCCAGCGGTCGCGCTCGACCGCCATGTAGAGATTGAACCCGCGCAGGCCGTACGCCATCGCGCAGACGAGCGCGTAGATCGAGTCGCGCGGCTCGATGGGCGAGAAGAAGGGCGGGAAGCCCGCGCCCACCTCGGCGCCGTACGCCGGACGGGCGAGCCCCTCGCAGCGGCACGCGAGCTCCGTCGTGCGCCGGAGGATCGTCGCGTGCTCGGCCGGCGTCGCGCGGTGGTAGTAGTCGAGGCCGATCAGATCGATGGCCGTCATGCGCGCCGGGTTGAGCGGCGTCGCGCTCTCCCCGAGCGGAAGGTTGTGCGTCGTCGGCAACCCGTCGAACCCCGCGTCGACGAGCGCCGCTGCCATCCGCTCCATCGCGGTCGACAGCAGCTGCTCGTGGAATTCGCTCCAGTCGACGTGACGCGCCAGATCCGGCACCTCGCGCGCGTCGAAGCGCCGCGGCGGCTCGACGGTGGTGAAGGTGATCGACTCGTCGCCCCACGCCTCGCGCAGCCCGCGCAGCGTGCGGTGCTTGGCGCGCAGGAAGTCGCGGAACGCGTGGATCGCATCCGGGTGGTAGTCCTGGTCGTACGCCCCGTCGCGGAAGTAGAGCGCGCCCTCGTTGTCCACCTGCACGAGGACGATTGGCCCGTCGGGCCATCGCAGGTGCGAGAGGCGCTTGCCGACCGCGCGGTACCAGCGCGTCGTCTCCTCGAGGAACGCGTCGCTCGCGTAGCTCGGGACGGGGAACGCGACGGGCACCATGGGCAGCATCACGGGGTGCCCGCCCGGCGTGCGCGCCTGGCACTCGGGATCCCACACGACGCGCTCGGGGATGCCGAAGAAAGTGAGCTCCGCGTTGATGTGCGGTCCGGGCCGGAGCACGCATCGCAAGCCCACCTCGTGCGCCGTCTCGAGGAACGCCGCGACGTCGAGGCGCGAGTCGCTCTCGCCGAAGTCGTACTCGCCGGGCGCGCGCTCGTGCACACCCCAGGGGACGTACGTGTCGACGAGCCGCAGGCCCATCGCGTGCATCGCCTCGAGGCCCGCCCGCCACTCGGCGCGCGGGTGCCGCCAGTAGTGCATCGCGCCCGCCCACAGCGGGAGCACCTCGCCGTCGCCGAGGTCGAGCCCGTGCGGGTGAAGGAGCACGCGCGCCGCGGCCTCGGTGGCCAGCGCCGGCGTGGAGGAAGCCGCCCGGGGAGCGCGTCGTCGTGTCGGCATGCTCAGGGGATCGCGCGCGCGAGCACGCCGGCGAGGGCGCGCATGTCCTCGTCGTCCGCGAGCCGCTCCAGGCTGGCGCGTACCTTGGCGATCGTCGGCTCGACGAACTCGAGGAACTTCGGGTTGCCCTTGACGCGGTCGATGAAGACGAAGCGGCCGGCGTCCTTCAGCTTGCGCTGCACCGTCACGAGGTCGAACTCGCGCACGATCGCCGCCAGCTCGCCCGTACCCAGGCCGCGCGCGAGCGCGTAGTCGTCGAGGCGAGCCTCGACGAAGGCCCGGTCGAACACCTGGTAGCTGTCGTTCAGCAGCGCCACGAGGTCGTAGACGCGCGGGCCGAGGAGCGCGTCCTGGAAGTCGATCCAGCAGAGTCCCCCCCCGGGGCGCACCATGAGGTTGCGCGACTGGTAGTCGCGGTGCACGAAGGCGCGCGGCCAGCTCGCGATGCGGCGCGCGAGCCGCGAGGCGATCGCGTCGAACGTCGCGCGGTCGGCGGCGGAGAGCGCGATGCCGCGCGCGTCGAGCGCCCACTCGCGGAAGTGGTGGATCTCCCAGAGCAGCAGCTCCTCGTCGAACGCGCGGGTCGCGACGACCGACCCGCCCGGCAGCGTCTCGAGCGCACCCTGCGCGCGCGCCAGGTCGCGCACGGCCTGGACGTAGAGGCGCTCGCGGTCGCCGGGGTTGCCCGCGAGATGAACCGCCAGCGTCGCGTCCCCGAGGTCCTCGAGCAGCAGCCAGCCGTGGGCCGTGTCCTCGCCGTGGAGTACCGGCACGTCGACGCCACGCGACGCGAGCAGGTCGCGCACCTCGAGGAACGGCCACCGCGCGCCGCCGTGCGCCTGCGCCGCCTCCTCGGGCTTTGCGCCGTCGGGTACGAACATGGCGACCGCGCTGCAAGACGGGAGCGTCACGCGGAAGTAGCGACGCGTCGAAGCACCGCCGGGCATCGCCTGGTGCACGAGTGGGCGGCCGGCCGCCTCCGGGAAGGCGCGGGCGACGAGGGCCCCGAGGACGTCGAAGTCGAGCGCGTGCACGGGCGCGGGCGAAGGGGGGACGGGAAGCGCGGACATTGGCCGAACGCCCCGGGAGAGGTACCACTGCGGCGTGACGGCGGCCAAGGCGGGAGGTGACGGCGGGCTGGGCGCGCTGGTGGACCGAGCCGCGGCGGCCCTCGGCGCGTCGATCGACCCGGGCGCCCGGGCGGCGCTCGTCACCTGGCTCGAGCGGCTCGAGGAGTGGAACGCGCGCATCGATCTCACCGCGGCGCGCGGGCGCGAGGAGCTCGTGGACCTCATGCTCGCCGACGCCCTGGTGCTCGCGCCGCGGCTGCCGCGCGACGCGCGCGTCGTGGACGTGGGGACCGGCGCGGGGGCGCCCGGGCTCGGGCTGGCGATCGTGCGGCCCGACGTTCGCGTCACGCTCTCCGAGCCGCTGGGCAAGCGCGCGGCCTTCCTTCGCACCGCGCTCGGCGCCGTGGGCCGCGCCGACGTCACGATCGAGCGCAAGCGCGGCGAGCTGCTGGGCGGCCGTCGCGCGTGGGACGTCGCCGTCTCGCGCGCCACGCTCGCGCCGCAGCCGTGGCTCGACCTCGGAGTCACGCTCGCGGCACCAGGCGGCTCGGTGTGGGTGCTGCTCGCGAAGGAAGAAGCGCCGTCGCATGCGCGTGCGCACGCCGAGGAGGACGTCCGCTACGCCTGGCCCCTCACGGGCGCCTCGCGTCGCGCCGTCCGCTACCTCGTCGTCTGAGCCCGAGCCGCGCGTCAGCCGCCGCAGAGCAGGGCGAGCCCGAGGTCGTTCGAGCCGCTGCACTTGCCGTTGTTGCAGATGCTCGACTGGCACTCCTGGCTCGTCGTGCAGGCGGCGCCGCTCGCGAGCTGCGCCTTGCATGTGCCCGACGCCGAGTCGCAATAGGAGCTGGGCGCGCATTCGTTGGTGCCGTTGCCCGTGCACGCCGAGCCGACGGGGATACGCGGCTGGCATGTCGATCCATTCGTCCCGCCGAACGCGCAGTAGTCGCTGGTCACGCACTGCTCGTCCCCGTTGCACGTCTGGCCGGTCGCGCCGAGCGCCGTGCACTTCTGCGTGTTGGCGTCGCAGTAGACGCCGTCGGCGACGTCGCACGTGTAGCCCATCTTGGGAGGCGTGCCGCTGCCGAACGCGAAGTACGTCGTGTTGCCCTGGACGGTGCCGACGCAGGGCGCCTGCCCGGCCGTGCCCTTCTGCGTCTGCACGCACGTGCTCGTGGAGGTGGTACCGCCATCGACGAAGTTCGTCTGCGAGTAGCAGATCGCGCTGCCGCCCGGCGCCTTGGTGCAGTCGCTGCTCGTGTTACAGGACTGGCCGGGGCCCGCACCGTTGCTGCCCGGCCCGAACACGTCGTTGCACTGGGGGATGTTGCCGCCGAAGTCCGTGCAGAAGGTGGCGCTCTTGGACGCCCCCTGGAGCGCGTTGATGCACGCTTGCCCGGCGCTCGGGTCGTAGCTGCCCTTGCTCGCGGCCTCGCTGACGAACGCCTGACAGACGGTGCCGCTCGTCGAGAGGCCGGCGTCGGCGCAGCACGGCGTGAGGAGCTGGCAGAACTGCTGGCCGAACCCGCTCGCGGAGCTCGTGTCGCCGGACCCGCTGCCGGAGCTGCACGCGAAGACCCAGGCGGCCAGGATCGGCATCGCCACGACCAGGCGCTTCATCGGATTCCTCCCTCGCGATCGACGTCCCGCGACGTCGAACGATTCAATCGTGCACCAGCGCGACTTTCTTGGCCAAACACGCGCACTCGTGACCCATTGGCATGCGATGACCGGGAGTCGCGATCAGGACCTGGCGGGCCTCAGGAAGCTCGCCGAGGAGATGGCCAAGGCCCGCAACGAGCGCCCGACCACGGGGCACTTGCTCGCGGCCATCGCGTCGACGTCGGGCGGCGCGGCGGACCTGCTCAAGAAGCGGCACCTCGAGCCCGAGATGCTGCTGAAGGCGGCGCGCTTCTTCGAGGACGACGACGGCAAGGCCGTGGGGCGCGCGCTGCAGCGGGCACGCGAGCTCGCCGCACGGTCGCCGATGCGCGACCCGAGCGCCATCCATCTGCTCTACGCGCTCTGTCAGGAGCGCGACACGGTCGCGGCGCGCGCCATCGCGCAGTGCGGGCTCGACGTGGCGAAGCTGCGAACGGCGGCCATGCAGTTCGCCATGGGCATCGTCAGCCAGCCGCGCACGACACCCGCCGTGCAGCTCTCTCTCCCGCCGGCCGCGCCGGCACGCGCCGCGTCTCCCGCGCAGGCGCCCGCCGCCGCGCGCGTGATCGTCGCGAGCCCCGCGCCCGCCGCGCATCCCGCACGGCCGAAGCGACACCGCACGCCGGCGCACGCCCCCGCGGCGCAGGGCCGCACGCGGCTCGAGCTCGACCCGAAGAAGTTCCCCGTGCTCGCCTCGCTGGGCAAGAACCTCACGGCCGCCGCCGAGCGCGGCGAGCTGGATCCGGTCTTCGGGCGCGAGGCGGAGATCGACCGCACCTTCGACGTGCTCGCGAAGCGCCAGGCCAACTGCCCGTGCCTGGTGGGCACCGCGGGGGTCGGCAAGACGAGCGTCGTTCGCGGGCTGGCCCAGCGCATCGCCGAGGGCCGCGACGTGGCGACGTTCGACGACCGCATCGTCATCGAGATCGACGCCGCGGCGCTGCTCGCGGGGACCGGCGTGCGCGGAGCGCTGGCCGAGCGCATCGCCCAGATCAAAGGCGAGGTGGCGCGCTCCGAGGGCCGCATCGTCCTCTTCTTCGACGAGCTCCACGCCGTGCTCACGGGCGACGACGAGATCGCCGCGGAGCTCAAGGTCGCCCTCGCGCGCGGGGAGCTCGCTTGCATCGGCGCCGCCACGGTGGAGGAGTACAAGCGCGTCGTGCTGGGCGACGCGGCCCTGGCGCGCCGCATGACGGCCATCGAGGTGACGGAGCTCGCGCCGGACGAGGCGGTGCTGGCCCTCGAGCGCGTAGCCCCCGCGTTCGAGCGGCACCACGACGTGTCCTTCGCGCCCGAGGCGATCGCGGCGGCCGTCGCGTGGAGCGCGCGCTACGTGCCCGAACGCGCCCTGCCCGACAAGGCGGTCGGGGTGCTCGATCTCGCGGGCGCCCGCGCGCGCCGGCGCAGCGAGCGCGAGGTGGGGCGCGAGCAGGTGGCCGAGGTGCTCACCGAGATGACCGGCGTGCCCATCGAGCGGCTGCTGGAGACCGACGGGGAGCGGATGCTGCGACTCGAGGAGCTCCTGGCGGCGCGCGTGGTCGGCCACGCCGACGCGCTCTCGCGCATCGCGCACGTGCTGCGGCGCAACGCGAGCGGCTTCCGATCGCACCGCCCCATCGGCTCCTTCCTCCTGCTCGGGCCGACCGGCGTCGGCAAGACCGAGACGGCGCGCGCGATCGCCGAGTGCCTCTTCCACTCGCCGCACGCGATGACGCGCCTCGACCTGAGCGAGTACGCAGAGTCTCACGCGATCGCGCGGCTCGTCGGGGCGCCGCCCGGGTACGTCGGGCACGAGGCGGGCGGTCAGCTCACCGAGGCCGTGCGCAAGCGTCCCTACCAGGTGCTGCTTCTCGACGAGATCGAGAAGGCGCATCGCGACGTGCTGGAGGCCTTCCTGCAGGTCTTCGACGACGGCCGCATGACGGACGGGCGCGGGCGCACCGTGGACTTCACCAACGTCGTCGTCGTGATGACCTCGAACCTCGGCGCCGACGTCGCGCGGCCCGTCGCGCGCGGACGCATCGGGTTCGGCGCGAAGGAGGAGCGCGACGTGTCCGTCTATACCGAAGCCCTCTGCGGCGCGGCGCGCGCGGCGCTGCCACCGGAGCTCTACAACCGCATCGACGAGGTGCTCGCGTTCGCCCCGCTCGGGCGGCGCGAAGTGGCCGAGGTCGCCCGGCGCATGCTGCGCGCGCTGGGGCAGGAGCTCGAGGCCGCCCGCGGCGTCCGGCTCGACGTGAGCGACGCGGCGATCGACGCGTTGCTCGACGGCGGCGGCTTCGACGCCGAGCTCGGCGCGCGGCCGATGCGCCGGGCCATCGCGCGGCTCGTCGAGGCGCCCATCGCCGAGATGGTCCTGCGCGGCGAGCTCGACCGAGGTGACGTCGCGCTCGTCGATGTCGAGGACGGACGCGTCGTCGTCGACGCCGTCCGGCCCCGCAGCACGCGCGCCGCGGGCTGAGCTAACCTCGCGCCCATGGGCGGCGAGACGAAGCTCACGGGACCGGACCTCGAGAAGGGCATTGCAGCGGCGGACGTGCCCGATGGCGGCACGCTGCTCGGCCACGCGCAGGGCGAGGCGGTGCTGCTCGTGCGCCGCGGCACCGAGGTGCACGCAGTCGGCGCGTCGTGCACGCACTACGGCGGGCCGCTCGCCGAGGGGCTCGTCGTGGGCGACACCGTGCGCTGCCCCTGGCACCACGCCTGCTTCTCGCTGCGGACGGGCGAGGCGCTGCGCGCGCCGGCGCTCAACGCGATCGCGTGCTTCGACGTCGAGCAGCAGGGCGGCCGCATCGCGGTCACCGGCAAGCGCGAGCCGCTCACGAGCAAGCGCGCCGCGACGGGCCCGTCGTCGGTCGTGATCGTCGGCGCCGGCGCCGCCGGCAACGCGTGCGCCGAGGCCCTCCGCCGCGAGGCGTACGCGGGGCCGGTCACGCTCGTCGGGGCCGAGCCCACACCGCCCATCGATCGGCCCAACCTGTCGAAGGACTACCTCGCGGGCAACGCGCCGGAGGAGTGGATGGCCCTTCGCGGCGAGGACTTCTACCGGGAGCAGGACATCGCGTGGAAGCCGGGCAAGCGCGTGGAGCGGCTGGACGTCGCCTCCAAGCGCGTGCACCTCGAGGGCGGCGAGGCTGTCGCCTTCGGAGCCCTCGTGCTCGCGACGGGCGCGCAGCCGATCCGCCTGTCCATTCCGGGCGCCGACATGCCTCACGTCTTCACGCTGCGCACGCTCGCCGACAGCCGCGCCATCATCGCGCGCGCAGCGAGCGCCAAGCGCGCCGTCGTCGTGGGCGCGAGCTTCATCGGGCTCGAGGTCGCCGCGAGCCTCCGCACGCGCGGAGTCGAGGTGGACGTCGTCGCGCCCGAGACGGTGCCGCTCGCGCGCGTCATGGGCGACGCCGTCGGGGCGCTCGTTCGCGCCGTGCACGAGGAGCATGGGGTGCGCTTCCACCTCGGCGCCAAGCCGACCTCCATCGCGGCAGACGCGGTGACGCTCGAGGGCGGCGCGAAGCTCCCGGCGGACCTCGTCGTCCTCGGCGTCGGCGTCCGGCCCGACCTCGCGCTCGCCGAGGCCGCGGGCCTCGCGGTCGATCGCGGCGTCGTCGTGGACGATCGGTTGCGCGCGAGCGCCCCCGGCGTGTGGGCCTGCGGCGACGTCGCGCGATTCCCCGACGCGCGCACCGGCGAGAAGGTGCGCGTCGAGCACTGGGTCGTCGCCGAACGCATGGGCCAGATCACGGCGCGCAACGTGCTCGGTGCAGACGCTCGCTGCGACCTCGTGCCCTTCTTCTGGAGCGCGCACTACGACCTCGTCATCAACTACGTAGGCCACGCCGAGAGCTGGGACCGCATCGACGTCGCCGGCGACGTGCGCGCGCGCGACGCGGCCATCGCGTTCCGCAAGGCTGGACGCACCCTCGCCGTTGCGACCATCGGCCGCGACCACGCCGCGCTCGAGGCCGAGCACGCGATGGAGCGCAACGACGAGCCGGCGCTCGCCGCGCTCGTGCCTCCCGGTCACTGAGGATCCGCCAAAGGGGGCCGACAGCCCGAAGGGCCGCAGACGCTAGATGCGGTCGGGCGTCGCCTCGATGGCCCGCCGGTAGCGCTCGCGGCGCGCGGCGTCCTTGAGAATGTCGTACGCCTCCTCGAGCACGCTCGTGATCTTGCGTACGTCCTCCGCCAGGTCCGCCACCTCCGGCGTGAGCAGCCGGTGGGGGTCGAACGTGCGCCGCAGCTCGAGGAACGCGCGCCGCAGCTCGTAGCCCGTCGCGTTGCGCGGCACGCCGAGCACCGCGAAGTAATCGCCGTCCTCCACGAGCTGCATGCGCGCGCGCACGCGCTCGCGGATCGCGTCGGCGTCGATCGCCGCCACGTCGGCGTCCGCCGCGCGACCCTCCGCGTCCGCCTCCCCGCCGAGCGCGCGCAGCATCTCGACCACGCCCAGCTGGCCCAGCGCGAAGAGGACGCTTGCGAGGTCCTCCGCCGCGCCGCCCCCGAGCACCTCGCGCAGCGGCCGGCCCGTCGCGTGGCGGACGGCCTCGGCGTCGGCTGGCGCGAGCGCGCACTCGTCGAGCAGGCGCGCCGCAGGCCCCTCGGCCACGCGCGACGCGCCGCCCCCGAGCAACTCGACGGCGTCCGACGGAGACACCACGCGCCGCACGACCTCGACGAACACCGCGGCGCCCGGCGAGCCGCCGAACACGCCCGGCTCGGCCGCGAGGCGTCCCGGCGGCTCCGCTTCGACGACGAGCCGTCCGGCCCCCGCGTGCATCACGCGCGCGATCAGCCACTCGGCGTGCGCGCGCAGCGTGGGCCACATCTGGTCCTGCCGCAGGTACCCCCTCGCGACGAGTGCCGCGCCCGCGTGCCGGCCGAACGGCGGGAACTTCGTCGCCAGCCGCCGCACCGTCTCCTTCGGCAGGTCCCCGCGCACGCCGAGGAACGCGAGCAGCGACTCGTCCTCCGACGTCGACGACGTCGTCACGATGTCGCCATCGCGCATGACCACGCGCCGCTCGGCCTCGGCCGTCGCAAAGCAGAGCGACGCGCTGGTCCGCGCCGCGATCGCCTGCGCCAGCACTCCCAGCGCGTCGCCCTGCGCAAGCACCGCCGGGAACCCGCCGTCCGGAACACCCGCCGCCGCCGCCGGCGCCTGCGGCGCGTCGCTGCGCGACCACGCCGTGGGCGGCGGCACCGAATGCGTCGCGGGTCGCGCCGGCTCGGGCGGCAGCGGAGGCGGCACGGGCGCGGGCAGCGCCGCGTCGACCTCGGAACGCTCGTGCGCCTCCGAGCCGCCGGTCGTCGAGATGCCTGCCCCCGTACCGCCGGAGTGGGTCCCGCCATGCGTCTGCACGGGCGGCGGCGTGAGCGGCACCTCGTTCGTCGTCGGCCGTCCCGCGCTCGTGCCGCGCGGCGTGATTCCCGCGGCCGATCCCGCACCCGTGGTGCCCCCGCCCGTGGTGCTCGACGTCCCGCCGTCGTGCGTCGGCTCGCGCACGCCGGTCGGCGACGCGACCGACCGCGCCGGCAGCGCCGCGTCGTCGTCGTCCTCGTCCTCCTCCAGCGGCTCGTCGAGCGACGCGAGGAGCTCCGCCGGCAGCACCGCCTCGATCTCCTCCTCGGGCGACGGCATGATCGAGTCCGGGTCGCCGCCCGTCTGCACGCGCTGCTCGGCGTCCGAGAGCAGCTTCTGGAGCTCCGGGCTCACGGGCGCTGCGAGCCCCGCGATGCGCTTCACGCCGGCGCTCGCCGAGGTCGGCGGCTCCGACGGGTACTTCGACCCGCGCGGCGGGACCGAGCGAGGCACCCCCGACGCGGCCACCCTGCTCTCGGGCG
>DASVWO010000239.1:0-10367 GCA_036393165.1 Polyangiaceae bacterium | reverse complement strand
CTCGTGGGCCATCCGGACCTCGTCGATCGCATCGTCTACGCGCGCGTCGCGCCGACGCCGGAGGTGGCGCGCGCGCAGCTCGAGGAAGAAGTGGCGGCGCTCGGTCCTGCGGCGGACGTCGACGCGTTCGTCGGCGCGCTGCGCCGCGCGAAGCGGCGCGTGACCTTCGAGGTGGGCCTCGCCGACCTCGCCGGCGACCTCTCGACGCGCGAGGTCTCGGCGACGCTGACCGCGCTGGCGGACGCGGCGCTCGACCACGCGTGCCGCTACGCCCTGCGCGAGCGCGGCTTGCCCGAGGATCGGGGGCTCGCCGTCGTCGCGATGGGCAAGCTCGGGGGCGGCGAGATCGGCTACGGCTCGGACCTCGATCTCTTCTTCGTCTACGAGTCCGCCGACGAGGACGCGCCGGAGCGCTTCGCCCGCGCCGCGCAGCGCGTGTTGCGCCTCGTCGGCACGCCGCACCCGGAGGGCGCCGGCTACGACCTCGACACGCGCCTGCGCCCGTCGGGCAGCCAGGGGCTCCTCGTCGTGTCGCTCGAGGCCTTCGCGCGCTACCAGGCCGAACGCGCCGAGAGCTGGGAGCGCCAGGCCCTCGTGCGCGCGCGCGCCTGCGCGGGCGACCCCGAGCTCGGCGCGCGCGTCGCCGCCGTCGCCGCATCCGCCGCTTACGATCGGAGCGCCCCGACGCCCGCCGAGCTGCACCACCTGCGCATGCGCATGGAGCGCGAGCTCGCGCGCGAGCGCCTCGATCGCCCCCCGCGCCGCTACGACCTGAAGCTCGGACGCGGCGGCCTGCTCGACGTGGAGCTCGCGGCGCAGTGGCTCCAGATGCGCAACGGGGCCGACCCGCGCGTGCGCACGTCGTCGACCGAGGCGGCGCTCGCCGCCCTCGACGCGTGCGGTCACGTCGATCCGGCTGCCGCCGAGACGCTGCGCCAGGGCTGGCGCTTCCTCCGCCGCCTCGAGCAGCGCCTGCGCATCGCCCACGGCACGAGCGCGACCCTCATCGAGGAGGGCGCCCCCGGCCTCCCGGCCCTCGCGCGCCGCATGGGCCTCCACGACGCCCCCCGCGCCGACGCCGTCGCGTCCCTTCTCGATCGCTACGTCGCCGTCACCCGTGACGTGCGGGCGGCTTATCTCCAGGTGCTCGGCCTCGAGGCTTGAGCGTCTTCGCCTCCTCCGCCAGCGCCTGCTCCATCTCTTCGAGCTTCAGCCCCAGCTCGCGTGCCCGTCTCACCCCCGCGAGCAGCGCCGGTCGCGCCGCGCGCGGCGCGAGATCCAGCACGTCTGCGACCGCACACACGACGATGTCGACGAGTCGCTCGAGCGGCGGCTGCGGGGGCGATGGGACCGGAGGCGGAAGGGGAGGGGCTGGAGGCGGTACCGGCCGGACGAGCCCCAGGCGCTCCAGGGTCGTCGCCGACTTCAGGGCGAGCGCCTCCGCGAGCTGCACGTCGTGAGCACGTCGCCGGCGGCTACCAGCAGGCTGGAGCCTTCGAGCCGCGTGTAGTCGAGTTTCATCGCGCGCCTGTCTCCGAACACGTCCTGCCTGTCTCCGGTTCCGCGCTGCTGAGAGACATTTCCCGCGTGACCGGGGCCATTCGAGACGTGACAGGAGACATCCAGGGGCTGTCCGTCGTCAAGCAGCGTCAGTACGGAGACATGCACCGCGTGAATGTCGCAGTTCACGCGCGGCCCGGAGACATCCCGGGCATGGTCGGAGACATCCAGCGCGTGGCCGCTCGAGGATGCGTCGTGACCGGAGACAGCCAGCGCGTGTTCGGAGACAGAAACGACGTGTTCCTGGGCGAGTGAAGTCACGACTGTCGTAGGCTCGTCATGTCCTCGATGAAGCTGTGCCCCAGGTGCAACGAACCGTTCGCCGACGAGGCGGGGTTCTGCCCGTTCGACGGGGCCGAGCTGGCGAAGAGCCCGGATCCGTACCTCGGGAGGACGCTCGCGGCGCGGTACCGGCTGGTCCGGCGGCTGGGAACCGGGGGGATGGCGGTCGTCTACCTGGCGCGGCACGTGATGATCGAGCGGCTCTCGGCGATCAAGCTGCTGCGACAGGACCTCGGCATGAGCCCGGGGCACCGCGAGCGATTCCTGCGCGAGGCGCGGGCGGTCAACCGCATCAACCACGCGAACATCGTCGAGATCACCGACTTCGGCGAGGACGCGGGGCTGACGTTCCTCGTGATGGAGTACGTCGAGGGGCCGTCGCTCCACGAGCTGCTCTCGGGCGGGCGCTTCGCGTGGGCGCGTGCGGCGCGCATCGCGATGCAGCTCGCGTCGGCGCTCGGGCGGGCGCACGAGCAGGGGGTGGTGCACCGTGATCTGAAGCCGGAGAACGTGCTCGTCACGAAACGGGTCGGCGAGGACTTCGTGAAGCTCGGGGACTTCGGCATCGCGAAGATCGTCGACGCGCCGGCGATCACGATCGGCGAGACGCGCTTCGGCACGCCGGGGTACATCGCACCCGAGGTCGTCGAGGGGCAGTCGGCGACCGAGGCGGCCGACCTCTACGCGCTCGGCGTCGTGCTCTACAACATGGTGACCGGCGTCATGCCGTTCGACGCGCGCGGGGCCGACCTGCTCGTCGCGCCGCTGCGCGAGGCGCCCGTGAAGCCGAGCGACCGCTTCGGCGACATCCCCGCGGAGCTCGAGGAGCTGATGCTGCGGATGATCGCGCGCGCGCCGGACGACCGGCCGCGCGACGCGTTCGTCGTGCACGACGCGCTCGCGGACATCGTGCGGCGCCTCGGGAAGACCTCGAAGGCGCCGCCGCCGCCTGTGGACCCCGAGGAGCAGACGACGTCGGACGCGAGCGGGGACACGCCGCCGCGTTCCGAGCTGACGGCGCAGCTCGCGGCGTTGCCGACCGCGGAGATCGCGGCGCGCTGGCACGGGATGATCTCGGAGCTCGGGCGGCAGATCGACGCCGAGCGCGCGCACGCGGGCGACGCCGCCCCGGGCGTCGTGCGGGCCACGCAGCTCGCCGGCGACGCGCGCGGGCTCGTCGCGTCGCTCGAGCGGGCGAAGGCCGCCGTCGCGGAGCAGCAGGCGCGCGTCGACCGGCTCGAGGCGCAGGGGCGCGCGTTCCGCGGGATGCTCGGCGGGGCCATCGATGCGCTCTCGCGCGATCGCTCGCGCGAGCTCGCGCACCTCGACGCCATCGCGTCGCGCCGCATCCGCATCACCGAGAGCGCGAGCGCCCCGTCGCTCGACCCGCGCAGCCAGGAGACGCTCGTGTGGGAGCGCGAGGCGCTGCAGACCGAGGAGCGGCGGGCGCGCAGCGTCGTCGACGACCTGGGCTACCAGGTCGAGCAGCTCAAGGAGCAGCTCGCGCGGCAGAACGAGCAGCTCGACATGGAGCTGGCCGACGCGACCGGCCGCCTCGAGGGCGCGCTCTCGGCGCTTCGCCGCATGACCGGCGAGCTCGTTCGCACCATCGAAGAAGCCGCGACCGCGGTCGTTCGCTGAGCCTCGTCAGCAGCCGCCGGCCGGTTTGCACGTGGCGCTGCCTCCCATGACCTCGCAGCAAACGTTCGGCCAGGCGCAGCTGATGGTCGCGCACTGCATGCAAGCCGTCTGTGTGCACATGTTGCTGCCGCACACGACGCCGCTCACCCCCTGGCAGCAATGGAATCCGCCGGGCGGCCCAGCGTCTCCCTTGCAGGGTTCAAACGCGTCCTGAGCCGCGTCGCCGGCGTCGCCCGAGTCGGCTGCATCAGAGGCCTCGACGTCGGCGGACTGATCGTCGCCCGGGACATCGAGCACCGCGTCGCGCGTGGCGTCGCGACCGCTGTCGGGGGCGAAGGTAACGTCCGGTACGCCGCAGCCCGTCGCGAGGAGGGCCGCTGGGAGCAAGCAAGCGAAGCGCATCGCCTACATTCTACCCTGCACCACGAGCAGGCCACCGTCGCGAAGGAACGCGGGGGCCACGCTGACGGACTGGGACGGGGTCGACACCAGAAGCCACGTGCCGATGCCGATTCCCACGACTGCTCCCGCCGCAAGGCCGATGCCCAGAGGGCCCTGCCACTGCGCGGCACTTCGCGCACCGTTCACGTCGTTCTGCGTTCCGGGGTTGCACACGAGCTGCCCTTGCTTGTTGGAGGTCGGGCAGTCGCTGTTGATGGTGTTGATGTTCGACTGCCGCAGCAGGAGCGTCACCACGGACCCGACCGCGAGGGCGCCGCCGACGCCGAACGCGATCCACGTGCCGGCGTGCGACGGATGCGCGGGCAAGGCGGGGTTCTGTTCGCCTGGGCCCTGCTGGCCCGAAGGGCCCTGGCCGAGGGGCTGCCCCCCTGGTGGGCCCGCAGGGGGTGCGCCGAGCGGCGTCAGCATCACGGTGATCGACACGTGGCCGCCCTCCGGCAGGGTCACGGCCGTGTCGAACGGCGCGTCCCCCGGCGCCGTCGCGCCGATCGTGTGGTGGCCCACGTCCAGGGGCATCCCTTGGCCCAGCGCCGCGCGGTCCACGGGCGCATCGTCGACACGCACCTCGGTCGTCGCCGGCGCGTCGGCCGGGAGGACGATGGTCAGCCGCGGCACCACGCGGTCCAGCTCCGCCGCGCGGTCCCGGGCGGCGCGCATGACGTCGGGCGCCGCCTTCTCCTGCTCCCCGACCTTCACCGCCTGCTCGTAGCTCGCCAGGGCCTCCGCCCGCCGGCCCAGCGCTTCCAGGCAGCTCGCGATGCGGTAGCGCACGTTGGCCGTGTCCTTCACCGCGGCCACGCGCTTGAACTTGTCGAGCGCCGTGTCGTAGCGCTTGGCGTCCTCGTCGGTGACGGCCTCCGTGAAGAGCTTCCGGGCCGCGTCGAGGTCCCCGGCGCTCTGGGCGGCTGCCGGGACCGTGCGCGCGAGCTGGCCCGCCAGGACCGAAAGGGCCAGGCCGATCGCCGTCGCACGCATCACGTCGCCGAACACTACCACGGTCGCCGAAACTGATAGGATTCCTCGGCGGATGGCCAACGAGGGAACGCGCGGCGGCACCGAGGTCAACACCGGCATCCGGATGCGGACGCTCGCGTCCGTTCCGAAGCTGGTCGCCACGGCCGGCCCCGGCGCGGGGCGGGCGCTCGCGATGTCCAACGCCCTCGCGACCGTCGGGCGCCATCCCACGAATGATCTCGTGCTGGCGGACCCGAAGGTGAGCGGCGTGCACCTCGAGCTGCGCCGCGTCGGCGAGCGCGTGCACGTGCGCGACGCTGGGAGCACCAACGGCACGTGGCTCGGGCAGCACCGCGTGACCGAGATCGAGCTCGCCTCGGGCGGCGAGATCGTCGTCGGCTCCACCACGCTGCGCCTCGAGCTCGACGACGCCGCGGGCACCGCGATGGTGAGCCTGCAGAGCTCCTTCGGGGAGCTCGTGGGCCAGTCCACCGAGATGCGCGAGCTCTTCGCGACGCTCGAGCGCGTCGCGCCCAAGTCGCTCAGCGTGCTCGTGCAAGGGGAGACCGGCACGGGCAAAGAGGAGGTGGCGCGCGCCCTCCACGCGCGCAGCACGCGCTCGGCGCAGCCGTTCGTCGTCATCGACGCGACGGCCCTCCCCGAGACGCTGGCCGAATCGCTCCTCTTCGGGCACGAGAAGGGCGCCTTCACCGGCGCCGATCAGCGGCGCACCGGCTTCTTCGAGGCCGCGAGCGGCGGCACCGTCTTCATCGACGAGATCGGCGAGCTGCCGGCGGCGCTGCAGAGCAAGTTCCTGCGCGTGCTCGAGCGCCAGGAGGTCGTGCGCGTCGGCGGCAACATCCCGGTCAAGATCGACGTGCGCGTCGTCTCGGCGACGCACCGCGACCTGCGCCACGAGATCGACGCGGGCCGCTTCCGCGAGGACCTCTACTACCGGCTCGCGCAGGTACGCGTGCTGCTCCCGCCGCTGCGCGACCGCGTCGAGGACATCCCGCTGCTCTGCCAGAAGCTGCTCGCGGGGCTCGCGGGCGGGCGCGACATGCCGATCCTCATCGAGCAGGCCGCGGTGGACTTCCTCGCGACGCAGCCGTGGCCGGGCAACGTGCGCGAGCTCCGCAACGTGCTCGCGCGCGCGGCGGCGCTGGCGCACGAGGGCATGATCCGGCGGGCCGACGTCGCCGGCGAAGGATTCGGCTTCCGGGGCACGCGCCAGGAGCGCGAGGCGATGGACCTCTCGGGCACCTTCGCGTCGGCGAAGGACCGCGCCATCGAGCGCTTCGAGAGCGCCTACCTCGCGGCCTTGATGAAGCGCGTCGGGGGCAACCTCTCGCAGGCGGCGCGCGAGGCCGACGTCGCGCGGCATCATCTGCGCGACCTGCTCAAGAAGCGCGGCCTCTACGGCGTGAGCTGGCCCGACGACGGCGACAAGGAGAGTTGACGGGCTGCGGAGCCGCGTGGCCTCGAGGACGACCACCGCCGTTCGAGTACGGGCACGTGACACGAGAACGAGTCCGTGGACGTCTTGTCGTGCACGATCACGGGCACGAGCACCTCAACGAGGTCTCGTACTCGTCGTCGTACTCGACAGGGCGTGCTCGTCCTCGTCCTCGTGTCACGTGCCCGTAGTCGAACCACGTGCTCGAACCCGCGAGCATCTTCACGTCACGTGCGCCTGAGTAGCCCCCCGAGCTTCTTGCGCCTGAGCGCCCCTGGCTCCACGTCCCGCAGGTAACGCAGGTTCGCGCCGTTGATCATGAGGTGCGCGACGATGGGGCCCACCAGGCTGCCCGTCGCCGCGTAGAGCACGGAGAAGAGGAGGCCCATCAGGGTCGCCCAGGCCATCCAGCCCCAGCGCGCCGGGCCGCGCACCTGGTGGAGTGCGCCGAACGCGACGCTCGGGAGCACCACGCCGAGCATCGGCACGAGCAGCCCGCGGAACAGCAGCTCCTCGCCCACCGCGCTCGCCGCGGCCAGGGCCAGGAGCCAGCCGTCGGCCGCCCCCTTCACCGCGGGCCGCAGCGCCTCGTGCAGCGACCGCGCCCACGGCGCCCGCCGCACGAGCACGCGGGTGGTCGCCACGGTGACCGCCCCCACGCAGACGCCCGCGCCGGCGCTCACCAGGGCCGAAGGCGCCGGGGCGCCGATCCCGAGCCAGCCGGGCATCGACAGCGGATCCTGCCCGAGCGCAGCCGAGAGCGCGGCCGCGCCCGCTCCGAGCACCGCGTAGGCCGACAGGATGAGGAGCGCCGGCCGCCGGCGCCCGAGAGCGCCGACGCTGCTCCCCTCCGCGCCCAGGCGCTCCGCCTGAGCTACGAGGGGAATGTCGCCCTTACCGACCTGCACGGTGCTCGGAACCTTTCACGCTGTTCGCGAGCGTGCAAGGCGCACGCTGAACGATGCGGATCTGTTACCCTTCACCCTCGCGCGTCTTTGGCCATGACGGTGTCCACCGCCCCCGACGAACGACCTCGCGTCCTCATCGTCGACGACGAGAAATTCATTCGCGACATCCTCGCCGACTTCCTCGGCATGGAGGGGTACATCGTCCGCACCGCCGAGGACGGGGCGGCGGCGCTCTCGGAGCTCGGGAACGCCCACTACGACCTCATCATCAGCGACCTCAAGATGCCGCGGATGGGGGGCATCGAGCTGCTCGAGGCCATCGGCACCGCCGCGCCCAACGCGCTCACGGTCATCATGACGGGGTTCGGCACCGTCGAGACCGCGATCGACGCGATGAAGCGGGGCGCCTACGACTACATATTGAAGCCCTTCAAGGTCGAGGAGGTCATCCGCGTCGTCCAGCGCGGCCTCGAGAAGCAGCGCCTCAGCGCCGAGAACCTCCGCCTGCGCGAGGCCGTGTCGCTCTACACCGTGAGCGAGGCGATCGCCGCGAGCCTCTCGCTCGAGGAGGTGCTGGCGACCATCGGGGACACGGCGATCCACGAGCTCAAGGGCGACCTCGTGTCCACGTGGCTCGACGACGGGGAGGGCGGGTACTTCGAGCGGCAGCGCCTCCTGCAGCCCCACCACAGCGATTCGTCGAACCCCCCGCCGGAGAAGGGGCGCGTGAGCGAGCTTCCCGCGTCGGGCGAGCGGCGGGCGGCGCAGCCCGTGACGCTGTCGGACGCCATGGGCAGGCCGCGCATCGGCGCCGAGTACGGGATCCTCTCGGCGCAGTCGTTCATCGACCACTACGCGGCGCACTCCACGCTGCTCGAGCAGGGGAGCAAGGGCGCGCGCTTCTTCGGCACGCCGCCGGCGGCGCCTGTCGTGTCCCTCGTCTCCGTCCCGCTGCGCATGAAGACGCGCCTGCTCGGCTGGATCGCCGTCGCGAGCTTCACGAAGCAGAAGCGGTTCAACGAGGGCAACCGCAAGCTGCTCTCGATCGTCGGCTCGCGCGCGGCGGCGGCCATCGAGAACGCGCGCCTCTACGAGGACCTGCGGGCGACGTTCCAGCAGACGATCGAGGGCCTCGCGCGCGCCATCGACAAGATGGACCGCTACACGGCGGGGCACTCGGAGCGCGTCGCCACGTATGCGACGTATCTCGCGGTGCGCCTCGGGCTGCCGGCGGACGTGGTGGAGATCGTGCGCCAGAGCGCGCTGATGCACGACATCGGCAAGATCGGCTGCGTCATGAACCTGAACAAGCCGGGCAAGCTGACGCAGGACGAGTACGAGATGTTCAAGAGGCATCCGACCTACGGGAAGGAGATCCTCGACCCCATCCGCTTCCTCAACCCGCTGGTGCCCGGCGTGCACCTGCACCACGAGCGATGGGACGGCCGCGGGTACCCGCTGGGCCTCCGGGGCAACGACGTGCCGCTCATCGCGCGAATCATCGCGGTGGCCGACACGTACGACGCGATGACGAGCGACCGCGCCTACCGCCGCGCGCTGCCGCACGAGGTCGCGGTGGGCGAGATCGAGCGGTGCAGCGGGACGCAGTTCGACCCCGAGGTGGCACACTCGTTCAACGCTGGCATCGACGAGTTCCGCGAGGAAGAGTCGACGGGCGGCAAGAAGATCCCCGACTAGGGGCGCGCGAGTGAGACGCGGGGAGAGCACTCGCGGCGCGAGAGTGAGACGCGTGGAGGGGAAGAAGATCAAGAAGATCAGAAGATCAAAAGGGGTTTGCCCAAACCACTTCTTGATCTTTTGATCTTCTGATCTTCTTCAACCCTTCTTGTCTGACTCTAGGGCCTGACATTCACGCTCGCGTCGCACTGGTGCGTCCACGGGGTGCCGTCCATCCAGCGGCCGGAGAAGGTGAAGCGCAGGTCGAGCGTGCCGGTGCCGACGTCCTTGCCGCAGAAGAGCTGCGTGAGCACGGGGGCGCCGCGGTCGCCGCACGCGAAGGCGGTGCCGCCGGCGTCGTCGTTGCCCGCGAGCGATCCGGCGCGCACGGCGGTGCCGGTCGCCGAGAAGCCGACGCGATCGAGGCGGTAGCTGCTCGACGTGGTGACGTACGCGTCGATCTCGCCGTGGGCTCCCGCGGGGGCGCACGCCGATGCGAGAGAGACGGACGACGGCGGCGTCGCGCTCCACGCGCCCGCGGCGACGTCGAAGTACTTGCAGTCGATGGCCCGCGTGTCGTCGCAGACCGTCGCGGGCTGGGCGACCTCGCTGCTCGCGCTGCTGCCGCTGCTGCACGCTGCCAGTCCGAGGAGCAGAAGGGAGAACGCGCGCCGCACCCCCCACGAGTACCGAAGCCGGGACCCCGTTCGCAAGGCGCAGCCGCCGCGCTATATAGCGACATGCTCGACGACAAGCTCCGCGAGTGCCTCACCTTCGACGACGTTCTCCTCGCTCCGGCGTACAGCGAGGTGCTCCCGAAGGACGTGGACGTGAAGACGCGGCTCTGCCGTGGGCTCGAGCTCGGGATCCCCATCGTCAGCGCGGCCATGGACTCGGTGACCGAGGCGCGCACCGCCATCACGATGGCGCGCGAGGGAGGCATCGGCATCCTCCACAAGAATCTGCCGGTCGAAGCTCAGGCTCGCGAGGTCGAGCGCGTGAAGCGCGCCGAGAGCGGGATGATCCTCGGGCCGGTGACGGCGCGGCCGTCGCAGTCGCTCCGGGCGGCGCTCGAGGTGATGCGCGAGCACGACATCAGCGGCGTCCCCGTCGTCGAGGGCGAGCGGCCCGTCGGCATCCTCACGGCGCGCGACATCCGCTTCGAGCAGAACCTCGACCAGCCGGTGAGCGCCCTCATGACGAAGGAGCTCGTGACGGTGCCGCCCGGCGTGAGCGTCGACGAGGCCAAGCGGCTGCTGCACAAGCACCGCATCGAGAAGCTGCTCGTCGTCGACGCCGAGGGGAAGCTCGTCGGGCTCATCACGATCAAGGACATCCTGCAGGCGGACAAGTACCCGCAGGCCGTGAAGGACGATCAGCGCCGCCTTCGCGTCGGCGCCGCCATCGGCCCGGGGCCCGACCGCCAC
>DASVWO010000238.1:0-24661 GCA_036393165.1 Polyangiaceae bacterium | reverse complement strand
CACGCCCATCGGGGCGATCGCGCTGACCAACGGGGATCTCGATCACGTGCTCGGGCTCCTCTCGCTTCGCGAGTCGCAGCCGCTGGTGGTGCTGGCGACGGACCGCGTGCGCGCCGGGCTCGTCGAGCGAAACGCGATGCTCCGGACACTCGCGCGCACGCCGGAGCAGGTGACCTGGCGCCGTCTGCAGCTCGGAGTCGAGCTCCGCCTCGACGACGTGGGCGTCGGTGTGACGCCGCTCGCGGTCGCGGGCAAGCTGCCCGTGCATCTGGTGGGCGCGATCGAGCCGTCGCCCGAGGACAACGTGGCGCTCGTCGTGCGCGATCTGAAGAGCAGCCGCAGGGTGATCCTCGCTACGGCGGTCGGCTCGCTCGACGGAATCGAGCGCATCGTCGCCGGTGCCGACGCCCTCTTCTTCGACGGAACCTTCTGGGCCGAGGACGAGCTGATCACGAAGGGCCTCGGCAAGTCGCGAGCGGCAGACATGGCGCACGTGCCCATCGGCGGACCGCAGGGCAGCCTCGCGCGACTGGGGGAGTGCGCGCCGCAGCGCATCTACACGCACGTCAACAACACGAATCCCGTGCTGCGCGAGGGCTCGCCCGAACGAGCCGCCGTCGAGCGCGCGGGGTGGCGTGTGGCGCACGATGGCATGGAGATCGCGCCGTGAGCGACGCTCCGCTCGCACCCGACGCGTTCGTGGAGCGGCTGCGCAGCGAGGGGTCGGCCCGCTACCACGACAAGCACCCGTTCAACCTGCGCATGCACGCGGGCGCGCTGTCGAAGGAGGAGCTGCAGCGCTGGGTCGTCAACCGCTACTACTACCAGACGCGGATCCCGGTGAAGGACGCGCTGCTCCTCTCGAAGAGCGACGACCCGGCCTTCCGGCGCGCGTGGATCCGACGCATCGGCGATCACGACGGGACGAAGGACGGGGAGGGGGGGCTGGCCGAGTGGCTTCTTCTCGCCCGCGCCATGGGGCTCGACGAGGAGGAGGTGCGCTCGTGCGCGCGCGTGCTGCCGGCCGTGCGGTACGCGTGCGATTCGTACGTCGCGCTCGTGCGCGAGCGGACGCTCGTCGAGGCGGTCGCGTCGTCCCTGACGGAGCACTTCGCGCCGGACATCATGCGTACGCGCGTGGCGGCCTGGGAGAAGCATTACCCGTGGGTCGACGCGCCGGCCCTGGCGTATTTCCGCTCGCGCGTCCCGCGAGCGACCCGCGATGCGCAGGAGGCCCTGGCGTTCGTCGTCGAGCACGCGAAGTCGAGGGCGCTCCAGGACGCGTGTGCACGCGCGCTCGTCGACAAGTGCCGCATCCTCTGGGCCATGCTCGACGCGATCGCCGAGGCCGCGCCGTGAAGCCGCGGCTGTCCTCCAAGGCGCGCGTGCGGCCCGACCCGCGCGACGGTCGGGCCGTGCTCCTGTCGCCCGAGCGGGGCATGAGACTGAGCGAGACCGCGGCTGCGATCGTGGCTCTCTGCGACGGCTCGCGCGAGCTCGATGCGATCGTCGCCGAGCTCGCGACGCGATACCGGGCGGACCGTGCGCGCGTCGAGACCGACGTGCGTGCGCTGCTCGACGACCTGCACGCCCGCGCGCTCGTCGAGGGATACGAGCCGCGAGGAGGCGGGAGCCCGCGGGGAGAGGCCTCGTCTTCCGCGTCCCCCTACACCCTCGTCGCAGAGTTGACGCACCGCTGTCCGCTGGCATGCCCGTACTGCTCCAATCCGCTGAAGCTCGTGTCCGGAAACGACGAGCTACGCACCGAGGAATGGACCCGGGTCATCGACGAGGCCGTCGCCATGGGCGTGATGCAGATGCACCTCACCGGCGGCGAGCCGCTCGCGCGCGCCGATCTCGAGGCGATCGCCGCCCACGCGCGCTCTCGTGACGTCTACGTGAACCTGATCACGAGCGGCATCCCCCTCGATCGCGCACGCTTCGACCGCCTCGCGCCGTCGCTCGACGCCGTCCAGCTGAGCGTGCAGGACGCCGCCGCTTCGAGCTCCGACGACATCGCGGGTCACGCGTCGTTCGAGGCGAAGATGCGCGTCGCTCCATGGGTCAAGGAGGCGCGCCTGCCGCTGACCCTGAACGTCGTGCTCCACCGCGCGAATCTCGACCGCGTCGGCGCGATCATCGAGATGGCCGAACGCCTCGGGGCCGACCGCCTCGAGCTCGCCAACGTGCAGCTCGTGTCCTGGGCGCTCGAGAACGCCGCGTCGCTGCTTCCCACGCGTGCGCAGATCGACCGCGCGCGCGCTGTCGCCCACGAGGCGCGCGAGCGGCTGGCGGGCCGCATGGAGGTGGTGCTCGTCCTTCCCGACTGGCACGCCGACCGTCCGCGCGCGTGCATGGATGGCTGGGGCAATCGCTTCGTCGTCGTCGCCCCGGACGGGGCGGTGCTCCCGTGCCACGCCGCTCGCTCGCTCCCTCTCTCGTTCGAGACGGTGCGCAACCAGCCGCTGGCGCGCGCGTGGGCCGACAGCCCCGGGATGCAGGCGTTCCGCGGTGAGGCCTGGATGCCCGATCCCTGCCGCACCTGCGATCGCCGCGCCCTCGACCACGGCGGATGCCGCTGCCAAGCTTTCGCGCTCACGGGCGACGCGCATGCCACGGATCCGGCGTGCTCTCTCGCCCCGTCCCACGCCGTCGTGCTCGAGGCCCGGCGTCGCGCCGAGGAGCCCGGTGATCGCCGACGCTGGATCTACCGCGGCCGTCACTCCTGAAGCTGCGCGTCGGCGATCCAGATGTTGCCGCGCCACCGCACACGTTCGACGAGCAGCCCGGCCGACGTGTAGATCGGCTCGCTCAGCTGGTCGCCAGCGGGGTTCTTCACCTGGCGAATGATGGCTCCACTGGCCACGTCGATCTCGTACACGTCGGTGTCGCCCCGCGTGACCGCCACCCGCCGTGCATCGGGCGAGAAGGTCGGCTCTCCGTAGCGACCGCGTTCGAGCTTCGACGACAGGACGCGCGGCGTGCCCGTGCGCGCATCCCACGTCATCGGCAACGCATCGGTGAGCGCGCGGCCGGACAGGTACACGAGGCGGTCGTCCACGAGCGACGCCGAGGCCTGGTCGCTCGGTGCCTCGAGCACCGGCACGGCGTCCCCGCCGGTGACGGGAACGCCGAACACCTGCGTCTGGCCGCTCGGCAGGTGGCGCGTGAAGAGCACCTGCTTTCCACCGAAGCGGAAGGACGGTCGCGAATCGAGCGGGTCGCTCGTGAGCTGCCGGAGGCCACCGTCGCCCCCATCCAGGTTGCCGGCGAAGAGCCCCTTGTCCATCACCGAGACGACGAACGTGCGCGCGTCCGGGCTCACCGCGATCTCGTGCGCGCTCAGACCGCCGATGGAAACGGGACGCGCCGCAGCGTGGCCCGTGGGATCCTCGATCCACGGTTCCGCCTTGCCCGAGCGATCGGACACGACGGCGATCGTCCGCGTCCCCGGCACCGCCGCGATCGAGTGAATGTGCGTGTCCTGCGACGCAGCCTCGGACAGATGGCCTCGGGCGTCGACCAACGGAATGTCGAACAGGTCGGTGCACGTGGACCATGCCACCTGCTTGCCGTCCGGAGAGAACGCCACGCCCTTGCGCGCCGGGATCCCGCTGGCGGACAGCGACGTCGATGGCGAGCCGTCGAGCGGCACGTCGATGAGCTCGTGCGTTCCGGTGTTCATTGCCCGGAGCGCCACGGCGTGTCGGGCGTCGGGCGTGATGGCGAACGCCTCGTCCAGGTCGTCGCGCGTCAGCCAGCGCGACGGTCCCTGCGCGGCCTCGAAGAAGATGCCGGACAAGTGCTCCTCCACGCCCGCGCTGTAGAGGACGACGAGAGATCCGTCGCGCAGCTCGAGGGCGTGCGGTGCAGACGACGACTGGGCCGCCTTCACCGTGGCGAGGACCTCGCCGGTATCGGCGTCGTACTTCGCGAGCGGATAACCGTGGCCGGCCCAAACTCCTCTCCCGTCGAGCGACCAGCTCGGTCGCACGCTGCCCGCGGTGACGAAGTGCGGCGGCTCGTGTCCGTCGAGCGGGGCCACCCAGGCTCCGACGTGCTCCCCCTCGAAGCGGAGGAAGGCGATGCGGTCTCCGGCCGGCGAGATGCTCGCCGCCATGTCCCAGCCGTTCACCTTCGTGAGTGGCGCGGGAGTCCCGTTCGGCAGGTCGAGACGGAAGATGTACGAGTCCTTCCCGACGGTGCCGTCGTACACGAGGGATTTCCCGTCCGGCGTGAAGGAAGGGAACTCCTCGCAGCTCTCGCCGAAGCTCACACGTCGCGGATTGCTGACGCGAAGGACGAGGGGACGGGTGGTGGGCCCCTGCGCCGCGGGCGGTGCGTGCGGAGACGGCGTCGCGCGGTGCTCCCACGCGAAGACACCGCCGGATGCCAGCACGACGGCGCCGACCGCAATCCACGCGGGAGCGAACCGCGCCTTGCTCGAGCTCGCGAGCGGCTCGAGCGCCGCGAGCAGCTCGACCCCGCTCGGGAAGCGGTCCTGCGGGGCGCGGGCGAGCGCCTTGTCGACGGCGTCGCAGAGTACGCGCGGCAAGTCGGGTCTCCGCTCGCGCAGTCGCGGTGCGGGCTGCTCCCTGCGCATCTTGAGCAGTTCCGCGTAGGTCTCCGCTCCGTGCAGCCGCGAGCCGGTCGCCGCCTCGTACACGACGAGCCCGAAGGCATAGACGTCCGCCGGCGGGCCGATGTCGGTCCGGGCCTCGAGCTGCTCGAGGGCCATGTACTGCGGCGTGCCGACGAGGATGCCCTCGCGCGTGAGCGCCAGCGGCGTGGCCGTGCGCATCTGCGCCGGGGTTATCTCCTGCGACCCGTGCGCGCGCGAGACGCCGAAGTCGGTCACGACGGCGTGTCCGTCCTGCGCACGCAGGAGCACGTTGCCCGGCTTGAGGTCGCGGTGGGTCACGCCCGCCTGGTGCGCTGCCGCCAGCGCACGCGCCAGGTCGATCCCGAGGCGTACCACCTCTTCTCGCGAGAGCCGCCCGCGCTCGAGGCGATCGACGAGCGTCTCGCCCTCGATGAGCTCCATCGACAGACCGAAGCGTCCGGGCAGCTCGACCAGATCGTGGATGCGCACGACGTTCGGGTGCGTCACCTTGCGCGCCATCTGCAGCTCGCGCCGGAAGCGCTGGAGGCGGGTCTTGGATCCCTCGTCCTCCTGCAAGAGCTTGAGGGCGACGATCGCGTCGGCCTTGAGGTCGCGTGCGCGGTAGACGACGCCTTCGCCCCCGCGCCCGAGCTCCCCGAGGATCTCGTAGCGGTTGCCGAGGACCTCTCCGCCCTCCTGTGGCATGCGCGGCATGGAGGGCGCCGATCCCTCGGCGAGCATCGTGTCGGCGCTGGCCAGGAGGGGGTCATGCGGCCCGGTGGATTCCGGGGCCGGGACGCTGGGCACTGTCCGGGCGCTGGCGATCGCGTCCAGCGTGTTCTTGCCGAGCTCCCGCTTCCCGCCGCGCTCCGGCATCGCGACACAAGCGTAGCGGAGCGGGGGCCTCCCGTGTGCTAGGAGCTTCCCATCGACGTCTACGGCAACAAGACCGGGCTCTCGCCGTCCGCGCTGCGCGCCCTCGAGCGCCTCTACCGGCGCCGCGTCCCGGCCGACGACATCAGCACCCAGGAGCTGACGCGCTCCCTGGCCGCGGTGTCTTTCGAGACGGGGCGCCAGGTGGGCGTCCTGGTCCACCGGTCAGGTCAGATCGACACCGTCGTCGTCGGCGACGCTGGCAGGCTCGTGCTGCCGGACATCGGGCGCCTGCGCGCCGCCGAGGGACGCTTCCGGGGCCTGCGCCTCGTGCACACGCACCTGCGCAGCGAGCCCCTCACGCGCGACGACCTGGTCGACCTCGTTCGACTGCGCCTCGATCTGGTCGCCGCGATCCTCCTCGCGCACGACGGCGAGCCGCGCTCGATGGCGTACGCGCACAATGTGCCCGCGGATGACGGGGCGCCTCCCTACCGCGAGGTCGGGCCGCTTCCCATCGGGCAAGCGCACCTCGACGTGGCGGCGCTCATGTCCGACCTCGAGGCGGAGTTCGCCCGCCGCGCCCGCGCACGCGAGGTGAAGGCGAAGGACGGTCGCGCGATCCTCGTCCACGTCGGCGACAAGTCGAAGGGCGCTGGCGCCGCGCGCGAGGCCGACGAGAGCATGCGCGAGCTCCGCGAGCTCGCGCGGACGGCCGGGACCGACGTCGCCGACTGCGTCGTGCAGATGCGCGAGCACGTCGACCCGAAGTTCGTCATGGGCAAGGGCAAGCTCGAGGAAGTGGTCGTGCGGGCCATGCAGCTCGATGCGGGCGTGCTCGTCTTCGACCGCGAGCTGACGCCGGCGCAGGCGAGCGCCCTCGCGAAGCACACCGACCTCAAGGTCATCGACCGCACGCAGCTGATCCTCGACATCTTCGCGCAGCGTGCCGAGAGCCGGGACGGCAAGCTGCAGGTGGAGCTCGCGCAGCTCAAGTATTCGATGCCGCGCCTCGCCCAGAAGGACGACTCGCTCTCGCGTCTCACGGGCGGCATCGGCGGACGCGGACCGGGCGAGACGAAGCTCGAGATCGGCCGCCGGCGCGCGAAGGACCGCGTGACGCACCTCGAGCGGCAGCTCAAGCAGCTCGCCAAGCAGCGGGAGCAACGCCGCCGCAAGCGCACCCGCGAGGGTGTCCCCACGGTCGCCATCGTCGGGTACACGAATGCGGGCAAGAGCACGCTGCTCAACACGCTCACCGGCGCCGACGTCCTGGCCGAGGACAAGCTGTTCGCCACGCTCGACACACGCTCGCGCACCCTGCGCTGCGGGTGGGCGGGCTGGGGCGAGCGCGAGGTCGTCATCACCGACACGGTCGGCTTCATCCGCAAGCTGCCGAAGGATCTCTTCGCCGCGTTCCGGGCGACGTTCGAGGAAGCCGCCGACGCCGACCTGCTGCTCCACGTCGTGGACGCGAGCGATCCCGCGAAGGAAGAGCACATCCGGACGGTGATGCGGGTGCTCGAGGATCTCGACCTTCTCGAGATCGACCGCCTGCTCGTGTTCAACAAGATCGACCTCGCAGAGGCGAGCGAGCTCCGCGCCCTCGAGCGCAGCCACCCGGATGCAGCCCTCGTCAGTGCCACGCACCGCGAGACGACGCGCCCGCTCATCGAGCGCATCGCCCGAGAGCTCGCCGAGAAGTGGGAGCGGAGCGCCAGGGGACCCAGCGTCGAGCCCGCCGGTCGTCTCGACGAGGCGCGTCGCGACGAGGGTGAAGAGCTGACGACACTGGACGACATGCTCCGGGCGGCGGGAAAGCGCGTACGCACCACCTCGCCGGCGTGAATTCGCCAGCAAGCTCGTACGTCAGACTCGCGGCTGAGCTCTCGTGTACGCTTGGCGTCGAGTAGCGCTCGCTACCCTGGAGGAAAATGACCATGCGTCTGTCGCCAAGTCGTCTGGCCGTACCGTTCGCCGCAGTCGTGCTGTCGTTCTCGATGAGCGCGTCGGCTCAGGACGGTGCGCCGCCGCCCGTGGCGCCGGCCACACCGGCCCCGGCTGCAGCGCCTCCGGCTGCCGCGCCCGCTCCGGCCGAAGCCGCACCGACGGAGCGTACGGCCAACAACGCGCTCTACGTCGAGCTCCTGGGCCCCGGACTGCTTTACTCGCTGAACTACGACCGCGCGATCGGACCCATCGGGGCGCGCATCGGCATCGAGTACTGGTCGCTCAGTGCCAGCAACGCCAACGGGAGCTCCGCGTCGGTCACGTGGCTCAACGTCCCGATCACCGTCAGCTATCTCGGCATCGGCTCGCTGAAGCACATGTTCGAGGTCGGCGCCGGTGTCGACATCAGCTACTTCGGCGGGAGCGCGAGCATCCTTGGCGCGAGCGGCGGCAGCGCCAGCGGATCGGCAGTCACGGCGTGGGGCACCGTCATCCTCGGCTACCGCTACCAGCCGCCGGACGGCGGCTTCTTCCTGCGCGCCGGCATCGACCCGCTCATCGGAAGCGGGTTCTTCCTCCCGTGGCCGTACGTCGGCCTGGGCGCGACCTTCTGAGCCGACGCAACCGCACGCAGGAGACGGCCGATGGGTGGTTGGACGATGCATCCTCCACCCATCCGCGTGCTCGCGCTCCTGTGCGTCCCAGCGCTGCTCGCCTGCGCCGGCGGCCTCTCGCGCGGCGTCGGCCAGTTCGACGACGGGCGGTACCCCGAGGCGAAGCAGACGTTCGCGTCCCTCGAGCCCGAGAGCCGGTCGTGGGACGACGCTCACCGCGCGCGCTACGCGCTCTACCGGGGGCTCACCTACGGGGCGCTCGGGGACAAGGCCCGCGCGGCCACGTGGCTGCGGGAGGCGAGGGCCATCGTGCTGGAGCACCCCGACGCGCTGTCGCCGGAGGACCGGCAGCGCCTGAAAGCGGGGCTGGACACCTACGAGGTGCCCTGAGCGAGGGCCTCAGTCCTCTTCTTCGACGTGCTTGAACCCGCTCTCCTTCACGACCTTCTCGGTCGTGTGAGGATTGCACGGGTCGTAGTGGTCGAAGGCCATCGTGAAGGCGCCGCGGCCGCTCGTGATGCTCGTCAGCTTCGGCTCGTAGTCGTTCGTGTTCGCGAGCGGCACCAGGGCGACGACGACGCTCTTGTCGCCGAGGCTGTCGGTTCCGGTGACGCGCCCGCTGCGGGCGTTGATGTCGCCGATGACGTCGCCGAGGTAGTCGCTCGGGATCGTGACCTCGAGCTTGGCGACCGGCTCGAGCAGCACCGGCTGCGACGCCTGCAATGCCGCACGCAGCGCGCGGCTGCCGGCCATCTGGAACGCCGCGTCCGACGAGTCGACCGCATGGTACTTGCCATCGGTCAATCGCACCTTGAAGTCGACGACCGGGTAGCCGGCGAGCACGCCGTGCTCCATCGCCTTGCGCACGCCCTTCTCGACGCTCGGGATGAACTGTCGCGGAATCGATCCGCCCACGATCGCGTCCTCGAACTCGAACCCGGAGCCGCGCGGCAGCGGCTCGAGGTCGATGTAGCAGACGCCGAACTGTCCGTGCCCGCCGCTCTGCTTCTTCAGCTTGCCCTCGATGCCCGTGGCGCGCCCGCGCACCGTCTCGCGGTACGGGATGCGCGGCGGCCCGAGGCGACAGTCGATCGACGCGCGCTTGCGCAGGCGCTCGAGCGTGATGTCCAGGTGCAGCGCGCCGAGGCCCTCGAGGATCGACTCGCGCGTGGCCGCGTCGTGCTTGAAGACGAGCCCGGGATCTTCCTCGCAGATGCGCAGCAGCGCCTGCGCCGCCTTGTCCTCGACGCCCTTGCCCTCGACGATGAGGGTGCGCGAGTAGAGGGCCGGCGGCATCGGCGGGAGCTTCACGTTGAACGGCTTCTTCTCGTCGCTCAGCGTGTCCGTGGTTCGCGCGACCTTGAGCTTCGCCACGGCGACGATGTCGCCGGCGACGGCTTCGGGCACCGGCTTGAGCTCCTTCCAGGTGCCCTGCGAGAGCTGGCCGACGCGCTCGCGGTTGCCGGTCGTGCCGGCGCCGACCGCCGCGTCCTGCTTGAGCGTTCCCGAGACGACGCGCACGTAGCTGATCTTCCCGACGTGCGGGTCGATGTGCGTCTTGAAGATGAACGCCGCGACGGGCGCGTCCGGCTTCGCCTCGCGCTTCTCCTGGGTGCCGATGCCCTCGAACGGCGGCCGCCGCGCGGGCGACGGCAGCAGGTCCACCGCCGCGTCGAGCAGCGCCACGACGCCGCTCGGCATGGTGCACGACGCTTCGTAGACCGGGATCATCTTGCACGCCTCGACCGCCTTGCGCGCGCCCGAGTCGAGCTCCTCCTGCGAGAGGTCGCCGTCGTTCAGGTACTTCTCGGTGAGCGTGTCGTCGGTCCCGGCGACGTCGTCCACGAGGTGCGCTCGGGCCTCGTCCACGCGCGGCTTCGACTCCGCCGGCACCGGGATCGACGCCGTCGAGTTGGGCGCCTCGGGCTTGTTGATCCACGCCTTGCCCGTGCGGATCGCGATGACGCCGTGGAAGCTCGGTCCCACGCCGTCGGGCACCTCCATGACGGCGATGGGCGTCTTGAGGTGTTGCTTGAGCTCCGCCACCACCTCGTCGGGACGCGCGTGCTCGTCGTCCATCTTGGTCAGCACGACGATGCACGGCACCTGGCGCTCGCGCACCCACGCGAGCGCCCGCTCGGTGCCGGTCTGCACGCCGTCGCGCGCGCTCACGCACACCAGCGCGGCGTCGCACGCGGAGAGCGCGAGGCGCGCCTCGGCGACGAAGCTCGCTTCGCCTGGCGTGTCGACGAGGTTGATCTTGCAACCGTTCCACTTGAGGCTCACCGGACGCGCTTCGAGCGTCGTGACGTGCGCGCGCTCTTCCGGCGAGTCGTCGAGACCACTGGCGCGATCACCCGCCTTCCCGAGCTTCGGTGTCACCTTCGCGACGAAGAGGGCTGCCTCGACGAGCGAGGTCTTGCCCGAGCCTTTGTGGCCGAGAACGGCGACATTCCGGATCTCTTCGGGGGTGGTCATGGCGGGATAAGGAAGGGTGGATCAGTGTGCGACGACTGTGCAACCTGGACGGACGGAGAGGTCCTAGGACCACACCCACCCAGCGATCGCATGTCGAGCCCGCCGGGGACCCTCGACGCCGGCCCTTGCATCACGTTTAAAGAAGAGAAGGGGGCCGTGATAGCAATTGCCCCATGAGAAACGACGCTCCCTGGCTTTCCATCACGGTTGTGACCCTCTCCCTGGCCCTCGGCGCGTGCGGCGCCGCGGACGACGGCAAAGGTGCGGATTCCGCGGATTCCAACGGCGGCCTGGTCGGCAACCCGGCGCCGGACTTCAGCGTGAAGACCATCGTCGGCGGCAAGGGGTCCGTCTCGCTCAAGTCGCTTCGCGGCAAGGTCGTCCTGGTCGACTTCTGGGGCACGTTTTGCGAGCCCTGCAAGAAGTCGTTCCCGAAGCTGCAGGACCTCAACACGAAGTACGGCACGAGCGGCCTGCAGATCATCGGCATCAGCGAGGACGAGGCCGACGACAAGGACAAGATCCCCGGCTTCGCCGACACCTACGGCGCGAAGTTCACCCTCGGCTGGGACGAGGACAAGACGATCGCCAAACACTACAAGCCGGAGACGATGCCCTCGTCCTTCATCATCGACAAGAAGGGCGTCATTCGTTACGCGCACGTCGGTTATCACGACGGCGAAGAGGTGGAGGTCGAGAAGGAGATCAAGGAGCTCTTGGGGCAGTGACGCGGGTCTGAGCGGGAGGCGGTGCGGAGAAAGATGGGGAGCAACCGAGGGACACGACTGTTGCGTGGCAGGCGCGCTGCCTGCGCGGCGATCGGCCTCCTCGTGCTCTCGGTCTCCGTCCCGCGGCTCGCGCTCGCGCAGGATCCGGCCGGCGCCCTGCGCGATCTCACGCAGTCCCCCGACTTCCGCGTCCGCGTGAGCGCGGCGCTGTACCTCGGACGCGTGAAGCCGGTGGGAGCACGCGAGGCGCTCGAAGTCGCACTCGCGGACTCCCATCCGGCGGTTCGCGTCGCCGCCGCCAGCGCCCTCGGCGCGCTCGGCGACCCCACGGCCATCACGGCGCTCGCGCGCCGGCTCGGCAGCGAGTCGTCGGCCAGCGTCAAGGCGCAGATCCAGGCGTCGATCGAGCGGCTCCGCAGCGGCGTCGCGGCCGACCAGGGCGGCGCGCCGGAGGCGGAGGCTCCTCGCCGGCAGCTCGGGCCGAGCGTGCGCTACGTCGTCCGCCTCGGGACCATGCGCAACCCGACGGGCATCCGCGGGGACGAGATGCGCAACGTGTTGCACGACGCTGCCCGATCGCGCGCTCGCTTCCTCAAGGGAGCCGCCGTGGTGGACGCCGACCCCGGGCTCATGGTGCAGGCCGCAGAGCGCAAGCTGCCCATCATCACGCTGGACGGCTCGCTCCTGCAGCTCGCCGAATCGCGCGTGGCCGGCAGCATCCAGGTCCAGGCGCGCGTCGAGTTCGCGGTCAGCCGCGAGAAGATCCTCAAGGGCACCCTCTCGGGCGCCGCCACGACCTTCGGCTCGAGCCCGACGCTGAGCGATCTGGGCCGCCGTCGTTTGCAAGACGATGCGGTCGACGGAGCCGTGGAAAGCGCTCTTCGAGGTGCGGACCAGGGCCTGATCGTCGCCGGACTCTGACCGACGCAGCATCGGGAGTCGGGCGATGTTCAGCGCAGGTCGGAGGCATGCCCGACGGAGGTCACGACCTCGCCTGTCGCGGACGAAAGCACGCCGATGCGAGCGCGCGAACTCGCCCAGGCTGGTGCAGATGCTTGCCCGGGCCGGTGCAGGTGCTTGCCCAGGCCCTTGCAGATGCTTGCCCGGGTCGGTGCAGATGCTTGCCCAGGTCCGTGCAGATGCTTGCCCGCGCCGGTGCAAGAGCATGCCCAAGCGTGGGCATCGTCGGACTCGGCGAGGGCGAGGCCATGCCCTGGGCAGGGCATGGTCGTGAGCGGGCACGGGCAAGGTCATGACCGGGCATGGGCAAGGTGGTGACCGGGCACGGGCAAGGTGACGACCCAGCATGGGCAGGCTCATGACCGCATGGGTATGGCCTCACCCCGGGCGCTGACCCCCGGAGGCCCTGCGTGATATCGCTGCGGATGCAGCGATGGTACAGGTCCTCCTCATCGGACTCGCGGGCGCCATCGGCACCCTCGTGCGGTACGGCGTGGGCGTGTGGGCGCAGAAGGCGTTCGGCGTGGGCTTCCCGTACGCCACCCTCATCGTGAACGTGGCCGGGTGCTTCCTCATCACGTTCGTCGCACACATGGCGTTCAGCACGACGCTCATCTCCCAGACGATGCGCCTCACGCTCATGACGGGGTTCATGGGCGGGCTCACCACGTATTCGAGCTTCGACTACGAGACGACGAACCTCTTGCGACAGGGCTCGTGGTGGCTGGCGGGGGTCAACGTGGCCCTCACGCTGTTCGTCTGCTTCGGGGCAGGACTTGCGGGCCTCGGTCTCGCGAGGAAGATGTTCGGCGGATAGGAAAGGTCAGGCACCGCCATGCGCACGATCGAAGGCGATCAGGTCCTGGTCCGCGTGTTTTTCGGGGATGCCGACAAGTGGCATCATCGACCGCTCGCGACCGCTCTGCTCGAAAGGCTGAGGCGCGAGGGGTTCGCCGGTGCGACCGTGCTGCACGGCGTCGCCGGCTTCGGTGCCGCCAGCATCATCCACACCGCGCACCTGGTGGACCTCTCGGGCGACCTCCCCGTCATTCTCGAGGTGGTCGACACCGAGGAGCAGGTTGCCAGGCTCATGCCCATCCTCGACGAGATGCTCCAGGGCGGCGCACTGGTGACGACGGAGAAGGTGCACGTGCGCAAGTACTCGTCCGGCCAGAAGCGCTGAGGTACCGTTAGTCGGGAGCCCATGGAGGCCGCCGAATCCATCCTGAAGGCAGGCTACCGGCTGGACCGGTACGAGCTGCTCTGCCCCATCGCGTCGGGGGGGATGGCGACGGTGTGGCTGGCGCGCCTCCGGGGCAAGCGCGGCTTCGAGAAGCTCTACGCGATCAAGACGATACGCACCGAGCTGGTCGACGACGCCACGTTCCAGGAGATGTTCCTCGACGAGGCGCGCATCGCGTCGCGCATCCAGCACCCCAACGTCGCGCAGATCCTCGACCTCGGCGAGCAGCAGACCGTCCTCTTCATCGTGATGGAGTGGGTGGACGGCGACTCGCTCGCGAAGATCCGCAAGGTGGTCGCCAAGCGCAAGGGCACCATCCCCATCGGCGTCACGCTGCGCGTCCTGGCCGACGCCTGCGCGGGGCTCCACGCCGCCCACGAGCTGCGCGACGAGAACGGCGACGCGGTCGACCTCGTGCACCGCGACGTGTCGCCACAGAACATCCTCGTCAGCACCGTCGGCGCGGCCAAGGTCATCGACTTCGGGATCGCCAAGGCCCACGGGCGCAAGCAGGGCGAGACGCGCACCGGCGTCGTGAAGGGCAAGATCCAGTACCTCGCCCCGGAGCAGGTGAAGAAGGGCGCGAAAGTCGACCGGCGCACCGACATCTGGGCTCTCGGCGTGTGTCTTCAGGAGCTCATCGTCGGGAAGCCGCCTTACGGTGACGACGACGACGTCGAGGTGATCCGCAAGCTGATGACCGACGAGCTGCCCGAGCCCGTCGAGGGGATCCCCGAGCCGGTGCAGAAGGTGCTCGATCGCTGCCTCGGCTTCGATCCCGACGTGCGCTTCCCGACGGCCGCCGGGATGCAGCGCGCACTCGAGGCCGCGATGAAGGAGATGGGGGAGAGCACGACGACCGAGGACGTCGCGGCGTTCCTGCGCACCGAGTGCCCCGAGCTCGCGAGCCAGAGGAAGAGCATCGTCGGCAAGGCGATCGACGAGGCGAAAGGGCGGCCTGCGCCCCCCGATTCGCTGTCGAAGGAGGAGGTCGCGTTCGCGCCGACGCTCGTCGGCGAGACGGGGGCCATCTCGCAGCGGCAGCCGGCCGCTCAGCGAGACAGCAACCTGGGGACCGTCCAGCTCACGAGGCGCAAGGGTGAGACGCCGGTGGGAGCGGTGCATCCGGCGACGAATGCGTCTCTGGAGCTGGATCAGGAGCCCATCGTCATCCCCAAGCGGAGCCTCGCGTGGCTTTGGGTGATCATGCTGCTCGCGGCGGTCATCGCGGTCGGCGCGTACCGGTATCCCGAGGTGGCGCATCGCGTGCTCGCGGTGGTCGGAATCGGCGGAGGGAGCACGCAGGCGAGCGAGCAGGCGGGGGCGGCGACCGCCACCGAGAGTGCCACCGCGTCGGCGATCCCGACGGCGTCCGCGACCGCGTCCGCCACGGCGTCCGCTACGGCGACCGCGACGGCGTCGGCATCCGTGGCGGCGTCCGCATCGGCGGCACCATCGGGGTCGCATGCTGCGACGGCGCCCAGCGGGCGTCATCACACGTGGCCTCCTGGTGCACCCGCGGCGAGCGAGGAACCGCCCGAGCCGGTGAACTCCAACTGGTCGCTGTACAAGAACCAGCCTCCGCCTCCGCCGCCCCCCGCGCCCAAGCCGGCGCCGACCGATTCGAACCCATACTGAGCGCGGCGGCGCGTGCTAAGAGCACGCTGCTCCATGTCTTCCGGCCGCACCTCTTCCGCCGTCCGCCGCGCGTTCCTCGACTACTTCGCGAAGAACGGACACGAGGTCGTCGCGAGCTCGCCGCTCGTCCCGCAGAACGACCCGACGCTCATGTTCGCGAACGCCGGCATGGTGCAGTTCAAGGACGTGTTCGTGGGGCGCGAGAAGCGCGTATACACCCGCGCGACGTCGAGCCAGAAGTGCATCCGCATCAGCGGCAAGCACAACGACCTCGAGAACGTCGGCGTCACCGCGCGCCATCACACGTTCTTCGAGATGCTCGGCAACTTCAGCTTCGGCGACTACTTCAAGGAGGAGGCGATCGTCCTCGCGTGGGAGCTCCTCACGAAGGAGCTCGGGCTCGACACGTCGCGCATGATGATCACCGTCTTCGGCGGCGCCGAAGGGGTTCCGGCGGACGACGACGCGCGCGCCCTCTGGAAGCGGGTCACCGGCTTCGGCGACGACCGCGTCCTCGGCCTCGGGATGAAGGACAACTTCTGGCAGATGGGCGAGACCGGCCCCTGCGGACCGTGCACCGAGATCCACTGGTTCAACGGCGACGCGAGCAACGGCGTGCCGTACGGCTCCTTCGGCGACGAGCCGACGTCCGAGGGCTTCGGGTGGACCGAGATCTGGAACCTCGTCTTCATGCAGTTCGAGCGCTCGATCGACGCCGCGGGCAGCGCGTCGCTCGCGCCGCTCCCCAAGCCGTGCGTCGACACGGGCATGGGCCTGGAGCGCATCTCGAGCGTCCTCCAGGGCGTGACGAGCAACTACGAGACGGACGTCCTGCGGAACCTCGTCGAGAAGGCGAGCGAGATCGCCGGCAAGGCGTACCGCGGCACGCAGGCCGACGACGACGTGTCGATGCGCGTCATCGCCGATCACGCGCGCACCACCGCGTTCCTCGTCGCCGAGGGCGTCTTCCCGGACCGCGCCGGGCGCGAGTACGTGCTCCGACGCGTCATGCGGCGCGCCGTGCGACACGGGCACCGCCTGGGGATCCGCGACCCGTTCCTGCACGAGGTGGCGCTCGAGGTCGTTCGCCTCATGGGCGACGCGTACCCGGAGCTCGTGGCGCGGCGCGAGCTCGTCGCCACGGTGGCGCGTCAGGAAGAAGTGCGCTTCCGCGAGACCATCGAGCGCGGCCTCAAGATCCTCGAGGAGGAGATGCAGGAGACGCGCTCGCGGGGGTCGAGCGTCATCCGCGGGGACACCGCGTTCAAGCTGTACGACACGTACGGGTTCCCGCTCGACCTCACGCAGGTGATCGCCCAGGAGCGCGGGCTCACGGTCGACGAGGCGGCGTACGACAAGGCGCTCGAGGAGCAGCGGGCGCGCAGCGAGGGCTCCAAGGTCGGAGAGGCCGCGGTCGAGCACGTGTGGCGCGACGTCCTCGAGGCGGTCAAGAAGCGGTCTCCCGAGGGCGTGAAGTTCGTCGGCTACGAGCGCGAAGAAGCCGAGGGGCGCGTCGTCGCCATCGTGAAGGACGGGGCGCTCGCCATCCGCGCGATGCAGGGCGAGAACGTCGTCCTCGTCACGGATCTCACGCCTTTCTACGGCGAGGCCGGCGGACAGGTCGGCGACAAGGGCATCATCGAGCGCCGCGGCATCGAGCCGATGCGCTTCGAAGTGCACGACACGCAGAAGCCCATCGCCGGGGTCGTCGCGCACATCGGCAAGGTCGCCAAGGGCGGCATCGCCGTGGGCGACACGGTGCACCTGGACGTGGACCACGCGCTTCGCACGGCGACGCGCCGCAACCACTCGGCGACGCACCTGCTGCACTGGGCGCTCAAGACGGTGCTGGGCGAGCAGGCGACGCAGAAGGGGTCGCTCGTCGCGCCCGACCGCCTGCGCTTCGACTTCGCCCACGGCAAGGCGCTCGCGCGCGACGAGATCGAGCGCATCGAGCTGCTCGTGAACGAGAAGGTGCTCGGCGATGCGCCTGTCCTCACCGACGTGCTGCCCATCGACGAGGCGCGCAAGCGCGGGGCGGTCGCCATCTTCGAGGAGAAGTACGGCGACGTCGTCCGCATGCTCACCATGACGAGCGACTCGGTGGAGCTCTGCGGCGGCACGCACGCGCGCTCCCTCGGCGAGATCGGCCTGTTCAAGATCAAGAGCGAGCAAGGGCTCGCCGCCGGGGTGCGCCGCATCGAGGCGGCCACGGGGATGAATGCCGTGCGCTGGGTCCAGCAGCTCGAGGCGACGGTGCAGCAGGCCGCGCAGACGGCGGGGACCGGCGTCGACTCGCTGCAGGCGGCCATCGAGAAGCTGGCGACGCAGCGCAAGGCGCTCGAGAAGGAGCTGGCCGACGCCAAGCGCCAGCTCGCGATGGGCGCCGGGGGAGGGGGCGGCGGCGGTCTCGACGACATGCTGCGCAAGGCACGGGACATCCCCGGAGGCAAGGCCCTCGCGGTGAAAGTCAGCGTGGGCGATCCGGCAACGCTGCGCGAGCTGGCCGAGAAGCTGCGCGACAAGCTGGGCGACGCCGTCATCCTCGTGGGGGCTCCCGGCAAGGACAAGGCGATGCTCGTCCTCACGGTCTCCAAGTCGCTGACCGACCGCTACAAGGCCGGCGACTTGATCCGCGGCGTCGCCCAGATGCTCGGCGGCAGCGGGGGCGGCCGCCCGGACATGGCGCAGGCCGGCGGGACCGACATCGCGAAGCTCGACGAGGCGCTGGAGAGCCTGTACTCGCGCCTCGCCTGACACGCATCATTTGCGCGGGCGTGTGCGGGCGAGGCCCGGATGCGTTCGCTTTGGGGCTCCCATGGACCTGCCCTCGCGGGCAGCTTCGATCGTTGCGCGCACCGCCGGCATGAGGTGGACCGACTCCAGGTCGAACTCGGCGAGGGCCCCCGCGAGCACCCCGATCCGCTCGGTGACGGGCAGCTTCTCGTCCATCACCACGAGCGGCCGGCCCTTGACCCAGCACAACCCGCCTCGCCCCTCGAGCAGACCCTTGCCGAAGGGCTCGTGCCGCACCTCGACGCCCAGGCGCCCGGCGAGGACCTCCAGCTCGGCGAGCACGCGGGCAGGTGGCACCTGGGTCACACGGACGATCCTACCCCTCGCGGCCGCATGTGGGATGTGGACGCCTGGCCCCCCGCTATGACACCCTACGCGCCACCGAGTCGTGGCAAAATCGGGGCGAGGATGAGTGACGCGAGCCGGAGCGGAGCACCGCCCCTGTCCCAGGGGACGGTGGTGAACGACCGCTACGAGATCCGTCAAAGCCTCGGCAAGGGAGGCATGGGCGAGGTGTTCCTCGCGCACGATCGAGCGACGCAGCAGCCGGTGGCGCTCAAGATCGTCCGCGAAGAGTCGCGCATGCCCGGGGACGACGAGGCCCTCCGCCAGGAGCTGCTGCTCGCGCGCTCCGTCAGCCACCCCAACGTGTGCCGCGTGCACGACCTCGCGCCGAGCCCGTACGGCCCCATCCTCGTGATGGAGTACATCACGGGGCAGACGCTCCACACGCACATCCGTCGGAAGAAGGCCCAGGGCGGGTACACGGCCGACGAGTTCCGACGCATCGCCCACGACGTGTCGTCGGGCGTCGCCGCCATCCACGCGCAGGGCCTCGTGCACGGCGACCTCAAGCCGGGCAACGTCATGGTCACGACGAACGCCGACGGCTCGTTCGGCAAGGCCATGGTGCTCGACTTCGGGTTCGCCAAGGAGCGCGCCCGCGCCTCGGCCCGCCGCCCCGGGGCGCCGCCCGACGGAGGGACCCCGAACTACATGAGCCCGGAGCGCATCCGGTCGGGCGGCGCGGGCCCCGAGGACGACGTGTACGCCCTCGGCCTCACGCTCCTCGAGATGTGGACGTGCCGCGTCCCCGAGCCCGGGTACAAGCCGCGCGCGAAGCCGATGCGCCAGCAGATCATGTTCGACGTGCCCGCGGGGCTGTCGATCGACGAGATCAAGCAGGTCTTCCGCTGCTTCTCCGACGACCCGCAGCAGCGCCTGCCCGCGCGCCACCTGCGCTTCTTCAACCCGGTGACTCTGACGACGAACCCGATCCAGGTCCCGCGCGAGCGCCTTGACCCGGGGCCGCCGCCGGGGCGCAGCGCGTCGCAGTCGTTCGTGCCCGGGATGCAGGGGCTGCTGGCGACGTTCGCGACCAACGCGCCCGAGTTCGTCGGCGAGCTGGTGAGCCTCGACAAGCCGCAGGTGACGATCGGCCGTCGCACCGAGAACGAGATCGTGGTGCCGGAGGCGACGGCGAGCGGCCAGCACGCGTCGCTCAAGTGGCAGAACGCGACGTGGATCGTCGAGGACCTCGGCTCCACCAACGGCACGTACGTGGACCACAACTACGAGCGCCGCAAGAGCGTGAACCTCATGCACGGCGGCGAGGTGCAGTTCGGCGAGCTGCGCTTCAAGCTCGTGAGCTTCGCGAAAGACAGCGCGAACCACAAGCGCGCGCGGGCGTACCTCGCGAAGCGCGACGGGCTCACCGGGCTGCTCACGCGCGAGCAGCTCCTCAAGTCGCTCGACGAGGAGGCGTCCTTCTCCGAGTGGGTCGAGTCGCCCCTCACCATCGCGCGCTACGACCTGCGCGGGCCGAACCGGCTCGTGAGCGACCGCCCGACCATCCACGAGATGCTCGCGCTGCGCCGTGCGGCCACGCGCGTCGTGGAGCTGACGGACATGCTGCTTCTCTCGCTCATCGCCGTGACGGCGGGGCGCACCGGGCCGCTGCGCTTCTGCGTCGCGATGGTCGGCCCCGGCCAGCAAGAGGCGCGCAACCTCGTCGAGCAGGTGGTCGGCCAGGTCTCGGGCATGCTCCCCGAGGGCCTCGAGCTCGTCGCGACCATCGAGCGCTACGAGCCGGGCCTCATGGTGCGCGCCCTCGTCGACGCCTGACCGCCTTCGCCCGGAAGGCGAGCGTTGGACGGCGGAAGGCGGTCGCCTTCGCGGTGCAAAAGCGGCTCACATGAACGAGACGCCGATGGTCGTCGTCGGGTAGCCGAGGCGCAGGGTGAGCGCCGCCGACTCGGCGAGGTGCAAACGCCCACCGATCGCGAGCGTCGGGAGCACACCGAGATCGGACGGCGCGGAGCAGCCGACGTCGCCCGGGGCGCAACCCGGGAACCAGCCCTTGTACACGTAGAGCCCGCCCTCGCCGAAGACGCTGACGCGCCGCGCGACGAAGAGGTTCCACTGCGCCGCGACCGGGATCATGACGTAATTCGCGCTGCAGTCGCCGGTGAAGTAGCAGTTCGCGTAGTGGACGATGTCCCCGCCCAGGCTGAGGGCGAGGTTGTCCGGCACCGACCCGATGTGGCCTCCGACGAGCGGGATCCCGACGCGCACGCCAGCGCCGAATCCGGCGTCACCGTAGACGTTGCCCGGGCCGAAGGTGAAATGCGGCTCGACCTCGAGCGGATACTGAGCGGCCTGCTCGGGCTCGAAGCGAGGCCCCTCGACGCGCACGTAGACGTCGGCGCGGGCGCTGGAGGGAACTGCGAGGACGCCCGCGCACGCGAGGGCGCCGGCGGACACACACATCAACGATCGCATTCCGAGTTTCATGGCGGTGCAATCCCAGGAGCAATGCTCGGGCCGAGGCACCGCGCGCATTCGCCACGCGACGCCGCGCTTCCGGGGCACGGCGCCACGTGAGGTTTCGGCGGTTTTCGTGTAGGTTGCCGGCCGCAGCCGCATGGGACGCCCCACGGAGCCCTCGCATCCGCCGTCGGACCCCTTGCCCGCCCGGGCGAGCGGGGCGCTCTTCCCTCAGGACGACCGGCCGGCGCGCGCGCAGCTCGTGGCGGCGTTGCTCTTCGGCCTCGTGCTCGTGGCGAGTGGGCTGTACCTGTGGCGTCGCCCGCGCGCGAGCACCGACGATTCGGGGAACGACCTGCCGGCGGCGTCGGCGGTCCCCATCCTCGCGGGGGATGCGGGCGCCATCGTGGGCGCCGCGGGTGACGCCGGGGCGTCGGCGCCGGTAGCGCTGTCCGAACCGCGCGTGCTCGGCTGCCACGACCGCGGGCCGAACAAGACGCCGCCCGACGCGTGCGACCGCCTGGCGCCCGTCGAGAAGGCCATCCAGACCGCCATCACCGGCGCCGCGGCGTGCGTGCCGCCCGAGCAGGGCGGGGGCACCATCGAGTACGTCGCCGACGTGAGCTTCCTGCGCCACAAGGTGAACCTGAAGCTCCCGCGGGCGGGCCGCTCGGTGCACGACCGCAAGGCGCTCCGCGCGTGCTCGACCGCCGTCCGGAGCGCCCTGCAGGGCATGGCCCTCGACGGCATGGAGCACATGCACGCCCGCTACGAGATCGCCGTGACCGCGACCTACCGCGGCTCCAACAACGGCGGCTGACTCCGCACGCTCGAAGAGAGCGGAGTCGAACGCTAGACCTGAGACGCCAGCTCTTCCGGGCGTCCGGACGCGAACCGCGCTACGTTGCGGCGCGCGATGTGCGGCGTATTCGGCATCTACGGCCACCCCGAGGCGGCCAACATCACGTACCTCGGTCTGCACGCGCTGCAGCACCGCGGCCAGGAGAGCGCCGGCATCGTCACGAGTGACGGCGAGCACCTCTACGCGCACCGCGCCATGGGGCTCGTGCAGGACGCGTTCACCCAGGATCAGCTCGGAAAGCTCCCCGGGCGCGTCGGCATCGGTCACGTGCGCTACTCGACCGCGGGCGGCTCGCACATCAAGAACGCCCAGCCCCTCGCGGTGGACTACGCCCGCGGGTCGCTCTCGGTCTGTCACAACGGCAACCTGACGAACGCCGAGGAGCTGCGCGCCGAGCTCGAGGCGCGCGGGAGCATCTTCACGACCGACAGCGATACCGAGGTGTTCGTGCACCTCGTCGCCGCCAGCAAGGAGATCGCCATCGAGGATCGCATCGCCGACGCCCTCTCGCGCGTGAAGGGCGCCTACTCGCTGCTCTTCTGCACCGAGGACGCCATCATCGCGGTGCGCGACCCCATGGGCTTCCGGCCTCTGTGCCTGGGCCTGCTCCCCGCGAAGAAGGACGCCCACGTCGTCGCGAGCGAGCCGTGCGCGTTCGACCTCATCGACGCCGAGTACGTGCGTGACGTCGAGCCCGGCGAGATGATCATCATCGACGCGAGCGGCATCCGCAGCGTCCGCCCGCAGGCGCCGGCGCCGCAGCGCACGTGCATCTTCGAGTACGTGTACTTTGCCCGGCCCGACTCGAAGCTGGGCGGCCGCAGCGTCTATGACGTGCGCAAGCAGATGGGACGCACGCTTGCGAGAGAGCACCCGGTGGACTGCGACGTGGTCATCCCCGTGCCCGACTCGGGGGTCCCCGCCGCCATCGGCTACGCGTCCGAGCGCAACGTGCCCTTCGAGATGGGGCTGATCCGGTCGCACTACGTGGGGCGCACCTTCATCGAGCCGCAGCAGAGCATCCGGCACTTCGGGGTGCGTCTGAAGCTCAACCCGGTGGAGCCCGTGCTGCGCGGCAAGCGCGTCGTCGTCATCGACGACTCGATCGTGCGCGGCACCACGTCGCGCAAGATCGTCAAGATGGTGCGCGACGCCGGCGCCCGCGAGGTGCACCTGCGCATCTCGAGCCCGCCGACGCAGTGGCCCTGCTACTACGGCATCGACACGCCGACGCGCCGCGAGCTCATCGCGTCGAGCCACTCGGTCGACGAGATCGCCCGCTACGTGACGGCGGACACGCTCGGCTACCTCTCGCTCGACGGCCTCGTGGCCTCCGTCGGCAACGAGGGAACCTGGTGCCACGCCTGCTTCTCGGGGCAGTACGCGATCCCGTTCACGCCGACGAACAGGCGCCAGATGCGCCTCGTCGGCGTCTGAGTCCGCACGCTCGCCAGAGAGCGGGCTCGAACGCCAGACTGACCCCTGGTCTCCCAAGCAACTGCCTGGACCTGCCGAGGGCGAACGTAGGCGCGTCCACCCAGGCGCCGAAATCGCGGGAAAACGCGGGAAAAGCGGGACCTCGAGCGTTGGTTCTCGCCTTGCAGTGGGCGGGACCGTCATGGCCCGCAAGACCCTCCCCGTCGCTACGGTCCTCGCCGCTGCAGCCGTCGCCGGCGCCGCCGCGTGCTCCTCCAGCCACTCCTCGAGCAGCACGACTCCGACCGCGGATGCGGGGGGCGACGCTGCGATGCCGTTCCAGGCCGACTCGCCGCAGGTCTACGTCGCGAAGGTGAAGAACCTGCTCGTCGGCCAGCCGCCGACCGACGCCGAGGTGAAGGCCGTCGAGAGCGACCCGACGCAGCTCGCCTCGCTCATCGGGCAGTGGCAGCAGCAGCCCGAGTACCAGACCAAGATGCTGCGCTTCTTCGAGCTCGCCCTGCAGCAGACGCAGGTGTCGTCCACCGACTTCGCCGACCAGGCGTACCCGCAGCAGCTCGACGCGAACCAGTACACGGGCGCCGCGCTGCTCGAGAACCTGCAGGAGAGCTTCGCGCGCACGGCGAACGACTTCGCGCAGAACAACCAGCCCATGACGGGCGTCGTCACGTCGCACCAGGTGATGATGACGACGGCGCTCAAGGAGCTCTACGCGTTCCTCGACGTCTGGGAGGTCTCGGACACGACGAACAGCCCGTCGAACGTCAAGGTCACCGACTACTGGAAGCAGGCGAACCCGAACCAGACCATCACGGTCGAGGCTTCCGCGGGTCCCATCCCCATCAGCGAGACGCTCGACCCGTCGAGCCCCAACTACATGCACTGGTACTACCCGGACCTCGCCAAGATCGACATGGGCGTCGCCGGTTGCCAGAGCGACCCGCTCGTCTTCCCGGCCAAGGGCGGCAGCGGCACCCAGGGCGCCAGCGCGATGACGCTGCACTGGCTGCTCCTCGGCGCGCTCGAGGGTCACCAGAGCACGAGCGGCGGCAAGTGCCAGCAGTACGGCGGCGGCTCGATGGACTCGCAGTTCCAGACGGGCGACTTCTCCGACTGGCAGCTCGTGACGATCCGCCAGCCGATGCAGGGCGAGAAGACCACGACGTTCTACGACCTGCCGACGCTGCGCACCTCGAGCACGCTCGTGCTCAACCAGCCGCGCACCGGCTTCTTCAGCACCCCGGCGTTCTTCGCCAACTGGCAGACGAACACGAGCAACACCATGCGCGTCACGCTCAACCAGACGCTCATCGTGGCGCTCGGGTCTTCGGTGGACGGCACCGACACGACGACGCCGTCCAGCCTGCCCGGGCTCGACATGACGCACGTCACCCAGGCCGCGTGCGAGGGCTGCCACAAGCAGCTCGACACGACGCGCTCGATCCTCGCCGCGACGTGGTCGTGGAACTACCACCAGCAGCAAGACGCGACGTACTCGTCGCAGCCGGGGCTCTTCGCCTTCCGCGGCGTCATCAACCAGAACATCAAGACGATCGACGACTTCGCGAGCACGCTGGCCACGCACCCGTACTTCGCGTCCGCGTGGGTGCAGAAGCTCTGCTACTACGCGAATTCCTCGCCGTGCGTCGAGACCGACCCGGTCTTCACGCAGATCGTGAAGGACTTCCAGAGCTCGAACTACAACTGGAACTC
>DASVWO010000237.1:0-33934 GCA_036393165.1 Polyangiaceae bacterium | reverse complement strand
CGCAGTTCGCCTTCCGCTCGCTGCGCCTTCGCAACCCGACCGACTCGCAGCTCGAGAGCGGCCCGGTGACCGTGTTCGGCGACGGGCGCTTCATCGGCGAGGGCATGAGCGAGCCGATCCCGGCGCACCAGGTGGCCTTCGTGCCGTTCGCCCTCGACCGCCAGGTGGTCATCGACCGCGTGGGCGGCGAGCGCGACGAGATCGCGCGCATCATCGCCGTCAACCGCGGCGTCTTCTCGACACAGGTGCAGCACATCAAGCGCACGACGCTCGTCGTGCACAACCGCCTTCCGAACAAGGTGGTCCTCTACGTGCGCCACACGGTGTCGTCCGGCTACCACGCGTCCAAGGCGCCGACGGACCCCGAGCACGTCTCTGGCGCCGACCTGTATCGCGTGGAGGTCGACGGCTACGGCAAGCAGGAGGTGGTGCTCGAGGAGTCCACGCCGGTGTACCGGAGCGCGGACCTGCGCACGCCCGACGGCATGGGGCTCGTGCGGGCGTACCTCACGTCGGCCGTGATCACCGGGCCGCTCAAGGGACAGGTCGAGGAGCTGGTGCGGGTGCAGAAGGACATCGCCGACGACGAGCAGCGGCGCGACACGCTGCGCGAGCAGATGGGCGAGTACCGGCAGCGCATGGACGAGCTGCATGCCCAGATCTTCACGCTGCGCGCGGTGCGCACGGCGGGGCCGCTCATGGTGAGCCTCGAGAAGAAGCTGCAAGAGGTGAGCGACAAGCTGTCCAAGGCGACGATCGACGTCGTCGGGCTCGAGGAGAAGCTGATGCTCGCGCGCATCAAGTTCCAGGACGGCGTCGCCGACCTCTCGCTCGAGGGAGACGGCAAGGTCGCCGAGAAGTGACGTGACGCTCAGGAGGGCCGCAGGCTCTCGGCGGTGATCTCGATGATCTCCGCTTCGCTCTCGTCGCGCGCCGACGTGCCCCACGGCAGCGCGGCGAGGACCGTCTGCGCGTGGACGCGGTGCTGCGGGTCGAGCGTGCCCTTCCACGCCGCCCGCAGCGCGGCGGCCACTTCGATCGCCGCGTTGAACCGGTCCGACGGATCCTTGGCCATCGCGATGGCGAGCACCAGGTCGACGTCCGGCGGCAGCCCGTGCACGAGCTGCGAGGGACGCGGCGGGTTGCGGTAGACGACCTGGTAGAGGATCTGCGGCGTGTCCGGACCCGAGAAGGGAGGCTGCCCGGTGAGCGCGCGATAGAGCACGGCGCCGAAGGAGAACACGTCGCTACGGTGCGTCGCCTCGCGCCCGCCCGCCTGCTCCGGGGACATGTACCCGGGCGTGCCGACGATCTGGTCCATCGTCAGCGTCCCCGTCGTGCCGGCGAGGCGCGAGACCCCGAAGTCGAGGATCTTCCACGCCGGCGCCGCCGCGTGCTGCTGCGCGAGGAAGAGATTCTGCGGCTTCAGGTCACGGTGCACGACCCCCGCCTTGCGCGCGAGCTCCAGCGCCCTCGCCACCTGCTCGGCGAGCGCCACCACTTCCTCGAGCGGCAGCGACCCGCGCTGGCGCAGGTGCCACCCGAGGTCGTGCCCGCGCAGCAGCTCCATCGCGATGTACGGCGCCCCGTTGGCGCCGATGGTCCCCACCTCGTAGATGCCGACGACGTTGGGCGCGACGAGCTGCGAGGCGGCCTGTCCTTCGCGAAGGAACCGGGCGACGAGCTGCTCGTCGGCGAGCATGTTCGACTGCAGCACCTTGATGGCCGCGTCCTGCCCGCTGTCCGTGTCGGTCGCGGCGTACACCTCGCCCATCGCCCCGCGCGCGATGAGGTGGCGGATGGCGTAGCGCCCCGCCATGAGGCCCGTGTACGGCCCGGCGCGCCCGGCGGCCATGCGCATGAGGAAGTCGAGGTCGCGGTTGGCCTCCTCGAGCTGCGCCTCGCGCGTGCGCATCTCGCGCATGGCCGCGGTCGCGCGCTCGAGAGCCTCGAGCATCGCCCGCCGCGTGATGCGTGCCTGCCAGACGCCGAGCCCCATGACGAGCGGGACGAGGACGACCGCCGAGTACCGCGGCACCTCGCTCACGGCGAGCGCGGACGCGAGGCCGTCATCGGGCAGCACCCCGGTCGCGACGAGCGCCGCCAGCAGCGCGTACCCACCGGCCGCCACTGCCGGCATCCCGAAAGCGACGACCGGATCGTCGCTCATCGCGAAGAAGGCGACGCCGAGGACCACCAGCATGGGCGCCGGCGACAGCACCCCGAGGTACCAGGCGACGACGAGCGACGTGATGGCCGAGCTCAGGCCGAAGGCGCGCGCGACGGGCGGGCCGTAGTCGAGCGGGTGGCGGGCGAGCCACCAGGTGCGAAGCGAGATCGCCCCGAGCGCCCCCAGGGACACGCAGAAGGCGACGCGGAGCCAGGGGACGCCGCCCAGGAAGAACTGGGCCAGGAGCCCCGCCGCGCAGAGAAGGACGACCACCCGGGCGAACCCGTAGGCCCGTGTCGCATCCTGCCGGCGGAGGGCCAGGTGCGACCCCTGTGTGACGGCCGCCGCGGGGTCGATCTCGACGGCCTCTGCCGGAGCCGGCCCGGGCGGCGGCGCGGAGGTAATCGCGCGCGGCAGGGTGGTACCGCTCTCGGCGCCCGAGGGGTCGGCCATACTGGTGTACCATCATACCCCTGAAGGCATGAGCACCGAGGCAGGCGATCCGGTCATCGTGATGCACGCCCTCTTGCCGGTCGCGGCCGGGGCGACCGACATCGGGCAACGCGAGCACAACGAGGACCACGTCCTCCTCCGGCCCGAGCTGGGGCTCTTCATCGTCGCCGACGGGGCAGGGGGGCACAACGCGGGCAACGTCGCCAGCGCCCTCGCCGCGACCACCGTGGCCAAGTCGTTCGAGACGACCGCGGCGTCGCTCCACGACCGCCCCGAGATCGACGACTTCGGCCTCTGGACGGTCGCGCGGCGCCTCGCCAGCGCGGTGCAGCGCGCGAACGCCGAGGTCATCGAGGTCGCCAAGAAGACCGCGAAGTACATGGGGATGGGGACGACCATCGTCGCGGTCGCGTTCTCCTCGGACGGCGACATGATCCACATCACCAACGTCGGCGACAGCCGCTGTTACCGCCTGCGTGGCGGGTTCCTCGAGCCGCTCACGGTGGACCACTCGCTCGTGAACGACGTGCTCGAGACGCACCCGGACGCCGACGACGCGCTGCTGGCGAAGATGCCCCGTCACGTCGTGACGCGCGCCCTCGGCATGGAGGAGAGCGTGCGGGTACCGGTGCGCAGCCTTCGCGTGCTGCCGGACGACCTCTACGTGCTGTGCACCGACGGCGTGAGCGACGCGCTCGGCGACGCCGGGATCGAGGAGGTGCTCGGCGAGCAGCGGAGCCCCGAGGAGCACGTGAAGGCGCTGATCAAGACGGCGCTCGCGCGCGGCGCGCAGGACAACCTGGGCGCGCTCGTCATCGCGTGCGAGGAGACGGAGGAGGTGCCCAAGCGCCGCCCGTCGGGACGCCCGCCGGAGCCGCCGCCGATGCCGCCGCCGCGGCCGATGCACGGATCTGCGCCGGAGATCATCATCGTCGGCGTCGAGACGCGCGTCGTTCCGAGCGACAGCGCGAGCGCCGGGCTGCTCGACGCGCTCGGGCGGTTCGCGCGCCTGCGCCAGCCCAGCGTGCCCGAGGCCGCGCAGCCGAAGCCGTCGCGGTGCCGCGAGTGCGGCCAGCCGCTCGAGGCGACGGCGACGGTCTGCCCCACGTGCAACGCCGCCGTCGTCAAGTGAAGAGCGACTAGACCAGGCTAGCCAGCTTGCCCTCGACCTTCGCCCGGTCCTCCTCGTGCTTGAGGATGACCGAGAGCGTCGACCGCGCGAGCTCCTTGTCGAGCGCGCTCGCGCCCAACGTGACCAGCGCGCGGGCCCAGTCGATGGTCTCGGCGATCGACGGCGCCTTGCGCAGGTCGAGCGCGCGGACCTTCTGCGCGAACGCCGCGAGCTGCTCGGCCAGCGCCTTGCCGATGCCCGGCACGCGCAGCTCGATGATCGCCTGCTCGCGCGACGGAGGAGGGTACTCGACGAACGCGTGCAGGCACCGGCGGCGCAGCGCGTCGGTCATCTCGCGCGTGCCGTTGCTCGTGAGGATGAAGAGCGGCGCCGTCTTCGCGCGGATCGTCCCGAGCTCCGGGATGGTCACCTGGCGCTCGGCGAGCACCTCGAGCAGGAACGCCTCGAACTCGGGGTCCGCCCGGTCGACCTCGTCGACGAGCATGACGACTGGCTTCTCGCTCGTCAGGGCGTGGAGCAGCGGCCGCTCGACGAGGAAGCGCGGGCTGAAGAACGCCGCATCGGCCCCCGCCAGGCGGTCGGCCGCCTCGGCGAGCGTGCCGGCGCCGGACGTCTGCGAGGCGACCGACTCGCGGAGCAGCTGCGTGTAGAGCATCTGCTTGGCGTAGTCCCACTCGTAGAGCGCCTTGGCCTCGTCGAGTCCCTCGTAGCACTGCAGCCGCACGAGGTCCCTGGAGAGAGCCTGGGAGAGCGCGCGGGCCAGGTCCGTCTTGCCCACGCCCGCGGGGCCCTCGACGAGCAGGGGCTTCTCGAGCGCGAGGGCCAGGTAGACGACGAGGGCGAGGCGGTCGTCGGCCAGGTAGCCGGCCTTCGCGAGCTGCTTCGATAACTGCTCACGTCCCGCATCCTGTGCCATGGGCCTACACGCTTCGATTACGCGATCCGCGGGCGCCCCGCAAACTGCGGTATTCTTCCTAGGATGGGAGAGGGCGACGATCTGCGCATCGACGCCACCGGGACCTTGCACCCCGTGGGGAGAGAGGCCAGCCAGGCCCTCCGCGCACGGGCCGGCGAGTGGCGGCTGCTCGCGGCGCCCCCGGACATCCTCGTGGCCGCGCGGACGGGGACGGAGAGTCGCGCCCTCCGCCTGGCCGGCGAGATCCGCACCCCGGGAGCGCTCTGCGACGTGGTCGCGATGATCGCCCAGGGGAGCTGGAGCGGCGAGCTGGCGGTGCTCGAGGCGCAGGCGAAGCGCACCGTGTTCTTCGAGCGCGGCAACGTCGTCGGCGCCACGACCAGCGTGCCGACCGAGCGGCTCGGCGAGATCCTCTGGCGCTTCGGCGCCATCACGCGCTCGCAGCTCGACGAGGTCGTGCGCAGCGCCGAGAAGAGCGGCAAGCGCGTGGGTGAGGCCGCCGTCGAGCTCGAGTTCGTCGGCCCCGACGAGCTGTACCGCATGACCGCGCGCCAGGTGGAAGAGGTGTTCTACGCCGCGGTGCACGTCGCCGACGCGACGTTCTACCTGTTCGACGGCCTGGACGAGTCGAAGCTGCAGCAGCGCCACCACCTGAGCGCGGGGCAGCTCCTGATGGAGGCTGCGCGGCGCATGGACGAGCTCCGGTTCTTCCGCGAGAAGGTCCCGAGCGACGCGTGGATCCCCGTGCCGGTGGGCGGAGGAAGGAAGCCTCCCCCGGAGCTGGGTGAGGTGTGGGCCGAGTGCGACGGACGGCGAAGCGTCGCCGAGATCGGCCGGCGCATCGGGCAGCTCGAGTTCGAGGTGACGCGCGGCGTGTTCCAGCTCGTGGCGGCGGGGCTCGTGACGATGGCGGCGCCGAAGCCGGAGGGCCCGGTGGCGATCGTCGAGGCGTTCAACGAGGCGCTCGTCGAGATCCATCGCGTGTGCGACGCGGCCGGAAAGGGGCGTGAGCTCCGGAGCGCCATCGAGATGTTCGCGTCGAGCACCGGCGTCTACGTCTCGCTGCTCCCCGTGTCGGGTCCGGGCGAGGACGGCTCGCTGGACGCCGAGCGCGTGGCGCGCAACATCGTCACGGCCGCCGTCGGCGAGCAGGACGTGGACGCGTGGATCACGCAGCAGATGTTCGACTACGCCGGCTTCGCCCTGTTCCACGCCGGCTCGCTGCTGCCGCGCGACGCCGAGGTCGCGCTCAACACGCGCGTGATGAAGATGCTCGAGCCGTTTCGCCAACAACCGGAGGTCGCGACGCCGTCGCGACTCACCGGGCCGTCCAACGCCCCCGTGTCGTCGCGGAGGGCACCCCAGGAGAGTCCATGAACAACCCGACCGAGAGCCAGCCCAAGCCGCGCAAGGAGGAGATCCTCGACGTCGCCACGCGATACTTCGCCGAGCGCGGGTACGAAGGCACGAGCATGAACGACGTCGCCGAGGCGGTCGGCGTGCGCAAGGCGTCGCTCTTCTATCACTTCGAGACGAAGGACGCGCTCTACGAAGCGGTGCTCGACCGGCTCATCGCGACCATCGCGACGCCGCTCGGCGCGGCGTACGCGGCGGAGGGTTCGTGGGAGGACCGCCTGGTGAACGCGGCGGACACGGTGACGGCGATGCTGGCGTCGCATCGGTATGCGGCAAAGCTGCTGCTGCGCGAGGCGATGGACTGGGGTCCCGTCATGCGCGGCGAGCTGGCGGGACACGCGGTCGCCGTGCTGGAGATGAGCGCGGCGTTCCTCAAGGCGGGGCAGGATGCCGGCGTCTTCGCCGAGGCCGACCCGAAGCAGATCATGGTCAGCCTGCTCGGCCTGCACTTCGTGCCCTTCGCGCTCGAGCAGCTCTTCGAGAGGTTCACCGGCAAGTCGCCGTTCGACCCCGAGTTCGTCCAGGCGCGCCGGGCCGCGGTCCGGCGCCAGATCCGTGACCTGGTGATGGCCGGAAAGAGCTAGCGGAGGCTACTCGAACTTGCCGTGCCGTCCTGCGCCGCCGGCGAAGCGTGTGGCGCCCTCGAGCGTCTCGCCCGAGGCGACGGTCGCGAAGCCGAGCTCGAATTCGCGCGCGATGGCGGCGTCGAGCGGGAGGGACCACTGGTCGTATGCGGAGCGGCGATCCGAGCGCATGCAGCGCTGGGGGAAGCATGCGATCTCCGCCGCCAGCGACTCGGCCTCGGCGCGCGCCTTCCCTCGCGGCACGACACGATTGGCCAGGCCCCACGAGAGCGCCTCGGGCGCCGCGACGGGTCTGCCCGTGAGGACCATGTCCATCGCGCGCGAGGCACCGACGAGGCGGGGAAGCCGCACCGTGCCGCCGTCGATGAGCGGGACGCCCCAGCGACGGCAGAACACGCCGAACACTGCGTCCTCCTCCGCGACGCGTAGGTCGCACCAGAGCGCGAGCTCCAGCCCGCCCGCGACGGCGTGCCCAGCGATCGCAGCGATGACGGGCTTCGAGAGAAGCATGCGCGTGGGCCCCATCGGTCCGGCCCCCGTCGGCTCGACACGGTTCGGCGTGCCCGCCGACAACGCGCGCAGATCGGCGCCGGCGCAGAAGGTTCCGCCCTCGCCCCAAAGCACCGCGACGTGCGCGCTCTCGTCGGCGTCGAACGCTTCGAACGCCGCGACGAGTGCGTCCGCCGTGTCGCGGTCGACCGCATTGCGCCGCTCGGGACGGGAGAGCACGACGGTCGTCACCTGGCCGGACTTCTCGGTGCGGACGGACATGCGCGCCAGCTTAGCGCGACGTCACGAGGCGTCCTTCAAGCTCGGGAGCGCGATGCCGCGCGTCTCGGGCAGCACCCACACCCAGGACGCGGTCGCGAGCGCGAGCACGATGGGCACCGACAGCCCGCCGGCGAGCCCCGCGCGCGTCACCGAGGCCTGCACGAGCACGGGCGCCAGGAGCTGCGCCGCGCGCGCCAGGTTGTAGGTCGTCCCCATCGCGGCGGAGCGCACCTCCGTCGGGAACAGCTCCGCGAGCAGCGCGCCGAAGCCCGCCGTGCAACCGGAGCCGACGCCGAGCGCCAGCATGGCCGCCCAGAAGGCGACGGGCGGCATCTCGCGCCACGCGAAGGCGAGCGGCACGAGGGCGCACGCGGTCAGCACCGAGTACGCGGTGAACGCGGGACGTCGACCCACGCGGTCGGCGACGATGCCGAAGGTGAGCATCCCGACCAGCTGCCCGCTCTGCGCCGTGAGCATCCACGTGAGCGAGCGCGCGACGTCCTGGTGCATCTCGCGGTGCAGGAACGTCGGCAGCCACGTGTAACAAGTCCAGTACGTTCCGAGCTTGAACACGCCCAGGAGCCACGCTGCCGCGAGCCGCCGACCGAGCCCCGCGCGGGCGAGCGTCCGCAGGGGCACGCCGTGCGTCGCCGGCTCGTCGGGCAGGTGGACGGACCGGCGCGCGGCGAGCGCGATGAGGGCCGTCGCGCTCGACCCGATGAGCACCCAGCGCCAGCCGACGTGCGGGAGCACGAGGTAGCCGACGAACGCGGCGATCGCGACGCCGAGCGGCTCGCCCGACTGAAGCGCCGCGGACCAGCGTCCGCGTCGCTCGGGTGCCACGGACTCCGCGAGCATCCCGTGGCCGATGGCCCACTCGCCGCCGACGCCGAGCCCCACAATCGCGCGGCCCAGCACGAAGAGCGCGGCGTTGGGAGCGAGCCCGCAGACGAGCGACCCGACGGAGTACACGAGCACCGTCCACGCGAGCATCGTTCGCTTGCCCACGCGATCGGCGAGCGCCCCCGCGACGATGCCTCCGATGCCCGACGCGCCGAGCGCGACCCCGAGCAACCACGCGCGGCCCGTCTCGTCGAGCCCCAGGTCGCGCGCGACCGGGTCCACGAGGAAACCGAGCAGGACGAGGTCGTAGAAGTCGAACGCCCACCCCAGCAGCGCGAAGGCGTAGATGCGCCCGACGCGAGGCGCAGTGCTCACCGCCCGCCCCGCTGCCTCACCGCTTCGTACAGGGCGATGGCGACCGCGACCGACGCGTTGAGGGACGCGATGGGTCCTGGCATCGGCAGGCACGCGAGCACGTCGCACGCGTGCTTCACCGTCTTGCGCAGCCCCTTTCCCTCGGCGCCGACGACGAGCGCGACCGGGCGCACGAGATCGACGCGGTCGATGCTCGATTCGCCGCTCATGTCGAGCCCGACCACCGTCACCCCGCGGTCGCGGAGCGACTCCAGCGCCGTCGGCAGCGCGGCCACTCGGCAGAGACGCGCGTGCTCCACGGCGCCGGCCGAAGCGCGGAACGTCGCCGGCGACAGCGGCGCCGAGCGATGCTCCGGCCACACGACGGCGCTCGCGCCCATCGCGACGGCCGACCGGATCACGGCGCCGAAGTTCTGCGGGTCCTGCACTTCGTCGAGCGCGACGACGAGCGTGCCGGCGTCCACCGGCACGTCCTCGAGGCTCTGGATGCGCAGTCCCGGGGCGAAGGCGATGGCGCCCTGATGGTGCGCACCGCGCGCGATGCGGTCGGCCTCCGCCCGCGGGGCACGCTCCACGGGTGCCCCGTGGTCGCGCGCGTACCTCGCCAGCGCGTCGAGCTGCGGCGACGATCGCCCCGGTTCGTTCACCACGAGCACGCGCTCGAGCCGGTCCCCGTGCGTCCGGATCGCCTCGCGGACCGGTTGAAGCCCGACGATGAGCCGCCCGCTCACCGCGCGCCCCGGGCTGCCTCGACCTCCCCGGCGATCGCGCGAGCGGCAGCGAGACGATCGCGCGCATCGCGGATGGGGCGACCCACGACGACCCAGTCGGCGCCGGCGCGCACGGCCTCGCCGGCGCTCATCGTGCGCTTCTGATCGTCGCCGCCGCTCGCGGACGCGGCGCGCACCCCCGGCGTCACGAGCACCGCTTCGCGACCGAGCGCCGCGCGCAGCGTCGAGGCTTCGTGCGGCGAACAGACGAAGGCGCGTACGCCCTCGCTCCACGCCATGCGCGCCAGGCGCTCGACCTGCGACGCGACGTCGCCGCCGACGCCCATCGCGCCGAGGTCCGCCGCGTCCAGTGACGTGAGCACCGTGACCGCGACGATCTCGAGCCCGCCTCCTTCGCGCCGCGCCCTCTCGACGGCCTTGCGCAGCATCGCGGGCCCGCCGCCCGCGTGCACCGTGAGCATCGTCGCACCGAGCGCCGACGCGCGCGCGACGGCGCGGTCCACCGTCTCCGGGATGTCGCACAGCTTGAGGTCGAGGAACACCGGCCGCTCCGTCTCGCGCCCCAGCGCCACCGCCTGCGGCCCGGTCTGCACGAAGAGCTCGAGGCCCACCTTGAGCATCCCGACCGCGTCGCGCACCTCCATGGCCAGGGCGCGCGCGTCCTCCAGCGAGGGCACGTCCAGAGCGACGATGACCCGTGAGCTCGTCACGCCGTCACAGACAGGAGCAGAGCGGGTCGCCCGGCGTGCAGTTGCACGGCTTGCCGCTGCCGCCGCCGCTTCCGCCGCCCGGCTTGGGAGCCGCGGGACGGACCGCGCCGCCGCCGCCGCCACCGCCGGTGGGCCTCGACGCCTGGCTCTGGAGCTGCGAGTTGCGCGCCTTCTCGGCGTCGAGCTGCGCCTGCAGGGCCGCGACCTCCGCGGGATCCTTGGCCTGCGCGAGCTGCGCCTGGAGCTGCTGCTCCTTGGCGTTCGACTCGTCGATCTGCGTCTGGAGCTGCGCGGCCTGGGCCTTCGCGGCCGCCGCTTCGTCCATGCTCTTCTTGATCGCGATCCCGCCGCCGATGCCGCCGACGACGACCAGCACGGCGAGGCCGGCGAGGATCATCGTGAGGCGCTTCTTGTGCTGGTCCTGCCCGATGGCGTGCAGCTGCCTCTCGTGCTCCTGGCGCGACGCCATCTCGGCGAGACGGGCCTGCGCCTCGGCCTCCATGCGCGCACGCTGGACGGCCGCTTCCTGGAGGGCGTTGATCTCCGCCTGTCGCCGCTGCTCCTCGAAGGCGCGACGCTGTCGCTCCTCTTCCTCGCTGCGGAGGCGTGCCTCCTCTTCCTCCTGGCGGCGTCGCATCTCCATCACGCGGCGCTCTTCTTCCTCGCGCGCGCGCCGCTCGGCTTCGACCTTCTCCTGCTCCTCACGATCCTGCGCGTCGCGCAGGATCTCCTGGATGGAGACCATCACCGAGGTTTCTTGACGTTCCGCCATGTCTGCTCCTCCGTAAAGCTACCGATTTGTCTGACCTTTCGCAAACCCCTTGGGCTAGCGTGGCGCCACCGATGGCAGGGACGACCGCAGCCGCGCATATCACGGGAACTGTTTGGAAGATCGAGGTCAAGGTGGGAGACACCGTCTCGGAAGGGCAGGTGCTCGTCATCCTCGAATCGATGAAGATGGAGATGCCCGTGGAGTCGCCCGCGGCCGGCAAGGTGGAGAAGGTCCACGTGTCGGAGGGGCAGGCGGTGAACGAGGGGGATGCCCTCGTTTCGCTCGCCTAGTCACTTACACATTTTCTCGCTCCGCCTGCCTGGATGGACATTTGTGGGTAAGCTGAGGCGGGTGCGACGCATAGCGTCTAGTTGGTCTTTGCGTTTGCCTACCTTGGCTCAGGCGGGAGCCGTCGCGGCAGTCGCGGCCGTGATGGGCGCGATGGCCTGCAGCTCCCCGGCGTCGCAGGTGGGGGCGGGCGGGGCGTGCGCGCAGACCAGCGATTGCGCCAATGGCTACGTGTGCATCAAGGGCACGTGCTCGAACGACCTGTCGTCGATCCAGAATTCGGAGGCCGACGCGGCCGCCGAGGCGCAGGGGATGATGCAGATGGACTCCGGGGACGGGACGGTCACGCCCCCGAAGGACGGCGGCAGCAGCAGCGGGAGCGGCAGTGGGAGCGGCAGCGGCAGTGGGAGCGGCAGCGGGAGCGGGAGCGGCAGCGGCAGCTCGAGCGGCAGTGGCAGCGGCAGCGGGAGTGGCAGCAGCAGCGGTAGCTCGAGCGGCAGCAGCAGCGGGAGCAGCAGTGGAAGCTCCAGCGGGAGCAGCAGCGGCAGCTCGAGCGGGAGCAGCAGCGGCGGCATGGACGCCGCTAGCGACTGACGCTCACTCGCGCCAGAGGAACTTCCAGGGGTTGTGCTTGAGGTCGCGCACCATCTCCTGGACGTCGTCGTAGATCTCTTCGTCCATCACGAGCGCGCCCACGGTGCCCTCGCCCTTCTTGATGTGGGCGACGATGGCCTGCGCGTCCGACGCCGTCGCGTTCGCGCGCTCGGCGAGCTGCGCGATGTCGGCGAGCGCCTTCTTGATCTTCTCCTGCTCCGCCGGGTCGCCCACCGTGGCTGACACGCGGTTGAGGTTCGCCAGGGCCTCCTTCGCGTCCTTCAGCATCGGACCGGAGTCTTCGCGGATCTTCGTCGTGAGCGCGTCGACGTTGTCGACGGTGTGCACGAGCTTCGGGTTGTCGACGTAGTTGACGCGCGCGTCGTGCGTCAGCGTCTTGGCCTCCACCGTGAGCTCCTCGACGTTCGCCACGATGCGGTCGATGCGCTCCTTGTTGCCCGTGACGATGACGTTGAGCCCCTTGAGCAGGCCGGCCGTATTCGTGGCGATCTCCGAGATCGTCTCCCGGTTGTTCTTGATGCCGGTGACGGTCACGTCGAGCAGCTCGTAGGCCTTCGCGAGGAACAGGTCGATGCGCGGCGGGTCGATGCCCTTGACGATCGCGCCCTCATCCATGACCGGCTTGTCGGGCGAGCCCGGGTCGATCGCGAGGAACTGCTCGCCCAGCACGCCCACCGTCGTCACGTAGAAGTCGGCGTCCGTGTGGATCGAGTCCTTCACGCGCTGCTCGATCGCGACGTCGCACCGCACAAGGACGCGATGGCCAGACTTCGGGTCGATCTTCCCGCCCCGGAACTCCATCGCCTTCACCGTCCCGACCTTCACGCCCGCGATGCGCACCGCGGCGCCCGACTGCAGGCCGCCCGGATTGTCGAAGTCGGCGTACACCGTGTACGTCTTCTCGAAGCTCAGGCCGCCCATCACGAGGATGAACGCGCCCAGGATCAGGAGGGAGACCAGGATGAGGGCTCCCACCTTGACCTCGATCGAGCGCTCCTGAGCCATGGCCTATGTGTACTACAGGTCCATGGGGCCCTTGGCTTCCCCGCGGATGAACTGACGAACGACGCCGTCGGCCGTTCCCTGGAACTCCTCGCGCGTCCCGAGCAAGCGCACCTTGCCTTTGTAGAGCATCACCATCCGGTCGGCGATCGAGAAGATGCTCACGAGGTCGTGGCTGACGACGATGGACGTGACCCCGAGCTTGTCCGAGAGCTCCCGGATGAGGGCGTCCACTCGCCGGGCGCTCACCGGGTCGAGCGACGTCGTCGGCTCGTCGAAGAGCACGTACTGCGGGTCGAGCGTCAGGGCGCGGGCGATGGCGACGCGCTTGCGCATGCCGTCGCCGAGCTCCGCGGGGTAGTGGTCCGAGAACTCGGCCATGCGCACGATCTCGAGCCGCCGCCGCGCCTCGGCGAGCGCCTCCTTCGCCGAGTGGCCCTTGTGCTTGCGGAGCGGCAGGGCGACGTTCTCGACGCACGTCATCGAGTCGAAGAGCGTCGAGTGCTGGAACACCATCGCGCACTTCTTCCGGACGGCGTACATCCCCTGCTCGTCCTTCTGCGAGATCTCCTCGCCGTCTAGCCAGATCTCCCCGGCGTCCGGGTACAGCAGCCCGACCAGGTGCTTGATGAGGACGCTCTTCCCGACGCCAGAGGCGCCGATGATGAAGAACACCTCGCCGTCACGCACGTCGAACGTGACGTCGTCGAGCACCGACTTGGGACCGAAGGACTTCTTGATGTGCCGGAACTCGATCAACCGGCCTTCAGGCTACTACAGCCGTGCGGCGCGTCCGAGGTCGAGCACCCGCGGCTCGACGTTGTCCTCGACGCCGAGGAACTCGGCGAGCTCCTCGATCGTCGACTGGCTGTCGTCGAGCTGCTCGACCACGCGATCGAGCTCCTCGGTCGCCCCGCCGGGGTCGGCCGGGGCGGCCACCTGCTCGTGCGTGAGCTGGACGAGCTCCCCGATCATCGCGAGCTGGTGCGACACGGCCTCCAGCGCCTCGCGTGACTTGTCCCATCGCGAAGCACGCTTGCGCGCGATCGCGAGCCGCTTCTGAGCCAGCTCGCGGGTGTGCGGCGAGGCGGCAAAGCGAGCGGCCTCGAGCGAGCGCATCTCGTCGTCGAGCGCGCGACGGTCGACCGTCGCCAGGCACTCGCGCGACACGTTGTAAGCGATGGCGAGCCGCACGTAGCTGGCGAGGAGCCGCAGACACTCGTCCACGGCGAGCTGCGCCGCCGTCCCGTGAGGCTTGGCCGCGTCGCGAATGCGGTCGATGACGCCCTCGAGCCGCAAGAGCTCGCGCCGGTGCTCGTCGCCCATCTGGAGCAGGAGCGACGCCCGCTGCTCCGCTGCGCGTGCGCGCTCGATCTGATCGAGACGCTCGTCGACGTACCGGCGGAAGGCGCGCAGGTGCAGCACGATGCCCAGGAGCAGCAGCTCGGCGCCCGCGAAGACCAGCAGCAGGACGACGAGGCTCCAATTGGCCACGCCGAACACCGTCGCCCCGGCGAGGACCACGACGTGCCAGGGGTGCATGAGGGCGTGCTTGACGTACACCCACGAGCCGCGCTTCCGAGCGGGCTCGGCGCTCGAGTGAACGACCCGGATGCCACGCCTCGGGGGTGGCGACTTGGAGTGCGGCGGCGGCTCGTGGCGGCCGTCCAAGGCGACCCGCGCGCGGGGCATCACATCGACGCTGCTCTGAAACTGCTGGCTCGCCATTCGAGCTCCTCCTTCGGCCGCTGGGGCATGTGGCGCAAGTCGCGTGCCTGCGCGTCCGGTGGCTCGAGGGCAGAGCCGTTTGCCGAAGAGGCCGCAAGGCACGAATCGAGCACGTGGGCAGCGGAGGAGGCTGGAGTCATGCAGGACGTGGTGGCGGGTAGACGGGAGTACGCGGTTCGAGAAGAGACGGAGGTGCCGTTCGGTTCGCGCGTGAGCTGGCAGGCGGGATGGGCCGGCGCGATCACGGCGCTGTCGATCGCGACGATCCTCTGGGCGCTGGCGCTTTCGATCATCGCGCTGACGATGCATCCGACCGACACGGCGCTGAGGGGCTGCGCGATCGCCGCGTGGATCTGTCTCATCGTGACGATCATCGCGGGCAACTTCTTCGGCGGCCTCGTGGCGTCGTGGGTGCGCGGCGGCGCGACGCGAGGCGTGGGCCTGCTGCACGGGTTCCTCAGCTGGGCGCTGACGTTCGTGCTCGGAGTGCTCTTCGGCGCGTTCCTCATGCGCGGGCTGCTCATCGGCGCCGTCAACGCGCTGCCGGACGTGATGACGGCGACGCCGGCGGCGCCCATCACGAGCGACGCCGCGGCGGCGGGGCGAACCGCGATCGACTACCTGATCGGATTCGGCTGGACCTGGTTCGGCACCTGGTTCATCGCGCTGCTGTTCTCGCTCGCGGGCGCGCTCGTCGGCCTGCGGCGGGCGCGCGGGCCCGTGGCGAAGGTCGAGCGGGAGGAGAAGATCCCGCCGGTCACGCCGCTGACGCCGGCGCCCTCGGCGTGACGGCTACTGGGCGATCTCGGCGTGCTTGATGGCGTCGAGCTTCGGGAAGTTCGTGTCGAGGTACGCGTTGCCCTGGCTCTGGATGGAGCCCTGGTCGGGTCCTTTGCCCATCGGGGCTCCCTCGCCGTAGCCCTTGTAGAGCGAGTCGACCACGTCCATGCCGGTGACGACCTTGCCGAACGGCGTGAAGTGCGACGCGTCGAGGCGCGAGTTGTCCCCGTAGTTGACGAACACCTGCGTCGTGCGTGAGCCGGGAACGCCGCGCTGCGCGAAGGTGACCATGCCCTTGGTGTTCGACTGCTTCCCGGTGTCGTCCGGGATGCCGGCGTTCTGCCACTTGGTGTTGACCATCGGGTCGCCGTTGATCCCGAACTGGACCATGAAGCCCTCGATGGCGCGGAAGAAGCGCGTGTCGTCGTAGTAGCCCATCTTCACGAGGTTGAAGAAGCGGTCGGCCCCGTTGGGGGACCAGTCGCGGTGCACCTCGATCACGAAGTCGCCCTTCGTGGTGGTGAACTTGGCCTTGAAGACGTCGGGCGCCTTGGCGCTGGCCTTCGACGGGTCGAGCAGGTCCGGGTGGAGCACGTGCGCGGCGCTGGCCGCGTTGGCGGCGCCGGCGGGGCCCGTCGCGGGGGCGGCGCCGGTGGCGTTGGGGGCGTTGTTGGCGGACGGCTCGGGCTCGCTCTTGCCGCAGGCGGCGAGCGCGACCACGAGCGCGATCGGGAGCATCAGTTGGGCTCTCATGGGGTGACCGCTCATAACACGCGGCACGAGGGTTGCCGAGCAGCGCGCTGTCGTCATGCGGTGCGCTGCGTTTCTCGTGGCTTGCATCGTGGCCGGCGGGACGCTCGGACCCGCGTGGCTGGCGGGCGATGCTCACGCCGCCCCGCAGCCGGAGGAGACGATGCTGCTGCCGCGGTCCGCGGTCGTTCTGCGCGCGGCGGCGGACGCGGACGGCGTCGTGGCGTGCGTGGCGGGGGAGGACGGCGGCGCGCGCGCTCTCGTGCGCGTCGGCGCGGGCGGACGCGCGACGACACTGGCGGGCGCGGTTCGCGTCGAGGAGATGGCGCTCGATCGGGAGCGCGTCTACTGGGTCGGCGCCGATGGGATCCTGGCGATCGCCAGGGCAGGGGGTCCCGTCGTCCCGCTCGCGGCGCGCGACTGGAGCCTGCTCGCGGCGGACTCGGACGCGTCGCGCTGGGCCATCGCGCTCGACGGGGGCGACGTGTACTTCAGCATCGACGACGCGGTCGGCCTCGTCTCGAAGGAGGGAGGTGAGGCGCGTCGCCTCGACGGCGCACCGGGCGCGATGCTCATAGGCGTCGACGCGCAGGACGTGTGGTGGCTCGAGAGCGTGCTCGAGGACGACGATTCGACGACGCAGACGCTGTGGGCGACGCCGAAGCGAGGCGGCGCGTCCCGCAGCGTGCTCGCCGGGCTGGCGCAGGTGCTCACCGCGGTCGTCGGTGACGGCGCCGTGTTCCTGCTGCGCGAGACGGGGCGCCCCGGGCGGGGCGTGATCGAGCGCGTGGACGCGCGCACGCGCGAGATCACCGCGTTGGCGACGGACGTCGCACTCTACGCGCCGCGCGTGCTCGCCGTGCAAAACGGATGGCTCTACTGGCTGGATTATCCCGATGGTCTGCACGGGCCGACGGGACTGCGCGCCGTGCCGGATCGCGGCGGCGACGCGACGGCGCTGGGATCCTTCTTCCCTCCCGCGAGCCGGCTCGTCGCGGGAAGCGACGCAGTCTACGCGTTCGGCGAGGGCCTCCATGCCTTCTCGCTTCGTGGCACGAGCGGTGCTTCGGCTGGGCTGCGGAAGGTGGAGGTGAATCGATGAAGCGCTCGAGAACGTGGGCCGCGCTCCTCGCTGCGACTGCGGGCATCCTGACCACGCACGTCGCTGCAGCCGACTGCGCCGGCGCCGACAAGAGCTGCCCGACGACGGTGTCCCAGGCGATGGCGCAGTCGGGCAACAGGTTCCCGCTGATCCTGAGCATGGGCGTCCGCTCGCTCAGCTACGCGCCGTCGTCGCACGACCGGTTCGACGGCAACATCCAGGCGAGCCCGATGGGGTACTCGTTCAACGGCGACGCGCTCGGCGACGCGCCGCTGCGCGCCTACGGCCTCGAGCTCGGCGCCGACTACGCGCTCACGCCGCACATCTACGTGGGCCTCGCGACCGCGTGGGGCGAGGGAAGCTGGACGTCGCAGGGCTTCCAGTCGGGCGGCGTCTCCATCTCGCCGCGCGCCACGGTGAACTCGCACATGTGGCTGACGGGTCCGCGCGTCGGCGTGCGTCTACCGCTGGGCCCCGTCTCGTTCCGCGCCGAGGTGCTCGGCGGCGCCGAGTGGATCGACCTGCAGCAGTTCGCGGGCATGGCCGGCAGCCAGATGAGCGCCGACGCGAGCACCGTCTCGTGGCTCGTCGAGCCGCGCGTGTCCGCGGACCTGTGGGTCACGCCGTACCTCGTCGTCAGCGCCTTCGCCGCGATGCCCGAGGTGGACACGCAGGCCGCCAACGGCGGACTGATGCTCGCATGGCACTGGCGCAGCTTCGACGGCCGCTACAGCGGCGTGCTCTGATCCCCCGACTCCGACCCGCTTGCCGACGCGACTATCGCGATTCGCTTGATTGGTGCGGCTTGCGAACCATGGCCCATCCCCTCGCGCGGCGATGTCACATGACATGACATCGAGCTGAGCGAGCTGCCCAGCCATCGCGGCCGCGCGGGCGCAGGGTGAGTCGATGGAGGTGCCACCCACCGTGAGACAGGAGGCTCTCATGCATGGGAGGCGAGCCCCTATCGATGAGAGACCGGGTCCCTATGCATGACGGGCGGCGTCCCTATCGATGGGCAACGAGGCCCTGCGCATGACGGGCGAGGTTCCCATCCATGGGCGACGAAGCCCCCATGCGTGATGGGTGCAATCCCCAACGATGGGGCACGAGGTCCTCACGCATGGGAGGTGAGTTCCTCATGGATGGGAGACGAGGTCCCCATGGATGGGAGCCGAGCCGCCCACGCATGGTGGCCGAGTCGCTGGCGCTTCAACCCTTGGCGGAGCGCCTCACGCGCCAGAGCGCGAGGCCCGCGGCGCCGGCGATGAGCGCGAGCCACGGAGCTGCGTCGCTCGGGGTGGCGCCGGCGGCGTCGCATCCCTTGCTGCCGCCGCCGGAACCGCCGCTTCCGCTCCCGCCGCTGCTGCCGCCGCCGCCACCACTGCTGCTTCCGTTGAGCGCGCTGGCCGGGGCGCACCAGTAGTTCGGCGCCATGCACGTGCCGTTGCACACGCTGCCGCTGCAGGAGACCGCGACGTAGCCCTGCGCGCACTGGCAGTTCGTGCCGTTGCACATGGCGTTGGCGGGGCAGTACGCACTCCCGCCGCACGAGACGGCGTCGAACGTCTGGTCCGTGCCGCATCCGGGCGGAGGGGTGAGCCCACCACCGCTGCTGCCGCCACTGCTGCTGCTGCCGCCGCTCGTCGAGCAGTTGCCGTTGGCCGTGCAGCCGTTGGCCATCGGGTTCATGTTGCAGCAGACGTCCATGCGCCCGTTCTGGCCGGGCGGGCAGCACCAGCCGGAGCTGCAATAGAGGTCACCGCTCGGACAGAGCGGAGCGCCGCCGTCACCGGCCGCGCCGCCGTCACCGCCCGCCGCCCCGCCGTCTCCGGACGCCGTGCCGCAGAAGCCCGACGTCGTGCACCCCGCGCTCTGCGGGTTGTTGTTGCAGCAGACCGCGGTCCCGCCGTCGGCCATCGTCGGGCAGCACCAGCCCGCCGAGCAGTACACCTGCCCGGTCGGACACGATTGCGCGGCCGCGGGGCCGGCGACCAGGAGCAGCCCGAACATCCCGACGGCGGCGACGATCGTGCGCACGCCCTAACCGTACCTCACTTCGTGCCGAAGACCAGGAGACCTGCGGTTGAAATGATGGCGTTCAATATGATGATCGCGAGCGAGGAGTTCACCACCGCGCGCGTCGTCGCCCAGCCGACGCCCTCGCTTCCGCCGAACGTCGAGAGGCCGCAGTAGCCGCTCACGATGGGGATCGCGGCGCCGTAGGCCACGCACTTCGAGAGGCCGATCGTCAGATCACCCACGTCGATGAGCGACATGTTGCAGAACGTCTGCACCGGCACGTCGAAGGCGACGTTCGCCGTCGCCGCGCCCGCCGCGAACGCCACGACAGCGCCCCACACGATGAGCACCGTGGTCATGACCATGCTCGCGAGGAAGCGGGGCTTCACCAGGAAGTCGATGGGGTCCGCGGCGCACATCCGGAGCGCGTCCACCTGCTCGGTGACGACCATCGACCCGATCTCGGCGGCGATCCCGGCCCCCACGCGCGTCGCCAGCATCAGCGCGCCGAGCGACGCCGCGAGGTCGCGCACGAGCAGCTCGAGGTACGTCGCGCCGAGCATCGTGAAGTCCGGCACGACGCGCTTCGCCTGGAGCCCCGCCTGGTAGCAGAGGATCATGCCGATGAAGCCCATCGTGATCGACACGAAGAAGAGCGATCGGTTGCCGATCTCGAACATCTGTTGGACGACGGCGCTCCGGTCGCGCCGGCCGCGGACCACGTAGTAGAGCGTACGGACGAAGACCGAGTAGAGCTCGCGCGCGCCGAGGAAGAGATCGATCGCGGCGGCGCCGAGGTCGCGCACCGGGCCGGTGTCGCCGGATCGCGTGGTGCTGGTGGTGCCGGCGCTCGCCATGGTCATCCGAGGAGGAAGCTCACGAGGTAGTCGATGACGAAGATGCCGGCGGCGCTGGCGACGACCGTCGCGTTGACGCTGCGGCCGACGCCCGGCGCGCCGCCCTTGGTCGCGAGGCCGAAGTGGCAGCTCGCGAGGGCGATGACGAGGCCGAAGACGACCGCCTTGAACAGGCCGTTCGCGACGTCGCCGAAGTTGAGCAGCCCGCTCGTGAGCCCGTTGTAGAAGCTCTGCGGCTCGACCTGGATCAACCCGTAGCCGCTGTAGGCCGCGCCGAGGAGCGCGAGCCCGTCGGCGTAGAGGGTCATGCAGAAGAGCGTGACGATGATCCCGATGAAGCGCGGCGCGACGAGGAACGCGATGGGATCGATCGCGAGGGTGCGCAGCGCGTCGATCTGCTCGGTGACGACCATCGTCCCGAGCTCCGCGGTGTTGTTCGCGCCGACGCGTCCCGAGATCATGAGCGCCGTGAGGAGCGGGGCGACCTCGCGCAGCGTGCCGAAGCCGGCGCCCCAGCCGAGCAGGCCCTCGGCGCCGTAACGCTTCACGAGCGGCGCCGCCTGGATGACCATGATGGCGCCCGTGAAGAGGGCGGTCACGACCACGATGGGCAGCGACTTGACGGCCATCTTGTAGAGGTTGCGCTTCAGCTCCGGCCAGTCGACGCGCGGGGGGAAGGCCGCGAGGCGCGCGATGATGCGTCCGAAGAGCACGCCCATCCCGCCGACGGTCTCGGCGATGCCGATGAACGCGGCGCCGGTGGCCGCCGCCACGTTCTCGAGGCGGCTCGGACGCGGCACGGCCTGGGCGTCGGACATGCGCCCCGGAAGTTACTACAGGCCGAGGGCTTCCAGCGCGGTCACCAGCCCCACGCCCAGCAGGCCGGTGAGGAGCGTGATGACCAGCGCCACGAGCAGCCCGGGGAGGAGCCCCACGAGCCAGCCGCGCGTCTTCACGGCGTGCACCGGGAGGCAGAGCTGCGGCATTCCGAGGAGCAGCCACGGCGCGAATAGCGCCGCGTCGCGGCTGACCGGCGGCCACGCGCGCTCGAGCTGCGCCGGCTTCAGGCGCCGCTCGTCGAAGCGGAGGAGCGGCACGACGATCGAGAGCGGCACCACCAGCGTGACGCAGACCTCGACGAACTCCTCGTTGCCGGGAGTCACCGCGTCTCTCCGCTGACGACGATGCCGAGGTGCATGACCATGTTCATCGCCTGCGACTGCGACGAGAGCGACATCGCCGTCGTTCCGTCCAGCTTCGTCTGCGCCACGAGGCGCCCGAGGTCGAAGGCGAGCTTCTCGGTGCCCGACGTGAGCAGCGAGTCGACGCGCGCCGGGGGCGCTCCGCCGCCTCCGGGCGCCGGAAGGAGCTGGGGCGACGCGGTCTGCGCGAGCACGTCGTCGAGCTTGCCCTTGTCGCCGTGCAGCTCGGTGAGCGTGTACGTGTCCGTCTGCGTCGCGTGCCCGCTCTTCGCGTCGAGCGTCGAGACCTTCTGCCATCGCGCGCCGACGCCGACCGGCTCGGCGGGGAGCGGCGCCGCGGCGTCGCGGAGCAACTGCACGACCTGCACGACCATCTCGGCGTCGGGCGCGGCGTCGCCGCCTTCGAGGGTCACGCCCTTGGACAGTCCGTCGGGCCCGACGACGGCGGTGCCCGAGAGATTCTCGACCGGCGCGAGCTGCAGGCGCCAGCCCTCGGCGACCTGGGCGGGGGCGCCGCCGGCATCGGCGTCGGCTCCTGCGCGCACGACGCGCCACGCGAACTGCAGGTCCCCGGCGGGCGTGACCGACCGGGGCTCGATCGCGATCACGACGTGCAGCGGCGGCAGCGGGATCTCCTGATGCGCGCCCGCACCCGCCGTGGACACGGTCGTGCGCAGGTCGATCGTCATCTGCTCGGCGCGGTCGGCGTGCCAGGCGTAGCGGAGGGGACGCAGCGGCTCGCTGCCGTGGTCGAGCAAGCGCACCCCCGCCGTCGGCGTCGGGGTCGGGGTCGGGGTCGGGGTCGGGGTCGGGGTCGGGGTCGAGGTCGAGGTCGAGGTCGAGGTCGAGCCCTTGGAGCACGCCGCGCACATGATCGCCGTCGCGACGAGCCGCGCCCTCACAGCGGTCCCTCCGTCAACCCGTGCACGAACTGCCGCACCCGCGACTCCCGGCTCTCCTTCGCTTCCTCCGTCGTCCCGTCGAAGATGAGCTCCCCCTTGTACATCATGCCCACGCGGTCGGTGACCGTGAGCAGCCGATCCAGATCGCTCGACACCATGACGACCGTCGCCCCGCTCGCGCGCTGTTCGGCGCGCAGCAGGTCGAAGATCTTCTGCGACGTCACCGGGTCCAGCCCCGCCGCCGGCTCGTCGTAGAGCACGAACGGAGCGCGCGTGACCGTCGCCCGCGCCACGCCCACGCGCTTCTTCTGCCCGCCGCTCAGCCCCGAGGGCATGCGGTCCTCGAACCCCGGCAGTGACACGCACGCGAGCCGCTCGGCCACGCGCTCTCGCACCTCTTCCTCCGGCGGCGCGTAGAGCCGGCGCAGCGGGAACGCGATGTTGTCGAACACCGTGAGGTGATCGAAGAGCGCGTTGTTCTGGAAGAGCATTCCCACCCGCTTGCGGATCTCCTGCAGCGCGAGCTCCGACGCCTCGGTCACCCGGTCGGCGCCGATCTCGACGATCCCCACGTCGGGCTTCATCAGGCCCGTCAGCATCTTGAGCAGCACGCTCTTGCCGCTGGCGCCCGGGCCGATGAGGCCGAACAGGCACCCGGTCGGTACGGTGAGCGTCACGTCGCGCAGGAGACTGCGCCGCCCGCCTCCCGGCTGGTGCACCGACTTGGAGAGCCCTGCGACACGGATCACGACTTCGCGGCGGTGCGCGCACCGGCCAGGTCCACCTGCGCGTGGGCGGCGCGCGTGCGCGCGAGACGGGCATAGAGCACGAGCGTCGCCGCCGCCAGCGCGGCCACCAGGGCGATGAGGGCCACGAGCGCGGCCTGCAGCTCGCGCAGCGACGCGCGCGCGACCGCGATGGGACCGACGTGGCCGAGCTCCCCCCCGGTCGAGGCGGGGGGCGCCGCGCGCGACACGAGCACCACGTTCACGTCGTTCGGGAGCATCCCGGCGACCGCGCCGGCGACGAGCCTCTGCACGGAATCGGCGCTGAGCGGGGGCGTCGACCCGCGGTGCTCGAGCAGGACGCTCCCCGTCGCGCGCTGCGGCGTCTCGTCGCGAAGGGCGCTCCGCGCCGGCACGCTCAGGTGCACGCGCGCGCGCAGGATGCCGTCGACGCCCTCGAGCGTCCGCTCAAGGTCGCCCTCGAGCCCCGCCACGAGCTGCGCGTGCTCGGCCGCCTCGCTCGGCACGAGCGCCCCCTTGCCGACCGCATCGAGCACCCCGGGCGGGCGCGCGCGCGGCAGCTCCTCGTCGCGCATGACCGCGAGCGCGTGCGCCACGTCGTCACGCGGCACCGTGACCCGCCACTTCCCCTCGGCCTGCGGGTCCACCTCTTTCGTCGCATCGACGCTCGCCCGCTCGAGCGCCACCACCACCTGATTCGCCTCCGGATCCTCCAGCGCCCCCGCGACCGGCACGCTGCACCCGGTGAGGAGAATGAACAAAAAGATCAGAAGATCAGAAGGTGTGTTCGTGGGGACCCAACCAACAAACCTTCTGATCTTCTGATCTTCTTGTTTTTTCACTTCCCCTCCGTCGCTGCTCTAGTGCTTCGCGGGCGCCGCCTTCGGAGCAGCCTTTGGTGCCGTCTTCGCCGGGCCCGTAGGGGGCGCCGGCGGGGTCGTGTGCGTGTCGGTGATCTGCTTGCGGCGCTTCACGACGGCGCGGTGCATGTCCTTCATCCAGCGCGCCAGGTCGCTCCCGGGGGCGTGCTGCGCCTGGATGATCGCCTCCATCGGCCACCACGCCACCGGCTTGTCGTTGATGGCGAACACGATGTCGTACGGCCCCTCGCCGTTCGCCATGGGGAAGGGCATGCCGCCGCCCGACCCCATGCACGCCCACGGGTGCTCGGGCCGAACCTCGGGCTGGAAGCAGCCCTCGTTGCGCCCCACGATGTGACCGCTCGTGTCGAGCACGTAAGACGCGATCGACACGTTGGTGCCGCTCCACCCGCGCGTCGCGCGCGCGAACCAGGTGTACTCGACGCGGCGCGGATACGTGCGCTCGCTCCAGTCGGCGCGGATGCCGAGCATCGCCAGGGGGTCGTCGTTGCCGAGCTTCGCCACGACCACGTCGACGTCCGGGTTGCCGTCGTCGGTCGAGTCGCTGTCGTGCTCGTCGAGCAGATCCTCGTCGTCGTCCGGCAGCATGAGGTTCACGAACGAGCGGCCCAGCTCCTTGTCCCCGAGCTTCGCCACGACCGCGTGCTTTCCGTGCGAGACCGTCGTGAAGTGGATCGACGTCGAGGCGAACCCCACGCGCTGCTTGTCGCCGACGCGAACCGTGGTCGTCTCGCTCGCGAGCAGCGTCTCGGACGGATCGCGGATCTCGAAGGTCACGTCGTGCTGCCCCGCCGAAAGGCCGAAGAGCATCGCCACCGCCGGGATGCGCACGTCGCCGTCCTCGCCCACGTCGATCTCGCGCGCGTTGCCGACGAGCGAGGCCACGGGCTGATCCTCGTCGTCGCGCGCGACGCTGATGCGGTCGGTCACGAAGATGTCCGCCCACTGCTTGCTGCGCTGCTCCTTGGCGTAGGCCGCCATCGTGGCCTCGGCCGACGGCGGCTTCGCCGCGAGCGCGTCCTTGAGCTCTCCGAGGCTCACCGCGCTCGAGATGGGGCCGAGCGGCGAGAAGACCGCCTGCCCCGTGTAGAGGATCGCGTGGTTGACGCCGACGACGTGCGGCTTGCCGTCGCGTCCGAGCGTGACCACCGGCCCGCCCGAGAAGCCCGGGTACACGGCCGCGTCGAAGAGCAGCAGCTTCTCCCCGAACATGTCGACGATGCCCGAGGCGATGCCCTCGCTCATGCCCCACGAGAGCGCCCAGAACCCCATACCGGTGTGCCCCATGGCCCACACGGGCGCGCCGACGTCCGGGTTCGCGTCGGCCAGCTCCAGCGGCGGCACGTCCTTGAGCGGCTCCTTGGGCTGGAGGATCGCGACGTCGCGCACCTCGTCGATGCGCAGCACGGTGCCGTCCACCGTCTGCCCGCCGCGCGTCGTCAGCTTGAGGCGGTCGGGACGCAGCACGACGTGCGCCGCCGTGATGATGTCGATCTGCCCCGACTGCGGGTCGCGGATGGCGAACCCGGTGCCGTGCGGCGTCGGTTCCTTGCGAAGCGACACGTCGACCACGTGCTTGGGCGCGTGCGACTCGTCGCCCATCGTCTTCTCGAGGTCCTGGATCTCTTGCTCGCGGTCGGCGCGGTCGTCGTTGAGGATGGCGACCACGCTCGGCGCGGTCGCGAGGAAGACCGACTGCGCCTCGGGACGTGCGAACTGAGCCTGCTGCTGTTGCGTCGAGCCTCCGCAGGCCGCGAGCGCCACCGCCGTGGCGCCGAGCGCGAGGCCGGCCGTGCACCTGTTTCGCATGGGGTGCCGACGGTAGCACGCAACTGCGCCGCGCCGTCGCCGATGGGGGGGCAGAGGGAGAGTCAGCGACCCATGTTCGGTCCGTTCTATCCGGCGCCGCTGCAGGAACAGGTCAACCACGCCGAGAGGCTCGCCGAGCTGCTGCGCTCGGGCCGCCTCCTCTCCGGGCCGCTCGGGCCGGGGGACGACTGGGCGGCCGCTTGGATGAGCGGACGAGAAGAGGAGATCGAGCGCTTCCTCGAGCTCACGCTGGCGGGACGCGCGCAGGGCAAGGTGGACGACGCGACGGCCGCGGCGATCCTCGCCGGCTACATCGCGTCCCTGCACGACGGCATGGCGCGCATCCTGGGGCTGCACCGTCCCCCGTGCTGCGGCGGGTCGGGCTCGAGCGAAAAGACCACGGCGCCGCCTCCGCCGGGTGATCTCAAGTCACGAGCAGCCCAATCCGTGGAAGAGCTGCTCGCGAACCTGGGTGCCTCCTGGACGGAGCCCGGCGGAGGCGGCGCGAAACGGACGCGATGAGCTCAAGCGGCGCGCGGTGGTGCCGTGCGCCCGAAGAAGCCCGGCGCCGTCGTCCCCGGAACCGACGGCACGAGCGACACGATGAAGATCGCGATCGACACGAGCACGTTGTTCCAGATGGTGCCTGGGCTGACGCTCGGCAGCGCCCACGCGCTGATGAAGAGCCAGATCGCGAGCAGCGTGTTGAGGTAACGCACCCACGGCACGGCCATGGCGACGAGCGCGAAGATCACGCAGAGCACCCCCAGGATCCACGTGTTCGTCATCTGCGCCGACGAATGCGGCCAGATGAAGGCCGAGATGAAGAGCCAGACGCCGAGGATGACGTTGATGATGCGAGGCGGCGCGCCGCTGACGGCGGGGCCGCGTTCTGCCTGAAGAGCCATGGCACTCCTTTCGCGGCCGAGGGGCCGCATGTTCCACCGAAGTGCCTGGTCGCAAGGGCGATGCCGAGCGGGCTCGGGCGGGGGAGGGGCCCCGCCCGACAGACTCAATAGAAGCTGTCGGCGGGGAAGTCGATGGTGACCGTCGTGCTCGACTCTCCGACGACGGTGAACGGCTTGAGGCTCACGCTCGTCGTGCGCGGCTGCCCACCCGAGTCGGTCAGCTCGGCGTGCCCCGTGTAATCGTCCGGGTCGAGCCCGTAGATGGTGGTGGCGAACGTGGTGCAGTCCTGCACCCACTCACCCGCGAAGCCGCCGACCCCGTTGTAGAGCGAGACATGGAACGTACTCGCCCCGCGAGTGACGCATGCGTTCGGGTCGGTCGACTCTTCCACGCTCCACTGCATGACGGCGGCGCCCGCGGGCGGCGGCGGAGGCGCGCTCACGCTCGCGGAGCATCCGAGAGCCTGCCCGGCCAGCGCCGCCGCCGTCGCTGCGGTCGCGAGCAGAGGCCAGGTGCGAATGCGATTCCAGAACGTCATCACGATGGACCCCTCCCACTCCGCCTCAGCGCACCCGCTCGGCGGGCGGCGGGCGGCCGTAGTAGCGGGCAGGCGGGGCCGCCGGCGCCACGTTCACCCCCGGCCGGTAGTAGCGGCGGTATGCGCCTCCGCCGTAGTAGCCACCGCGGGCGTAGCCCACGCGGTAGCGGTAGAGCGCGGGCGGTTCGCTTCGCAACATCACCCAGCGACCCTCGTAGGGGTAGAACCACTGGTCGCCGACGAGGTACGCGTAGCCGCCGTCGTAGTAGACGTGCGGGTAAGCGTAGACGTCGGGCGGCACGTCTGACGCGTAGACCGTGGCGTATCCGCCCACGACGGGCGGTTCTGCCTCCACGGTGCAGCCGGAGAGCGAAAGCGCGACCGGCCCGGCAAGCATGGCGAGCCAGAGCGCTGCACGCATAGAGCCCATGGTGGAGCCTCCGGCGCTAACCCGAGCAACGTCCGGGCCTGCCCCAGCGGGTTACTGGCTTTGCGCGTGCAAAGCCCGTTGCGCGGGCCCGGGGAGGGTGCTACGGACGACTACGGAGAGCTCGCGCGCTCTCGGCGTCCGTTTCGCGACGACGCCGTGCCCGAGCTACCGCCGTCGCCCTCCGGGGAGCCGGCCCGAGACCCATACGTCCGCTCAATAGGGCACGCCCCGCGCGTGCGTCACTCGTTGGCCTCACCGATCACCGAAGCTCTATCGACTCTCAACGATCGCGCGCTGCGGCGCCTGCTCGGGGCGCGGGCGTATCTGCGCGGTTACGACTACGTGCGCCGCCACGCCGTCCAGGACGTGGTGATCGAAGACGCCTCGGCGCGCGGTCACGTGCGCGGGACCGACGCCGAGCCGTACAAGGTGTCCTTGCAGCTCGTTCCGGGCGCGCAGGGATTCACCTCGAGCTGCACGTGTCCCGCGTACGCCTCGAGCAACGGCGGGCACTGCAAGCACGTGGCAGCCTTGCTCATCGCCCTGCGGGACCAGGCGCGCGGGTCGCAGCCGCGTCCCCCACCGCAGCAGCAGCAGTCGAACGGCGTGCACTACAGCGTGCACGGCGGAACGGTGCACGTGGCGGGCATCGACGGCGAGGGGCGGAGGGGCAAGCGCGGGCGCAACCGCGGCATGAAGCCGAATCACATGTCGGCGCTGACGGCCCGTGGCTTCATGCCGAACGCCAGCACGGGCGTCGACGTGTGGCTGCCCGAGCCGATGCCGCCCGCGCCCAAGCAGATCGAGTACCGCCTGCAGGTGAAGCAGGTCGGGCACGGCGGGGGCGTCGGCGGCGCGTTGACGATCACGCTGCTCGATCCGGATACGCGCGTGCCGCTTCTCCCGAGCACGCTGCTCGTGGGCCAGGATCAGCACCCGACGCCGGACCGCGACGCCATCCGGCTGCTCGCGCGCTTCGAGAACCAGGGGCCGCGGCGCGTCGGCATCGACGTGCGCGGCGAGGACGCGAGCGATCTGCTGCCGCTGCTCAAGGGCCGGCGGGTCATCGTGGAGCCGCAGATGATGGAGCTGCGCTTCGGCGACGAGCCGTTGCGCCCGCGCTTCGACCTGGAGCTGTCGCAGGACGGCACGCAGATCCTCGTCCGCACCGCCTTCCAGCGGCAGGGTGACCCGCGGCGGTTCACGACGTCGAACGGAGCCTGGTTCGAGGGGAGCCCCGGCTGGTACGTGGACGCGCAGGAGGGATGGGCGCGGCCCATCGATCGGCGCGTGTCGCCCGCGTCGGTGCGGCGACTGGTGCGCATGCCGGCGATCACCGAGCCGGTCGAGCGGCTGCCCGACCTCGTGATGCAGGGGCTGCCCAAGGTGGCCCTCGAGGTGGGGGCGGAGCTGCCCGAGCTGTCTCAGGTCGCCGACGTGGTGGACCTCGTGCCGACGTTCCGCGTCGCGGCGGGCGGGTCGCTCGTCGAGGCGCAGGTGAGCCTGCGCGCCGCGTACGAGGACGTCGAGATCGACGTGCGCGCCGACGGAATGACCGTCCCGGTCATCGTGAAGCCGCCCGAAGCAGGCAGCGCGAAGCGCGCTCGGTGCATCCGGACGGACATCGCGGCGCAGCAGGAGGCCGCGGGCCAGCTGCGTGAGCTCGGGCTCATCCCCGCCGAAGACGGCAACAAGTTCGTCGCGCGCGGGGACGACGCGATCCGCTTCTGGACCGAGGGCATCGGCTCCTTGCCGGAAGACTGGGACATCTTCGTGCCCGACGACCTGGTCGACGTGCAGATGCGCGACGAGGCGCTGACGGCGAACGCGCGCGTGTCGAGCGGCGTCGACTGGCTGTCGCTGCGCCTCAACTTCGAGAGCGAGGGCATTGCCGTCACGCAGGAGGAGCTGGCGCGCTGCCTCGCCGAGGGGCGCAAGTACGTGCGCCTGTCGGACGGCACGTTCGCGAAGCTCGATCCGCAGAAGGTGCGCGAGGTGCTGCTGCGGCAGGCCGAGATCCTCGCGACGAGCGGCGCGGCAGGGGGCAAGCTCCCGCTCTCGCAGGCCGGACGCATCGAGGACCTGCTCGCGCACGTGGGCCGCTCGGCGGTCACGCAGGACGCGAAGTCGCTCTTCAAGCGGCTGCGGGACATCGACGAGATCGAGAAGACGAAGAAGCCGCGCAACCTCAAGGCGCAGCTCAGGCCCTACCAGGAGCAGGGCTTCCACTGGCTCTGGTTCCTGCACGAGATCGGATCGGGCGGCGTGCTCGCCGACGACATGGGTCTCGGCAAGACGGTGCAGACCCTGGCGCTGCTCCTCGCCGTGAAGGCCGAGGACGCGAAGGCCGAGGGCAAGCGCAAGCAGTTCAAGACGCTCATCGTGGCGCCGACCAGCGTCGTCACCAACTGGCTGCGCGAGATGGATCGCTTCGCGCCGTCGCTCCGCCACGCCCTGTGGCACGGGGCCGAGCGCAAGGAGCGGCAGGACGAGTTCGAAGACGCCGACGTCGTCGTGACGAGCTACGCGCTGCTCCGTCGCGACGAGGAGATGCTCAAGGAGATCCCCTGGCGCTACGTCATCCTCGACGAGGCGCAGCAGATCAAGAACCCGATGTCGGCCACGGCGCGCGCCGCCAAGCGGCTGCCGGCGGACCGGCGGCTGGCCCTCTCCGGGACGCCCATCGAGAACCGCCTCAGCGAGATCTGGTCGATCTTCGACTTCGTCAGCCCGGGTCTGCTCGGACCGCTCGACAAGTTCGAGGAGCGCTACTCGCGCCCGATCGACGCCGGCGACAAGACGGCGGCGTCGCGGCTCCGCGCCACCATCCACCCCTTCATCCTGCGCCGCACGAAGGCGGAGGTCGCGCGCGACCTGCCGGAGAAGATCGAGACCGATCAGTTCTGCGAGCTGCAGGGCGAGCAGTCGGCGCTCTACGCCGCCGTGCTGAAGGAGGTGCGTGCGCAGGTCATGGGCGAGGTCGAGCGCCAGGGCCTCGCGCGCAGCCAGATCATGATCCTCGCCGGCCTCACGCGTCTGCGTCAGGCGGCCTGCGACCCGCGCCTGCTCGGCTTGCCGCGCGAGTTCGGCGACGAGGACTCGGGCAAGCTCGTGGCGCTGCGCGATCTGGTGCAGACGTCGATCGCCGGCGGGCACAAGGTGCTGCTCTTCAGCCAGTTCGTCAGCATGCTGCAGATCATCCGGCGCGCGATGGACGAGGACGGCGTCGCCTACGAGTATCTCGATGGCTCGACGAAAGACCGCGCCGAACGTGTCGAGAACTTCCAGAGCGACGACGGGCCGCCGGTTTTCCTCATCTCGCTCAAGGCGGGCGGCAGCGGCTTGAACCTCACGGCGGCCGACACGGTCATCCACTTCGACCCGTGGTGGAATCCCGCGGTGGAAGACCAGGCGACCGACCGCGCGCACCGCATCGGACAGACCAAGATCGTCACGACGTACCGTCTCATCGCGAAGGGCACCATCGAGGAGAAGATCCTCGAGCTCGCGGAGAAGAAGCGAGAGCTGGTGGGCGCGGTGCTCTCGGAGGACGTGGGCGGCGCGAAGAAGCTCACGAAGGGCGACCTCGAAGAATTGTTCAAGAGCGACGTCTGATTCTTCGTCGCACCCCGTGCGCACGTGGGCGTGGGGGAGCACACGGTGCCACAAAACGACTGTGCTCGCGCTTTCGCACTGACGGGAGGCCACTACCGTCGGGCGGATGTCCAAACGCATCACTCTCTGCATCCCCCTGGTCGTTCTATGTGCGTGCGGGGGCGCGCCGGAGCCGACGGCCACGGTGAACGAGTCCGGAGACGTCTCGTCGAACGACTACACCGGCTTCCACGTCGTCGGGCACCTGCCCATGCCGCTGCATCCGCGCGTAGGGGTCGGCGGCACCCCTGCGGGCAGCAGCAGCAGCAGCGGCGGCGCCAGTGCCGGCGGAAGCGGCAGCGGCAGCAGCAGCGGCGGGGGCAGCAGCAGTGGCAGCGCCAGCGGCGGCAGCAGCGGCAGCAGCGGCAGCAGCGGCGGAGGATCGACGCCGAGCACCACGTCGCCCGCGATCGCCGGCTGCACGGTGTTCCCCGCGGACAACCCGTGGAACACGCGCGTCGACGGGCTCCCCGTGAGCGCCATGTCCGCCACCTACATGGCGAACATGAAGTCCGACCACATCCTGCACGCCGACTGGGGCACGTGGGCGGAGGGCTACGGCATCCCCTGGCAGACGGTGAACGGCGCGCCCGGCGTGACCATGACGTTCGCGTACGCCGATCAGAGCGACCCGGGACCCTATCCGTTCCCGTTCACCGCGCACGTCGAGGGCAACGGGCAGCCGGGCGACCAGCACGTGCTGGTCCTCGATTCGAGCACCTGCACCCTGTACGAGACGTACGGCAGCGTGCTGCAGCCGGACGGGAGCTGGCAAGCGCAGTCCGGCGCGAAGTTCAACCTCGGGAGCGATGCGCTGCGCCCCGACGGGTGGACGTCGGCCGACGCCGCGGGCCTGCCGATCCTCCCCGGCCTCGTGCGCCTCGCCGAGGTGCAGGCAGGCGCCATCAACCACGCGCTCCGCTTCACGCTGAACAACACGCAGAACGCGTACATGCACCCGGCGACGCACGCGGCGGGGTTGAGCCCGACGGCGTACCCGCCCATGGGCCTGAGGGTGCGCCTGCGCGCCAGCTACCCCGTCGCCAGCTTCTCCGCCCAGGCGCAGGTGATCCTGCGTGCGATGCAGCAGTACGGCATGTTCCTCGCCGACAACGGAAGCGACTGGTTCGTCAGCGGCGACAGCGACGACGGGTGGGCGCCCTACATGGACGACCTCTCGGGAGCGCTCTCGCAACTGACGGGCGCCGACTTCGACGTGGTCGACGACGCACCCGTGTCCACCGCGGGGCTCTGAGTCCCAGCGGCGCCCGAGTTCGTGTACGCTCGGGGCATGCTGTGGCTCTCGAACTCCACCATCGCGCGCCTGCGCGATCAGCTGCGCACGCGTGGCCAGCGCCCCAGCGTCACACTGGGTGACGCCAAGCTCACGCCGGAGGCCGCCGAGCAGGCGGCCGTCGGCGCCGAGTACGGGCCGATCTGCGAGGCGATGTACCTCATGATGTCGGCCGACGGGAAGATCACCGACGACGAGCGCGAAGTGCTCAAGGGCGCGCTGCGCAACCTGTCGGGCGACACTGTGCGCGGCGTGCACATCGAGGCCATGCTCGACCAGGCCGGCAAGAACGTGGCGGCGCACGGGCGCGACGAGCGCCTGCGCGACGTCATCGCGACTCTGCACGAGGACCACGCCCGGGCCGAGGTGGCCTTCGTGCTCGCCGCGGCCGTCGCCTTCGCGGACAACGCGATCGCCGACGAGGAGAACGAGACGCTCAACGCGTTCGCCGAGGGGCTCGGCATCGACGAAGCCCGCGCCAACGAGCTGCTCGACAGCGTCGAGGCCGATCTGGCCGAGCGCCCCGCCTGAGCTGATCCCCGCCGTGCCGGCCGAACCGCACGCGCCATCCGACGCCAGCCTTCCGGTTCGCATCGGGGGCTATCGCGTCGTGCGCCGCCTCGCGACGGGTGGCACGAGCGACGTGCTGCTGGCGCGCGCCGAGGGACCGCACGGGTTCGAGCGTGCAGTCGTGCTCAAGCTGCTGCTGCAGCAGTACCGGGACGACCAGCAGTTCGAGCGCATGTTCGCGCGCGAGGCGGCGGCCTACGCGCGGCTGAGCCACCCGGCGATCGTGAAGCTCTTCGACTTCTTCTCGGACGCCGGCCAGCTCGTGATGGTGCTCGAGTACGTCGAGGGGCTGCCGCTGCACAAGCTGCGGGCGCTCCTGCGCAAGCCGCGTTTCCTCGACGATCCCGCCGCCATGTTCGTCGGGGCGCGCATCTTCGGCGCGCTCGGGGCGGCCCACTCGGCGCGCGATCCGCAGACGGGGGAGCTCGCGCCGGTCATCCACCGCGACGTCAATCCGTCCAACGTGCTCATCCCGTGGGACGGACACGTGAAGATCGCCGACTTCGGGATCGCCAAGGTCACGGGCGTCGACAACGACAAGACGCAAGCGGGGTTCATCAAGGGCACCTACGGGTACATGGCGCCCGAGCAGGTGCGCGGCGAGACGGTCACGGTGCGGACGGACGTGTACGTCGCCTCGCTGCTCCTCTGGGAGCTGCTCGTCGGACGAAAGGCGATCGTGCGCGGGAGCGGGACGGACCTCGACGTGCTGCGGGCGATGGCCGAGCCGGCATTCCCGACGCTCGCGGCCCTGCGGCCCGAGCTGCCGAAGCCGGTGCTCGACGCGATCGACAGGGGGCTCGAGAGGGACCCGGAGAAGCGGGACATCGACGCCGAGGAGGTGGCATCGGCGCTGCGGGCCGCGTGCGACCTCGAGCAGGGGCGGCAGCGGCTCGTCGACACGCTCGGGGCGATCCGGCCGCCCTCGTACCACGACGACCCTTCGGCGCCGCAGCTGCGCGGGCCGGTCGTCGTCTCGGTG
>DASVWO010000236.1:0-8216 GCA_036393165.1 Polyangiaceae bacterium | reverse complement strand
CGCCGATGGCCACGAGCTCGAGGCGCACGGCCGCCCCGCACTGCGGCGGCGCCGTCGTCGAATCCGGCGACGCCGACGAGCACGCGCCCGGATCGCCCTCCTTGTCGTCCACGCCCTTGGCGCTCGACGATCCGCCGCCCGCCCCGGCGCCGAAGATCTGCACCGACGTCTTCGCCTCGGCGCGCGTCCCCGTCTTCACCGCGAACGCGCCGACGCTCGCCCCGCGCACGAAGTGGGTCGCCCCGTCGCAGTCGCCCTTCAGGTCGTCGCGCGTCGGCCCCTGCCACGTCGTGCGCTTCTTGCCCACGGTGATGAGCGCGATGTCGATCGTCGCGCCGCGCGACATCTCGCCGCCGATCTCGCCGGCGATCTTGAGCCCGCTGAGCGGCAGGTTCGCGCGGATCTCGTCGGCGTCCTGCAGGCTCACGACCTGCTCGCGCTTGGTCATGCCGAGGTACCCGTACGCGCCCTCGACGTGGCAGCCCTTGAGCAGCTTGATGCCGCTGCAGCTGTAGGCGACGACCGCGACGCCGTCGTGCATCGCTTCCTCGAGATCCCCGCGCTGGTCCGGCTTCCAGTCCACGACGAGCGGCTCGCCGTACCTCTCGACCTGGTGGCACGTGCCGCCCCCCTCGCCGAGCGCCGTCGCGGCCGTCGGATCCTTCGGCCGGAGCGCGTCCGCCGGGGTGCCGCCGCCGCACGACAGCGTGAGGAGTGAGCCGAAAGCGAGAACTGCGAGCACTACACGGGGACCAGCCGGGGTTCGCATGGCGGCGAGGGTAACGCCGCAAGTAACGCCGCAGAATCGATGGCGTGCGGTTACAGCTCTGCCATATTAGTGCGTCATGACTGGACTCGTGCGTCGCTCCTCCTTCTTGTTCGCGCTTCCTCTCGCCGTTGCCGCGCTCGTCGCCGCGTGCGGCAGCAACAACACCAACTCGGCGTTCACACCGACGCCGGAGGGAGGCTCGCCGACCGACGGCAGCTCGAGCGGCAGCAGCAGCGGCAGCACCGGGAGCGGCAGCGGCTCGCTCCTCGGCGACGCGAGCGGATCGAGCAGCGGCGGCAACAGCGACGCCGCCGCGGGCTTCGACGTGCAGCCGAGCGCGATGCAGACGGTGACGGTGACGCTCGGGCAGAAGCCGCCCACGGTCGTCTTCAAGGCGTTCGAGAACGGCCAGCCCGTCGGCGCCGGATGGACCGTCGACCGCGGCGATCTCGCCGGCATCACGATGGGCACGTCGGTCACGGGCACGGTCTCGCCGACGGGCGCCGGTGGAGGGCTCGTCACGGTCACCGCGGGACGCGGCGGCGCCACGCTGACGCGCCAGGTGTTCATCAAGGTCGTCGGCACGCAGAACGGCGGCAACCCGAACGCGCCCGGCGAGGGCGCGCAGATCCCGACGACGGTCGGGCAGCTCACGTCCGGCGGCGGCGTCGGCGGCGTCGGCGGTGAAGGGCTCGGCGGCGGCGTCACGGACGCCGGGACGATCGCGGCGCTCAACAACCCGATGAACAACGGGCAGGCGCAGGGCCTCGCGTACCTCTATCCGTACGACCAGACCGTGTGGGCGCGCGGCCTCCTCGCGCCGCTGCTGCAGTGGACCTGGTCCACGAACGACGCCGATGCGATCCAGATCCGGCTGGCGACGACCTCGGGCTCCTTCACGTGGACCGGCAACTTCGGGCGGCCGGCGATCCTCATGCAGACGGGCGGCGCCTACATCCGCGCGCCCATCCCGCAGGACATCTGGACGATCGCCACGAACACCGCGGGCGGCCCCACGCCGAACAAGATGACCGACAAGCTGACGATCAACCTCGTCGTCGCCAAGGGCGGCCAGGGGTACGGGCCGATCAGCGAGACGTGGACCGTCGCGCCGGGCCTCCTCGACGGCATCATCTATTACAACTCGTACGGGACGCAGCTCGCGCAGAACCTCGGGGGCGCGGTCGGCGGCAACGGGATGTTCGGCGGCGCCGTCCTCTCCATCAAGGTGGGCGACACGGGGCCGCAGCTCGCGGCCGGCGCGAGCGGCACCACCGCGCAGTGCCGCGTGTGCCACTCGGTCGCGGCGGGCGGGTCGCGGCTCGTCGTGCAGCACGGCGACAGCTACTCCACGAGCTCGGCGTACGATCTGAAGCCGACCGGCAACGTCGAGACGGTCATGACGCACGACGCGACGTTCCCCGGCATGTACGCCGACGGCTCGATGGCGCTCACCGAGGGCGGGCAGCTGCTGCCGCTCCCGAACGACGCGACGCCGCTCACCGTCGCCGGCTTGAGCAGCGTGACGACCGACCTCGGCACGCCGGCGTTCTCGCCCGACGGCAAGCACGTCGTGATGAACCCGATGGCCGGATCGAGCACCGTGACGACGCCGTCGCAGCAGCTCTGGGTCATGGACTTCGCGTTCGCCGGCGGCACGGGCACCTTCTCGAACCCGGTGCTCGTCGCCGATTACACGGGCCAGTCGGCCGACTCGCGGCCCGGCTGGGGCGCGTTCCTCTCGGACAGCAAGTCGCTCGTCTTCCAGCATCAGAGCCAGGCGGGCGCCGACGGGAACGGCAGCTCGCTCTACACGCGCAAAGGGGAGCTCTCGCAGATCTACTGGACGAGCACCGCGAATGCCTCCGCCGTCACGCCGCTCGATCAGCTCAACGGCAAGGGGTACGCGCCGAAGCTCCCCTCCCCCATCAACATGTCGTGCACCGGCGACGGCGTGCAGGTGGGGAACATCGACGCGGACCACTCGGACGACGTGGACCACAACTACGAGCCGACCGTGAACCCGCTGGCCGCCGGCGGGTACGCGTGGGTCGTCTTCACGAGCCGCCGCATGTACGGCTCGGTGTCCGACATCCCGCCGTTCTGCAGCGACCCGCGCGGCGTGGACCTCATCCAGAACATCACGCCGAAGAAGCTCTGGGTCGCCGCGATTGACCTCAACGCGGCGCCCGGCAAGGACGCGAGCCACCCCGCGTTCTATCTGCCGGCGCAGGAGCTCCTCGCCGGCAACTCGCGCGCCTTCTGGGTTCTCGAGCCGTGCCGCGCCGACGGATCGAGCTGCACGAGCGGCGACATGTGCTGCAACGGCTACTGCGAGGCGGGGGCCGACGGAGGCCTCGTCTGCAGCAACAAGCCGCCGAACGCCAACTGCTCGCAGCAGGGCGACAAGTGCACGTCGAACGCCGACTGCTGCATGAGCACCGACTCGTGCATCAACGGCTTCTGTGAGCAGTCGATGTCTCAGTAGCAGGCGGGGTGTAGCGGAACGGGTGCACCCCGAAGAGGGAGATGCGCCCAAACCAGCGGAGCGCGCCGTGCTCGTTCATCCAGAGCGCGTACTGCACGTACGTCGGGTCGCGCGAGAGGTGCCGCTCCTCGGTGCGCGCGCGCATGTAGTAGATGAAGTTCACGCCGGCCATGCAGAGGCACCACTTGATCGTGTCGACCCAGCCGGCGTGGGTCGGGATGAAGGGCACCGTGACGAGCCACCACGAGATGTTCTTGGCGACGTACGCCGGGTGCTTCGTGAAGCGATAGGGGCCGCCCGTGAGGATCCCGCGGTGCGTGAGGTTCGAGAAGCGCACGCCGAAGGCGAACGTCGCGAGGAGGTAGATGAACTCGCAGAGGAGGATCGCCCCCGCCCACGCCCACTGCAGCCCGAGGTGGCCGGAGAGCCAAGACTCGAAGCCGGGGCCCTCGTAGTGCAGGTAGAGCCGGCTGAAGAGGCCACCCCAGAACGGCGTGTAGCACTCGAGGGCGACCGCCCAGCCGAGCAGCGTGGGCTCGGCGCTTCGCACGTGCGTGTCGATGATGCGGAACGAGAGCACGTAGCCGACCGTCGCGTAGAGCACGTCGAGCGCGTAGATGGCGTCGCTCGAGAAGTGATAGAGGCGCATGTCGGCGACGCCGCCGAAGCGCGCGAAGTCGAACGTCAGCATCCCGTCGATCTGGTTCAGCGTGTAGACGACGAAGATCGGCAGATAGAACGCCTTGATCAGCCAGCTGCGGGCGTGGTTCGCGATGTCCGCGCCGTTCACGTCCTCCTGGTGCCCGAGCAGCGCGCGCCCGATCTGCCAGTACGCGTCGCGCGGCTCGCGCATCATGCCGTCGACGATCCACGTGTAGGCGACCGCGCAGGCGACGAGGCCGGCCCAGAAGCGGCGGATCAGCGCGTAGAACGGCGTGTACCAGCTGCCGTACTCGGGGAAGACGAAGTACGCGAGCGCGATGGGAGCGATGGTCGCCGCGAGGCCCAGGAGCTTGGTCGCGACGCGCGGGACGTCGGACGTCACCTGCTTGTCCCAGTCGAGCCCCGTCGTCTCGCGGCGGTGCACGCGCAGCAGCAGCACGTCGATGAGGACGATGGGGACGACGCCGGCGACGCACACGATGAACACGGCCTCCGGCCCCGACCGGTGCATCGTGCGCAGCACGTACATCGCGACGAGGGCGACCGCCGGACCGATGAGGTTCAGCGCGAAGTTCGTGACCGACTTGGGGCGCTCTACGGTCGTGCTCATCACCCGCTGCTTCGCCCGGACGATACACTGCCGCCGGAGGAACCGGTGGGTGCGGCGACGATACGAGCGCCGAGGGCTGCCCGAGCAGCCGGATCGGTGCACGGCGGCGCCTCGATTCCTTCGGTGCACTGCGTTGCGCGATCGACGGGCGCGGCTGCCGCCGATGCCTGCGGTCCCCAGCTCAAGATCAGAGCAAGGAGAGCGACGAGGGCGGCTCCGGACGCAAGGCGCGCGAGCCCCGCGGAGCGGCTCTCGAGCCCCAGCAGGGCCAGCGCTCGCTCGCGTGCGCCGCGGGGGGACGCGTCGAGCCGACCGGCGCGCACGAGATCGCGTGCGAAGCGGGCCCTCATCGTGCGACCTCTTTCTCGAGCTCGGCGCGCACCTCGTCAGCCCTCGCGGCGAACACCTCGCGCGCCCTGCGCAGCCGCGACGCGACCGTCCCCGGCGGGATCGCCAGCGCCCGCGCGATCGCGGCCATCGTCATCTCTTCTAGCTCCGCCAGCACGAACACGGCGCGCAGCTCCGGCGAGAGCGAATCGAGCACGCGGTCCAGCAGGCGCCGCATCTCGCGCTGCGCCACGACATCCTCCGCGTCCGGACCCGGGTGCGCTTGCTCCTCGAGCGCCTCGATCGCGACCGCGTCCCCCGCACGCGCGCCCTTGCGACGCCAGTCGGACGCCACGCGCAGCGCCGTCCCGAGGAGGAAAGACCGCACCGACTCGCGCGGCACGTCCCCCACCCTGCGCGCGAGCACGAGCAACACCTGCTGCGCCGCGTCCTCCACCTGGTTCTCCTCGACCCCCATGCGGCGCAGAAAGCGCCAGAGGACCTCGTAATGCGCCTCCACGGCGTCGCGCACGGCCGCGTGCTCGGCGTCTCGCCAAGCAGCGGGGAGCGTCAGGGTCGCGGCGGTCATCGGGTGGCTACCAGTAGATGGAGCAATACCCCGGCTTTGATCACCGTACCGCGCGCCGCGTCGTCCTCCGCGGAGCAATTGCAGTCGAGGCGGAACGCGCCGACGACTCGGGCCATCCGACGCAACTGCCGCGATGGATGGCCGATAGGGGGGCATGAAGACGACATGGATCGTGCTCCTCGGATGGGTCCTCCCCACGGCCGCGTGCAGCAGTGCAGGCGCCGGAACGGCAGACAACGGCGCTGGGGACGCTGGCGAAGCGGGTCCAGCCACGGTTGGCCCCGAAGAAGACGCCGGCGCCGCTGACGCGCCAGGCTCCGACGATGCCTCCGACGCCGCCCTCTCGGACGCTGCCGAAGCATCCGACACGCTGGATGCGCGACCGGACACCATCGGGGACGCCGCTGCCGACGGCCACGCCGTGTCCACTGTGAGTGGACACGTGGTGGCCATGGCTGCCGGCATCTTCGCGGGTCCGAACGCACCGGTGATCGCCAACCGTCGCGTCACGCTGCTCGATGCGACGGGCATGAAGAGCGTGACGATGACCGACGCATCGGGAGCTTTCCAGATGAGCGGCGTCACACCGCCGTACGACGCGCTCGTCGATGCCGACCCGAACGCCCCCGCATCGGCAAGCTTGCCCGTCGCCTACCTGTCGATCGACACCGTGCACCCCCGCCTGCTCGGGCTGGCCGCCGCCGAGCGCGACGCCGGCGCCGACGGGTCGGGTCTTCCTGCATGGAGGCAGACCACGCTCGACGTACCGCTGCAGCTGCCGGCGTGCTCGACAGCGGCCTGCGACATCGACGTGGAGGTCGTCGATCACACCTCGGGCGCTTCGATGGGCAGCGGCATGGAGAGCTACGACAACCAGCACACGACGTTGACGGTCCCCGCCTGGGCCGAGTGGTACGGGGCGGACGTGAACCACCTCGTCGATGTCTACGTTCTCATTTCCGATCCGGCGGCCGCGAAGTACGCGTACGGCGCGTTCACGAACGGGGTGCTGGTGCTGGACAAGGGCACCGCGCAGGTGCCGGGGCCCATCGCGCCTGCGGCCGTGGCCAACATCGGCACGTTCACGCTCAACGTGTCGACGGCGAGCGTGCCTGCTGCTTGGGGAGCGCCGACCCTCGACGTGTACCTCGGCTTCCCCGGCACGCAGGCGTCGGCGAGGCTGGCGTCGCAAGTGCCGTCCACTTCGGTCGCGATCGAGGTCCCCGACGTCCTCGGCGCCACGCTGACCGCTCAAGCGTGGAGTCAGGATCCCGACGCGGGCGATCCGCGCTCCTGGATGATCGCGGCGGCGAGCGCGCTGCCGCTCACCGTCGGCACCGAAGCGCTCACGCTCCCCGGCCCGGTCGGGATCACGGCGCCCGCCTACGGCGCGACGATCTCGGCATCCACGGGCGTGGTGTCCTGGACGACGGCGAAGTCGCAGGTTTACGTCGCCGAGCCCGTCGCCGCTTCGGACGCCGGATCGCCGACGACCGAGGCCTACGTGTTCGCAGGAGCCGGATCGATGGACCTCGGGCACCTGACCGCGATGGGCGTGACGCTGCCATTCGGGCCGTACGACGTGCTTCTCTCGGGCATCGGCAAAGTGGCCTCGCTCGACGCGATCCTCGACGAGTCGACCCTCGCCGTCCCCGACCAGAGCGAGAGCGTCGGAATCGAGTGGCACTGCGTCATCGCTCCGTAGCCACGAACGAGCCTGAAATGGCGGGCGGGCGGGGAGGCGTACTGTCTTCCGCCTCGCCGCCCGCCCTGGTTTTGCTGCGGCGCGGCTACGGCTTCGGCGTCGTCGGGGTCGATGCAGGCGCCGTCGCGACGGCCTGCTTCGCCGCCTTCTTGCGCTGCTTCTTGCCCGTCGGTCCCAGCAGCTGCTTGGTGGCCCTGGTCTTCTTGACCGCGGCCGCCTTCTCTTCTGCCGGAACCTTGCCGTGCGCCTTGGGGACCTCGAAGCCGAAGTCACCGAGCACCTTGGGATCGCTCCCGTAGGTGGCCAGGACCAGGGCCTTGATGGCAGCGAGGAGGGCCACGGCAATCACCCTCGACGCTTTCCCCGTCGTCACCGCGGATCGCCAAGCCGCCTTGGCTGCATCCGTGGCGTCACCGTCACCGATCGCGGCCGCAAGCGCCGTGTCGATGTCGGTCGGTTTCCAAGCCTTTCCGCGAAGCGTCACTTGCGTGGTGCCGGCGAAGTACTTGGTGACCCCCGCGCGCGCTGCTTTGCAGCGTGCTTGAAGGGTCGGCTTGTTGACTGTGTTCACTGCATTCCCTTTTCCCTTTCCGAGGGCATCTGCCGCCCTCACCAGCCAAGTGCATCGAGAGGGGTTGTTTGGGACACCGCTCGCGGCACTCGATGTCGATTGTTTGCAAGAGGCCGTACCTGCACCGGATTCGGGTGAAAGAAACTTCGGCCCAGGTCGCAGGCGTGCCTGGCACAGGGCACGGGCGTGCCCGACGCCGGTCGAAGGAATCGCGAGCCAGGTCAGGGGCTCGCCCAGCCTCGAGGAGAGCCGCGCCCGGCCCTGGTCAGAGCCTCTCCCGAGCCAGGTCAGTGTTTCGCCCGGGCCAGGTCACTGCTTCGCCCGGGCCGAGGTGGTGCAGTGACCGGGCGAGGTCAGGGCGGTACCCAAGCGAGGTCACTGCGGTGCGCAGGCGCGGTTGCTCGTGTGACCTGGCCCGGTCATCGTCGTACCTCGCCTCGTTTCGACGATGACCGGGCTCGGGCAAGACGATGACCGGGCCTGGGCATCACCAT
>DASVWO010000235.1:0-6015 GCA_036393165.1 Polyangiaceae bacterium | reverse complement strand
GGCGGGCGAGATCGTCGCCATCGCGGGCATCGACGACGTCGACGTCGGAGACACCATCGTCGACCAGCAGCCGGGCTGGGAGGGGCGTGCGCTGCCGCGCATCCACGTCGAGCAGCCGACCATCAAGATGCGGGTCGGCGTGAACACGTCGCCCTTCGCCGGCAAGAGCAAGCAGACGAAGTACCTCACGAGCCGCCACGTTCGCGATCGCCTGATGCGCGAGACGAAGAAGAACCTCGCCATCCGCGTCGAGGAGACCGACTCGCCGGACACCTTCGTGGTGCTCGGTCGCGGCGAGCTGCAGCTGGCGATCCTCGTCGAGACGATGCGCCGCGAGGGGTACGAGCTGCAGCTCGGCAACCCCGAGGTCATCACGAAAGAGGTCGAGGGCGTGCTCTCCGAGCCGATGGAGCTCGTGGTCATCGACGTGCCCGAGCAGTTCATCGGCATCGTCACCGAGCGGCTCGGCGAGCGGCGCGGACGCATGGTCAAGATGGCCAACCCCGGCTTCGGCCGCGCGCGCATGGAGTACCGCGTCCCGAGCCGCGGCATGATCGGCTTCCGGGGCGAGCTGCTCACGGCGACGCGCGGCACGGCGCTCCTCAACTCGCTCTTCGACGGCTGGGAGCCCTGGGGCGGCCCGATGATGAAGCGCCAGACCGGCGCGATCGTCGCCGACCGCTCGGGGGTGACGACGCCCTACGCGCTGCACCACCTGCAGCCGCGCGGCACGTTCTTCGTCAGCACCGGAGTGAACGTCTACGAGGGGATGATCATCGGCGAGCACAACCGGCCGAACGACACCGACGTGAACGTCACGAAGGAAAAGAAGCTCAGCAACGTGCGCAACCACGGCAAGGACGAGAACGTCATGCTCGCCCCGCCGCGCGTCCTCACGATCGAGACGGCGATGGAGTGGATCGACGCCGACGAGCTCGTGGAGGTGACGCCCGAGGCCGTCCGCGTGCGAAAGCAGATCCTGCAGATCAACCTGAGGCCGCGTCGCAGTGACGCGATCGAAGAGGCGCAGAGCGTCTGATACACTTTTCGGTGGGTGCACAGGTCCACGCTTCTCGCCGTCGCCGCGGCGCTGGCCCTCGCCACGTGGGCCCCGCCGGGGCGCGCGTCGTCGTCGGGCGACGAGCTGGTTCGCCAGGCGCGCACGCACGAAGCCGCGCACGACGACGACGTCGCGGTGCGCCGCTACATGGAGGCGCTCGAGATCGATCCGGTCAACGAGGACGCGTGGCTGGGCCTGGGCGCGCTTCGCATGCGGATCGGTGAGGCCGCCGAGGCCGAGCGCGTCTTCGACGCGGCGCTGCAGCGCGTTCCCACGCTGCACCGGGCGATCCAGGGGCGCGCGCACGCGCGCTGGGCGCAGGGCCGGCACGGGGACGCGGAGGGCGACCTCGAGGCCTACACGCTGCTCGAGCACGACGCCGACGCGCTCCGCGAGCTCTCGGGGTGGTACGGGACCGACGGGCGCACGCCCGCGCAGCTCGCGGTCTGGAGGCGACTGCTCACGATGGCGAGCGACGACGCAGGACAGCGCGAGGCTCGCCGGATGGTGAGGGCGCTCGTGATCCTCGTGGACAAAGCGGACCCTGCCTCGTCGCCCGTCGAGCCCGACGCAGCGCGCCGCGCCATGGCCGCGGTCGCTCGCCGCGGCGGCTGAGGGCGCGTGGTACGCTGAACCTCGATGAGGGCCGACTGGAGAGTCGCTCTCGCGGTCGCCTCGTTCGCGCCCGCCCTCGTGACGGCTTGCTCGCTGGAGTCGCTCTCCGGTTTGACGGGTGGGCAAGGCGCGGGCGACGCCGCGGAAACGCCCGACGTTCAAGCCGAGGCCGCGCCGCCGGACGATGCGACGACGACGGACGGCAGCGCGATGGGCGATGCGCCGCCAGACGTCACCATGGGCCCCGGCGCCGACGCCGGCCCGGACGGCTCGCGCGATGCGCGGGCCGATGCGCCGCAGCCCGAGGCGGGCCCCTGGTGCCAGACCCACGCGCATTACTTCTGCTCCGACTGGGACGAGGGCTCGCTCAACGCGCAGTGGACCAGCGTCTACAGCGTCGGCGACGGCGGGGTGGCGCTGGACAAGACCACCTCCACGTCGGCGCCCGCGTCCTTCGTCGCGACGGTGCCCGCGCTTCCCGCGGGCACCACGTCGCACCAGGCCCTGACGCACCAGTTCACGTTCACCCCCAAGTCGCTCGACGTCGCGTTCGACCTGCGCATCGACGCGCTCGACACGAGCACCAGTGCGGAGCCCACCGAGACCGTGGCGATCGTCTTCGGCAGCGGGGCGAACCCCTACGCGCTCCAGCTCAACCTCGTCGTCGGAAACACGCAGCTCGGCGAGCAGCGTCCGCTCGACGGCGGCGGGCACACGTACGACGGATGGCCCTTCTCGGTGCAGCCGCCGATGGGAGTGTGGACGCACTACGTGATCCACATGGACCTCTCCTCGGCGCCCACCGCAGCGGTGTGGATGAACGACGCCGGCGTGGTCAGCCACGCCCTCACCGGTTACGTGGCCGGCGCGGCCACGCTGCAGGTCGGCGTCTGTTACACGCCGGGCGCGACGACCGGCACGCAGGTGCACTACGACAACGTGACGCTCGACTATCAGTGAACGAACGCCGCGTGCAGCGCGCGCTGCGCGTCGGCGAGCCGGGCCCCGTCGATCGTCGCCGCGATGCGCAGCGGCCCGGCGTGCACCGCCCGCGGCGGCGCGCCCACTTCCTCGAGCAACGCGAGGAAGCGCGGGAGCGCCCGCGCCGCGCCGCTCAACCCGTCGCCGACCACGCTCACCACGGCGCACTCCTGCTCGAACGCCGCGCCACGCGCGCGCTCCTCGAGGCTCGCGCGGCAGCGGGCCCAGTCGGGCACGTTGAGCAGCGGGATGGCGCACGTGGCGCCCTCGCCGGATGCCGCCACGTCGAGCAGTGGCACCTCGAGCGCCGCCGCGGCCTCGGCGAACGCGCGCAGCTCGCGGACCGGCATGCGCGCGTGCACCACGCGATCGAGCCCCACGACGGCCCGCACCGCCGTGCCCTCGGGCCGCTCGACGCTCAGCGTCTCGCGCCCGCCGCCGACCGGGTCGGCGGTCTTCCGCGCGTGGAGCGTGATCTTCGCGCGCCGCGCCCACTCGACCGCCTGCGCGTTGAGCACCTTCGCGCCGGCCTCGGCCATCTCGGCGAGCGTCGCCAGGTCGACCTCGGGAAGGTGCTTCGCCTCGGGCACCACGCGCGGGTCCGCCGAGTAGACGCCATCGACGTCGCTGTAGATCTCGCAGTGCTCCGCGCCCAGGGCGGCCGCGAGCGCCACCGCGGTCGTGTCGCTCCCTCCGCGCCCGAGCGTCGTGATCTCCCGCCGGTAGCTCATGCCCTGGTAGCCGGCGACGATGACGACCCGCCCGCGCGCCAGCTCGTCCTCGATGCGATGCGGCCGGACCTCGATGATGCGCGCGTCGAAGTGCCTGTCGCTCGTGATGATCCCGCTCTGCGATCCGGTGAAGCTGATCGCGTCGGCCCCGCGCGCGTGGATCGCGATGGACAGCAGCGCCATCGTCACGCGCTCCCCCGTAGACACGAGCATGTCGAGCTCTCGGCGGGGCGCGTCGGCGGCCACGCTCCTGGCGAGCGCGAGCAGGCCGTCGGTCGTCTTGCCCATCGCGCTCACCACGACGACCACGTCGTTCCCGGCGCGCCTGGCGGCGATGACCCGGTCGGCCACCTTGCCGATCTTCTCGACGTCGGCGACCGAGGAGCCGCCGTACTTCTGGACGAGGACTGCCATCCTGAACCTGAAACGCTCGGAAACCGCGTATCACGTCCCGGCTCGACCCGGCAAAAACAAGTAGACTCGATGCATGCACGAGCAGGACGTCCTCGTCTTCCTGCTGTCTCTCGCCGTGCTCCTCAGCGCGGCGCGCCTCCTGGGAGAGATGGCGCGTCGACTCGGATTCCCGCTGGTGTTCGGAGAGCTCGCCTCGGGCATCGTGCTCGGGCCGACGGTGCTGGGGCGCCTGGCGCCGGGGGCGCAGCACTGGCTCTTTCCGGGCGGTGCGCCTCAGACGATGCTCGCGGGATACACGAACGTCGCCGTCGTGCTGCTGCTGGTCGTCGCGGGGCTCGAGGTCAATCTCGGGATCGTGCGCAGGCGAGGACGCAGCGCGCTGCTCACCAGCTTGCTCGGCATCGCGATGCCCCTGGGCGGCGGCGTGCTCCTCGGGGTGCTCCTGCCCGATTCGGACCTGGTGCAGCCCGACCACCGCACGCTCTTCGCGCTCTTCATCGGCGTCGCGCTGTCGATCTCCGCCCTGCCGGTGATCGCCAAGACACTGCTCGACCTCGGCCTCTTCAAGACGGACGTGGGCCTGCTCGTCATGGCCGCCGCCATGATCGACGACCTGATCGGGTGGCTGGCCTTCTCGGTGCTGCTCGGCCCCATGCGAGGCGGTGTGCTCGACCTGGTGTCGGTCGGGCGCACCGCGGCACTGACCTTCGGCTTCGTCGCCGTCGGTCTGCTCGTCCTGCGCCCCATCGTCGGCCGGCTGATCCGCAAGCTGCAAGCCGACCACCACAGCGGGCCGCGCCGCGTGCTGTCCCTCATCGTGCTGCTCGCGCTCTTCGGCGCCAGCGCCACGCAGGCCATCGGCATCCACGCGGTCTTCGGCGGCTTCGTCGTCGGCGTGGCAGTGGGCGACGTGCGGCAGCTCAAGGAACGCACGCGCGTCATCGTGCACGACTTCGTGACGAACATCTTCGCGCCGGTCTTCTTCGCGTCGCTCGGCCTGCGGGCAGACTTCGTCGCGGCATTCGACCTGCGCCTCTGCGTCCTCGTGTTCGCCGTGGCGAGCGCGGCCAAGATCATCGGCTGCACGCTCGGCTCGCGCGCCGGCGGCCTGCGCTGGCGCCCGGCCGCGGCCGTCGGCTTCGGGCTCAACGCGCGGGGCGCGATGGAGATCATCCTCGCGCTGCTCGCCCTCGACGCGGGCCTCATACGCATGCAGGTCTTCGTGGCGCTCGTCGTGATGGCGCTCGGGACCTCGCTCATCAGCGGTCCCACCATGAAGCTGATGCTTCGCGGCGTGGACGAGGAGACGCTCCCGGCGCTCCTGCGGCGCGGAGCGTGGGTCGAACGCCTGCGCGCCACGACACCCGCCGAGGCGATCGAGGAGCTCGCGGCGTCGCTCAGTGCTCAGCTCGAAGACAAGGAGACGCGCGCCGCCCGCGCGGTCCTCGATCGCGAGGCGACGGCCTCCACGGGACTCGGCGACGAGGTGGCGGTCCCGCACGCGGTCATCGCGGGTCTCGCCAAGCCCCTGATGGCGCTCGGTTTCTCGCCCGATGGCATCGACTTCAACGCTCCCGACGGGCAGCCCGCGCGCGTCGTCTTCCTGCTGCTCATGCCGCCCCGCGCGCACGACCAGGAAGTGCGCATCCTGGCCCAGATCGCCCGCGCGGTCATCGAGCCCGCCGCCCGCGCGCGACTCCTCCAGGCGAAGTCGCTCAACGAGGTGCTGGCGCTCGTGTCCGAGCACCGCCCGAGAGCCGAGTCGATCACGCAGCGACGCGCCAGCCTCGCCGACATCTAGGTCCGCACGCGGCGCAACGCGATCGGCAGGTCGCACGACGCTATCCGCGGCCTGCAGATCGTGATCCGCACGCTGCAGGTAGGGATCCGCCACGTGCACGTCGTCATCCGCGGCGTGCGGTTAGCCATCGGCGGCCTGCGGGTCCCCATCTGCAGGCCGCGGATCCCTATCCGCGGGCTGCGGGTCGCCATCCGCAGTCCGCCGATCCCCATCCGCAGCTCGCGGCCCCCTATCTGCAGCTTGCGGATGCCCATCTGCGGCGTGCGGATAGCCATCTGCGGCGTGCGGATACCCATCTGCGGCCTGCGGATCCCTATCTGCGAGCCGCGGATACCCATCTGCGGGCTGCGGATCGCCATCTGCAGCCCTCGGGACCCGTCATGCGCGCCAAAGGGCGCCCCCTGCGGTCAGCG
>DASVWO010000234.1:0-14828 GCA_036393165.1 Polyangiaceae bacterium | reverse complement strand
CGACGCCGCTCCGCGATTCGACCCGCCGGATGCGCCACGCGTGCGAGCCGAGGACGAACACGTCACCCGCCATGCTCTCGATGGCCCAATCTTCGTTCACCGTGCCGACGAACGTTTCGTCGGGATCGAGCACCACGCGGTAGTCGGCCGCTTCGGGGATCGCGCCGCCGTTCTGCAGCGCGACGAGGCGCGCGGCGCGCCGCCCGCGGAGGCGTCCGCCGACGCGGTCATGGTGAAGCAAGGCCCCTCCCCGCCCGAGGCGCGCCGCCTGCCCTTCACGCAGACTCGCGACGACGTCGTCGAACTCGGCGCGAGGCAGGTCCGCGAACGGCGCGGCCTCGCGGACGAGTCGATAGAGCCCCTCGTCGTCCCATTCGCGCGCCGAGCATTCGGCCACGACCTGCTGGGCGAGGACGTCGAGGGGCGCGACCGGTGGCTCCACCCGATCGAGGCGGCCCGCGAGAGTCGCCTGCACGAGGGCGGCGCACTCGACGAGCTCGTCGCGCGACGTCGCGAACATGCGCCCGCGCGCGGTACGGCCCAGGGCGTGGCCGGATCGCCCGATGCGCTGGAGGAGCGTAGTCACCGCGCGCGGCGAGCCGATCTGGCAGACGAGGTCGACCGAGCCGATGTCGATCCCGAGCTCGAGAGACGCCGTGGCCACCAGCGCCCGCATCTCGCCGGCCTTGAGTCGCTGCTCGATCCGCAGGCGGCGCTCCTTCGCGAGGCTCCCGTGGTGCGCCGCCACGCGACCTTCGCCCACTCGTTCGGCCAGGTGGTGGGCCACGCGCTCGGCCATGCGCCGCGTGTTCACGAAGACGAGCGTGGTCCGGTGCGCGCCGACGAGCGCCGCGAGTCGATCGTAGATCTCCTTCCACTGCTCGTTGGTCGCCACGGCCTGCAGATCGGTGGCGGGAACCTCGATGGCCAGATCCAGGTCGCGCCTGTGGCCGACGTCGACGATGGCGCACTCCCGACCGGCTCCGACGAGGAATCGAGCCGCCTCCTGGATGGGGTGCACGGTGGCCGAGAGGCCGATGCGCTGGGGGCGCTTCTCCGCCAGCGCGTCGAGCCGCGCGAGCGACAGCGCCAGGTGGCTGCCGCGCTTGTCGCGCATCAGCGCGTGCACCTCGTCGACGATCACCGTGGTGACGCGGCGAAGGAGCGCCCGCGTACGATCCGCGGTGAGCATCAGGTAGAGGGACTCGGGCGTCGTCACGAGCACGTGCGGCGGATGGCGGACGATGGCGGCGCGTTCGGCGGAGGTCGTATCGCCGGTGCGCAGGGCGGTCCGGATCGCCGGAGCCTCCAGGCCCAGCTCGGCGGCGGCGTCGCGGATCCCCTCGAGCGGAGCCTGCAGGTTCTTCTGGACGTCGCTGCTGAGCGCCTTCAGCGGCGACACGTAGACGACGTCGATGCCGTCGCCGAGCTCGCCGGAGGCCGTTCGGTGGACCAGCGCATCGAGAGAAGAGAGGAACGCCGCCAGCGTCTTGCCGGACCCGGTGGGTGCGGCGACGAGTGTGTCACGCCCCGAGGCAATCTCGGCCCAGCCCCTATCCTGGGCCGCAGTCGGCGAGCCGAACGTTCGCTCGAACCAGAGGCGAACCGCGGGATGGAACGAAGCAGGCAGGACCACGGCGAGGGGAGCACACGGTAGCACCATTGCACCGTGCGCGGCCGTGGCCCGCGCCTCCGTCGAGGCTCAGGGCGTCGCAGGCAAAATCTTCCGCTGCGCGTGCATCCTCGAACCTCAGCCCTTGCCGCAGCTTTTCGGGTCGGGGGCGCACGAAACGCTGGCGCTGTCGTGCTTCTGCTGGTCGCCGCCACCGCCGCCGACGCAACAGACCTGCCCGGTGCAGGGAGCGCATGCCGTGCACTGCATCGTGCAGCCAGGCCCGACGCACGGCGTCGTTCCGCAGCATCCTTGTGCTCCCATCGGTGGATGCCCCGGACAGCCGGGAGGGTCGGGCATCGGTGAGGCTGCCGTGGAGGCCTCGGGCACGGGGGTGCCGGACTCCACGCTCGAAGAAGCTTCCGTCGGATCCGCATCGTCCCCGGCGTCGCCGGCGTCCGAATCCGGCGTGAAAACGACGTCCGGTACCGAGCACGCCACGAGCGCAGCCGCGGCCGCACAACGCAACAGTGCGCCGAAGTGCTGGAGCGTCCCCATGATTTCCCCGCCGAGTGCAGCGGCCGTGCCTGCGAGCCGCCGAAACCGGCCCTCCTCGCGAGGCGTAGACTCCCGTGGCATGCTTGCGGTCGTGCGCGCCTGGTGGGTCGTCCCCGTGCTCGCGGCTGGCTTCGTCGCCTGCTCATCGAGCACGTCGTCGTCCGGGCAGAGCGGCGGCGGGGACGCTGGCGACGACGGCGTGATCGGCTGCAACGGCGACTCGCGCGCGGAGACGTACTCGGCCGGAATGGGCCAGATGGGCAAGTCGGGCGTCTTCAAGTTCGTGCTCGACAAGTCGGTGCCGGCGCCCGCGTCGGCCGGGTCCTCCCTCACGTGGACGCTCCAGATTCTCGACGCGAGCGGCAAGCCGGTCGACGGCGCGACGTTCCCGGTGCTCCATCCGTGGATGCCGCTGCACGGTCATGGCACTTCGCAGGTGATGGTGACGGGAGGCGGCAACGGGACGTACACGCTGGCGCCGCTCTACTTCTACATGCCCGGTCTCTGGGAGACCGACATTACCGCGCAGGCGGGCTCCGAGAAGGACTCGACGAGCTTCTACTTCTGCATGCAGTAGACGCGGGCGCTCAGTTGTCGGGCGCCATGCACACGCCTGCCCACGCGATGATGGTGTTGCGCTCGTCGGCGGTCGGGTAGGCCTTCGGCGGCGGCGTGGCTCCGAAGTTGGGCATGAGGCAATCGTGAACCTGCTGCAGGATGCGCACGGCGTTCTGCTTTGCGCCGGCATACGTGGAGAGGTCGACCATCGGCTGGTCGATTCCTCCGTTGGCGTGGCACTGCCAGCAGTACTTCTCGATGAGCGGCTCGACGTCGCTCTTCCAGCTCGGGGAGGGCGAGGGACACGTGTTCGGCTCGACCACGCCGGCACAGGAGGGCTGCTGCGGACCCGTCGGGGAGGACCCCGACGAGCAAGCGACGCCGAGGGCCGCGAGGCACGTCGTGCCGACGAGGAGGCGCGGCCAGGTCCTCGTTCGCATCACCACTTCCTCAGCGCGCAGCCGAGGCCCTCGTTCGAGCTGGAACGGACCGGTCGTCCCGCAAGGAGATCGTCGAGCGCGTCGGCGAGATACGGCGTCGCGTCGTCGTGGAGGTGCGTCTTGTCGCTGTCGATCCCGCCGCGATACCGAACACGTCCTCCTTCGTCGACGATCACCGAGTACGTCGCATACTCGGCGCCGAGCTCGTTGGCCAGCTTCGCGCCATGGTCGATCCAGACGGGAAAGGGGAAGCGCCCTCGCGTTGCCGCGTCGTCCTCGGCCTGATCGGCGCCCACCTCCGAGTCCACGAACAGGAAGGTGACCCCGCGTTCGTGGAAACGCCCGTACATCTCGCCGATCCGCCCCTCGTGCGCATCCAGGCAGTTGCAGTGCTTCGCGTAGAAGATCAACGCAGTGAATCGCCCGTGCGAGGGAAGCGCCGACGGATCGATCGCGTCGGTGCGAGGACCGGACGGTGCGCATCCGAGCGCCGTGAGGAGCGCCAGCAGCAGGAGCCGCCTCACATCCATGACCGGATCACTCCCGCGCCGAGCCCGACGTCCGCGAGCTGATTGCTGCCGAACGAATCGAACGGTGGATTGAGATACAAAGAGCCGATCACCCTCCACGCGTCGGTCAGCGGCCAGAGGCCGGCCAGCGTGAAGGTCGTGACGCTCTTCGCGCTCATTGGGAGGGTACTTCCCTGGCCGCTCGAAGCGTCGCCCTCGAACACGTAGGAGCCCGAGAGCGCGAGCCCCGCGTCGTTCGGGAAGGTGTACGCGACCGCCGCGAGCAGCGTCACCTGCGTTCCCAGCGTTTCACCTCCGTGCGAGGTCCGCTGCGCGACCATCCCCGTCGCGTTGATCAGCCACGGCCCGAACGTCTGTTCGAGCGCCAGGGCGCCGTTGAACTGGAAAGCCCCGATGCCGGTGGCGTCCACCGCTTGCGGTTGCGTTGCGTCATCGGGGGCCCTTCCGGTGGGGAAGGTGACGCCTGCGAGCAGGGCGATCCCGGGTACCCACGCCGACTCGCCCGCGAGGACGAAATCGTATCTCGCGGAAGCATTGATGTCGCCGATTCCACCGCCGAAGGCCGTTCCGGCCGTCGGTGCGCGCCGCTGCGTCTCCACCAGCGGCGCGAGCAGCGCCAGCTGGCCACGGCGCAGCACGCGTACGGCGCCGAACAGATCCTGCTCCAGATCGAGCTCGCCCACGCCGGGAGGGTTGCGCAGGAACTGACGGCTCGTCTGGTAGGAACCGAGGACGTCGCCGACCTTGAGCTGCACGCCGACGAGCTCGTTCTCGTGCAGCTCGAGGCGGCCCGGCGTGACGGCGCTGGCGCCGGCGCAGCAAGCCTGGGCGAACGCGGAGGAGGGAGCCGTCACCAGCACGGCGAGAAGCCCCACGGCGCTAGGGAAGCTCGAACTGGATCGACGCATCGTCGCTCACGGAGCCGGAGAACGCGATCTGGAGCTGCCAGACCCCGGACATGTACAGATAGACGTCCGTCACGAGGTACTTTCCGCCGCCCTCGGGCGTCACCGTCGTTTTCGACGTGCCGTGATCGTGCGCGGGCATCCACGGCGTGACCGCCACCGCGAGCCCGTCACGCGGCGTACCCGCGGCGTCGGTGATCTCGAGCTGCAGGTCGTCGTTTCCGACGGCGAGAGGCTGCGGCGAGCTGCGCAGCGCCAAGTGCAGCATCCCCGAGCTGCTGGTAACCATCGCGAATGGCTCGGCGGGGAACGACGACGGGTCGGGCGGCTGCGACGGAGCGCTCGAGCATCCGAGCATGAGGAGCAGCAACGACGACGACACGATGCGGTTCACGATGCGACTCCTCAGGGCACGTTGACGTAGAAGGCGGCGTGCCCGTGCGGCGACTCGGGCGAGAAGTCGAAGCACTCCTCGCGGAAGTGGAAGCGGAAGACCCACTTGCCCGGTCGGTCGAAGACGACCGGGCCGACGACGTACGTGCCAGGCGCGATCTCGGGAGACTGCTCGCGCGCGGTCGGCTTGCCGTCCGGACCGTTGGGGACGGGGAACTGGCAATCGAGCACCACGTCGGGCCGCGGGTTCGCGCCGGTGAGGGGCGATCCATCGGTCCGGTGCGTGACGATCACGGTGAAATAGACGGGCTGATTCCGGCACACGGGCGTCGACGTCCACGTGACGTCGTACTTGCAGTCGTCGTCGCCGCCGTGATCGCCGTCCATCGTGGGCCCGTACGATGGATCGCCGCAGTTGCCGATGTCCCCGGCGTCGCCGCCGTCGCCAGTACCTCCGCCTCCGTCGTCGCCCATGCCTGAGGGTCCCGCATCGGCGTAGCAAGCGGCTGCGGTCGTTGGCTGGACGATGGCCCCTCCGTCGGGCTCGTAGCAGTGATCGTCCGGAGGACCCTGCACCGGCCCACCGGGCGAGGAGCACGAGCCGGCGTCGGGTTCGAGCAGGGCCTCGACGCCGCCCAGGGACGTGCCTCCTACGGCGTTGCCGCTGCTGCTGCTGCTGCACGCGGCCACGACGACGGACGTCGCTCCGAGGGCCCGTATGCAAATGGTCGAACGAAAGCGACGGAAAAGCATGGAACTCTCCTCCTGGAGAAGAACGAAGGACTGCGGCGATCTGGGCTCAGACCGACGCGAGACGAGGAGGAGGGGTGCTTCGTTCGAGATCAGGCGACACGGGTCCATTGCAAGGAAGGAACCGTGTGCGAGCATCGAGCGGGATCGCGGGGAGGACCCGCAAACCTGCGGGCACGAGCGCGACGGCGACGGCCGCGAAGGGCACGGGGGAGGTGCCGTCGTCGCAGTGGCGCTTCAGCGTGCGGACGGCTTCCGGCACCTCTCCGGCTCGGCGTTCCAGCTCGAGCAGCGCGCACTCGGGACACCCGCATTGGCCCTGCGGCATCCCGCACTTACACACGTGCTCCTGGGTGTTCGCGCCGAGCTGACGGAGGACCGGCCCCATCGCCGCCCCCAGCGCAGCGGGGGCCGCGATGACCGCGAGCGTCAGATAGACGCAGGCGAGTCGTATCCAGGCCCGGACGGTCACGGACTAGGTTCTAAGCCCAGGCAGGAGGCCCAGCAAGGAGGCCGGACTTATTGCGCGACGACGCGAAGTTTGCGCGCGTCGCGAGAGCGAGCGCCCCCGATGGGTCTCTCCGGGGGGGCGGGAGGAGGCTGCCACCGGGCGAAGTCGTCCGGCAGGGGGCCGGGAAGCGTGGGCTGGGCGGTGCGTTCCAGGAGCTGGAACTCGTGGCGGGCGACGAGATCGCCCAGGCGGCCCTCGCGGGCGGCGCGCACGTTCTGCACGAGCACCCAGTGCTGGGGATCCCGCGTCGCGGCCTCCGCGATGAGGTCCTTGGCGCGGGTGGCATCGCCGCGCCGGGCGGCGATGCAAGCCATGTAGTTGAGGGCGAGGCCCGGAAGCGGGTACCCGAGCTCGATGGCGCGCTTGGCGTGAGCCTCGGCGTCGTCGAGCTTCCCCTCGCGGAAGCACGCGCCGGCCATGTCCATGTGCGCGGGCGGATGGTCCCCGAGTCGCTCGAGGATGGCGCGGCAATCGTCCGAGCTCTCGCGATAGACCTCGTGCAGGCCCTTGTTTCGATCGAACCAGTCACGGAAGTAGGCGGTGTCCGCGTCGCTCGCGTCGAAGGTCGTCTTGAGCTCCTGGAAGTCGGCCTCGAAGTAGAACTCGGGATCGAGCCAGCCTGCCTCGCACGCGAGGTCGTAGTCGCGCGTGCCGGGATACACCGACAGGGCGGCGAAGATGTACTGGTGCGGCTTGGCGCGCTCTAGGAATCGCAGCGTCTCGGCGAACGTCTCGCGCGTCTCGCCGCGGTTGCCGACCATCATGTAGTAGCGGAGCTTGATTCCGTATTTCTTCGCGATCTCGGTAGAGCCGACGATCTCGTCGACCGTGATCTTCTTGTCGATCGCGTCGAGGATCTTCTGCGATCCCGACTCGACGCCGAGGCTGAGCCTCTCGCAGCCGGCGAGACGCATCTCGCGGAGCAGCTCGTCGCTGAGCACGTCGACGCGTGTGTCGCAGCTCCAGACGAACTTGATGCCGCGCTCGCGAATGCCCCGGCAAAGCTCGATGACGCGTTTGCGGTTCGTGGTGAAAGTGTCGTCCTTGATCTGGATCATCTTCACGGGCGCGCGAGACACCGCGCGCTCGAGCGCGTCGAGCACGTAGTTCGTCGACTGCGCGCGGTAGCCGCGGCCCCAGCTCGTCTCGGCGCCGCAGAAGGTGCAGCGCCAGGGGCATCCGCGCGAGGTCATGACGATGTGCGTGTCGAACCAGTCGTGCGGGGAGGCGAGGGAATCCAGCTCCTCGATGGCAGCCCGCTCCGGGGCGAGCTCGACCCGATCGCCGTTGCGGTAGGCGGTGCCGGCAAGCCCCTCCGTCGGCTGGTGGGCGGCGACGCGTTCGAGTAGCTCCATGAACGTCGTCTCGCTCTCGCCGACGCACACGGTGTCGATCGCTGGGTGGTGCGCGAGCATCTCGCGCGCGAGCGGCGTCGCGTGAGGCCCGCCGACGACCACGTGCGCGCCCGGGTGCTGGCGCTTGATCTCGCGCGCCAGCAGGGCCACGCCGCGGCGGTTCGCGGTCCAGCAGGACAGGCCGAACACCTCGGCATCGAGCGCGGCCACGACCTCCTCGACGCGCCGCCAAGCGAAGGCCGAGAGGTTCATCACCTTCACCTGGTGCCCGGCGCGGAGCGCCTGCGCACCGAGGGAGAACAGGCCGTAGGGAGTCTGGTGGAAGTCGGCGTCCAGGTCCCCCTCCGCGTACTCGGTGGGAGGTCCCTCGCCGCCGATGTCCGGCGGCTCGCCGGGCATCGGGATTTTCCAGGGCGGCGCGTACAGCAGAGCGATGCGCATCGCGGAGCTCCGTTATTGTAGCCATGATGGCCCGAAAGGAACGTCGCGCGAGCGCCCTGGCCGAGCGCAAGCGTCGAAAAAAGGGCCTGGGGGGCCCCGGGACCGAGGACTGGGCGTGGATGGCCGGCCTCCTGCCCCCGCAGGGTGGGACGGTGCTCGAGGTGGGCGGCCGCGTCGACGGCACGCTGGCGCTCGAGAAGCGCGGGTGGCATGCGGTGGCGGTCGACGCGAACGCGGTGCTGGCGCAGGGCGCCTTCGAGGGCGAGGCGGTCGATGCCGTGACGTGCTGGCTGCTCGACCCCCCGCTGGGATCGACCGCGGGTGCCGAGAAGCTGCGCGCGATGGGGCTGCGGACCGCCGACGAGGCGAGGCTCGCGCTGCACACGCTGGTCTACCGGCTCGCCGATCGCGTGCTGCGCTCCGGCGGCGTGCTCCAGGTGGTCGATCGCTTTCCCGATGCGCTCGACGAGGCGCGATCGACGGGCGTCGTCCGGCTCCAGCGCGCCCAGTCGCGCGGGACCTCGATGGAGTTCGCCGCGATGGACGCGCGCCCCCACGGTGCCGGCGTCTTCGTGTCCGTGAGATCGCGCAAGGCCTAGCGCGCCTGGAGCACCCAGGTCTGTCGCACGGGCCACGGGTCGTTCTCCGGGGTCAGGCGATGCGCCACGGCGAATCCGTGCGATTCGAAGAACGTCGCCGCGGACGCGAAATCCGCGAACTTCTTCTCCTCCACCTTGTGCTGCTCGAGGAACCTCGTCGTGCGTTCGTCGCGCTGCGGGCGGATGACACTGCGCACGTAGACGTCCGCCGTGATCCAGGCTCCTCCGCGCTCGAGCAGAACCCCGCGCACGATCGCGGCGAGGGCCGCCTTCTCTGCGTCGTCCAGGTACATGAGGAGGCCCTCCTGCACGATGGAGATGGGACCTGTCGGCAGGAGGTCGACGGTGGCGCGGACGGCGTCGCCGTCCATCGCGTCGAGCGCCCTCACGAGGAGCCTGCCGCGCAGCGGCTCCGGGTGAAGCTGGGCCACGAGGTCGGCCTTCATCGCGGCCGTCTCGGGAAGGTCCGTATCGAGGTAGAACACGTCAGCACGGCGCTCCGCCATGTCGAGCCCGCGGAAAGACAGCCCCGCGGCGAGCTCCAGGATGCGGGGTGATCCGACGGTCTCGATGGCTGCGTCGATGCTCCGGGCGCGCCGCTCGAAATGGTCTCTCCTGCCTGCAGCCCCCGCCGTGGACGCCGTGTCGCGCTCGGCTTGCTCCACGGCGCCTGCGCCCCAGAGCAGCTCCGCCGCGCGCCGGGCGAATGGGAGCGCCGTCTGCGCCCGCACCAGGAGCAGCGCCTTCGCCGACGGTGAGATCGAGGAGAAGTCGCGCAAGGTCTAGGGCGCGGCCTCGCCGGCGACGGGGTAGATGGGCTTCACGTCCACGGGGATGGAGTCGAGCCCGGTCATGACGGCGTTCATCGTGTCGCTCGCCACGCCGTACTTGGCGAGGAGCGCGTCGGCCCCCGCCTTGTCGCCGTTCCACTGCAGGACGCAGAGGTCGTGCACCAGCTTGCCGATCGAGGTTTCGAGCTTCGCGAGATCCACGGTCAGCTTGTTGGTCGAGGGGTCGAGCTTGGCCGCACCCTCCTCGAGGTAGCGGTTGATCTGCAAGGCGGCGCCCTGCCCGTGCGCCTCGGCGACTCCGAAGCGCGTGCTCCGGAAGAGGCCCGCGAAGTACGACACGAGCGCCCGATCGTGCAGCTCCTTGGGTAGCTCCCCGCGCTTGACGAGGTAGAGCACGTTGTAGACGCCCATCACGTCGGCCTTGCACTCTTCGATGGCCGAGAAGTCGGACTCGAGAGCGACGCGCACCTCTTTCTTGTCCCCGCTGTCCTTCACGAAGGCGGGCCCGAGGCTGTGACTCAGCTCGTGGAAGAGCGTCTCGTCGAAGAAGGCATCGGCCGAGAGCAGAGAAGTCTGGGACGGGTCGATGATCTTCTCGGCGAGCGGGCGCATGATCCGATCGAACTTCGTCTCGATGAGGTTGCGCAGGAGCACCTTCTTGGCGCCCTTCTCCTTGCGGACCGCCTCGTCGTTCGGGAGGTTGAAGGCGATCGTCTGGACGCTCGTGCGTGCCTCGCCGCTCGTGAAGACGAGATCGACGACGCGGATCGGGCTGTCCCCTCCGCGCTTTCCGTGCGCCCCTGCCGGGATGGGCAGGTTGCGCTCCATGTCGGGCAGCAGCTTCTTGTAGTGCGCGAGCTTCGCCGAGGCGGCAGGGTCACTCACCGTCACGTAGGCCTCGAAGGACGCCTTGAGGCCGAGCAGGTCGTCCTCGTACGTCTCGTAGGGCCCGATGGTCGGCTCGACGCGCGAGTCGAGGTCCATCCAGTCCTTGTCGCTCTGCCGGTAATCGTCACTCGCGAACGCCGCCGCGCGCGAGGTGAGGAACTTCTCGAGCGACTTGTTCTGCGTCGTACCCGCCGCCTCGACGAGCAGCGTGGCCGCGGGCTTGAGCCAGTCGGCGTATTGCTGCGAGTAGGGAACCGCCTTGAGGTCCGTACCGTCGCGAACCACGACGGTCGTGAGGCTCTCGAGGGCGTCCTTCTTCTCGGGGTGCGCCGCGATGTACGTCTTGAAGGCGTCCGCCGTCAGGTCCTCCGGATAGAACCCTGCGCCGGCGGGATGCGCCTGGTCGGTGGCGAAGGGCTTGAAGTGATCCTGTCGGTCCCACGGACCGCGCATCAGGTCGAAGTACGCGAGGAGCGCCTTGCCGTGATCGCTGGCGTCGGCCGCGAGCTTGGTGCGCAGCGGCGGATTGCCCGCCCACGCCTGCCGGTCGAACACCGGATCGAGGAGCTTGGCGGCAGCGATGATCTTCTGCATCGCCTGCTTCTCGGGCTCGGGGAGCGACGATACGTCGGCGGTGATCACGGCGGGCACGAACTGGGCGATCTTGGCGCGAAGCGGCCCGTCGTCCGGGGCCGCAGGCGCCTGAGTGGGCGGGGGGGCCTGCGTGGGCACCTGGATCGGAAAGCTGACGGGCGCCGGCGGCGGCTCGCTGGCACACGCGACGACGAGACAAGGGGCAAGGAGAAACGCGCGTCTCATTGCGGCCGATCTCGCACACTTTGCGTTGCCTGTCCCGTGCTGCGCGCAGATCGTAGGATTCGCACGATGGCAGTCCGCGCGGCGGCGACCGGCCCTCGGGCCTTGCTCGTCGCGTTCGCGGCGGCTGCCGCGTGCATGCAACAGCCGCCGGGTGATTCGCCCGCGACGCACGGCGTCGTGCAACTCGCGGGAAGCTTGAGCCCCAGGGCGCGCCCCGAGCGAGAGCTCGGCCGTATGGCGCCGGGCGCGCAGCTCGAGAACATGTCGGTGCTCCTCGCTCCATCGGGGACCAAGCACGAGCGCGATGCGTTCATCGCATCGCTGCAGGATCCTGCCTCGCCCCTCTACCACCGCTGGCTGACCCCCGAGCGGGTGGCGGATCGTTTCGGAGCGCGTCCCGCGGACATCGAACGCGTCGTCGCGTGGCTGCGCGACCGAGGGCTCGAGGTGACCGGAACCGCGCGCACCGGATTGCGCGTGTTCTTCAGCGGCAGGGTCGATCGCGTGGAGCGCGCGTTCGCGACCGAGATGCACCGCTACGTGGTGGACGGCGAGACGCACTTCGCGATGAGCAAGGCGCCCTCGATTCCCGCCGAGCTCGCGCCCGTGATCGTTGGCGTGCACGGCGCGGACGACTTCCGTCCGAAGCCGCCGGCCCGCACGCGCATCGTGCCCGACTACAGGCCGCAGGGCAGCTCCACCTACGAGATGTCGCCGCCCGACTTCGCGGTCGTCTACGACGTGAGCCCTCTCTACGCCTCCGGCATCGACGGCACCGGGCAGACGATCGCGATCGCCGGGCAGACCTCCATCGACGCGTCGGACGTCGCCACCTTCCGCAGCACCTTCGGCTGGCCGGCGCCCCAGCTGACCGACGTGCTCGTCCCGGGAAGCGGAAACGCATACGTCAGCGCCAACGACTTCGTCGAGGCGGAGCTCGACGTCGAGTGGTCCGGTGCGGTCGCCAAGAACGCGACCATCGTCTTCGTGCACACCGGGGACAACCAGAGCTACAGCGTCTTCGACTCGGTCTACTACGCGCTCGAGAACGCGATCGCGCCGATCATCAGCCTCAGCTACGGCTACTGCGAGTACCAGGCGACGCCGAGCGAGGCGATCTTCTACGAGACGATGGGCGACGTCGCGGCGATGCTCGGCATCACCCTCATCACCTCGTCCGGAGACGACGGCGCGGCGACGTGCGACTACGGTGGCACCGAGGGCACGTTCGGGATGAGCGTCGACTTTCCGGCCGACATTCCGACGGTGACCGGCGTCGGCGGGACCGACATCATCGCGCAACCCGCTTCGATGTACTTCGGCGCGAACGGGTACGCCCTCTCGTACATCCCGGAGGCGGGCTGGAACGACACGAGCGCCTCCGTGCACAACGGCGGCGCGATGGCGGCGAGTGGCGGCGGATCGAGCAAGGTGTTCGCCAAGCCGTACTGGCAGGCGGGCCTGACGCCCACCGACGGGGCGCGAGACGTGCCGGACGTGGCGCTCAGCGCGTCGTCGTTCACCGTGCCGTACGTGATCGTGTCCAGTGGGCGTCTGGTGCAGATCGGCGGGACCTCCGTGGCGGCACCGTCGTTCGCCGGGATTCTCGCGCTCGTCAACCAGGCCATCGGCTCGGCGAAGCCCGGTCTGGGCAACGTGAACCCCGTCCTCTACGCGCTGTCCTCGAGCGCGCCGGAAGCGTTTCACGACATCACCGAGGGCGACAACATCGTGCCCTGTCAGGCCGGCACCCCGGATTGCCCGTCGTCGCCGCCCTATCAGTACGGGTACAAGTGCACGCCGAACTACGATCGGGTGACCGGCATCGGATCGATTGACGCTGCGAACCTCGTGGGCGCCTGGAAGTCGCTCGTGCCTACGTCGACCACGCTCGCGGCGAGCGCGCAGGGGACGGTCGAGGGAGCGCCTCTCGAGCTCGACGCGACGATCACGTCCGCGGACACGTCGACCCCGCTATCCGGCAGCGTCACGTTCTTCTACTACACGGAGGTCAGCGGCGGCGGCATCGATCTCTCGGGGCCCCTGGGCACGGTGCCGGTGACGCCCGTCACGATGCCTACCGAAGGTGGAACGGCGACGCTCATGACCCACGCGCCACCCGGCCTCTCGGGCAACGCGCAGATCGTCGCGGTCTACGGTGGCGATGGCCATTACCTCGCGTCGTGGTCGGCACTGACTGCCGTGAGCGCGACGCCGACGCTCGTCGTATCGCCTGCCAGCGTGACCGTGGGCGTCGGGCAGACGGTGCACTTCATGGCCAGCGGCGGTCCGTCGCCCTTCGCCTGGACCTTCGGCACGTCGACGGTCACGTCGACGTCGTCGATCGACGTGGACACCGGCGTGTACGTCGCCAGCAGCATCGCGCCCGAACAGGACACGATCCTCGTCGTGGATGCTTACGGTGCGGAGGCGACGGCCACCGTGAACATCGTGCAGTCGGGTCCCACGGACGATGGAGGCGTTCAGGACGGAGGCGGCAGGCAGGACGCCGCGCCGGTGGATGCGGGAGCTGACGAGGGCAGTCCTCAGGTCGACTCCGCCACCGACGGGGGCACGCCCGACGCTGCGCGCTCGCTCACGCCGCCGCTCAACACTCCCGGGTGTTCGTGCACGGTCGTGGGGGCGTGCGGCGGCTCCGATCCGCTGGGCGGCTGGCTCGCCGCGGCCCTCGTGGCGTGCGCTACGGGTCGAGCCCGGCGGAAGTCGGGTACTTCCGCGCGCGCCACACGCCGAGCCCCTCGTCGAGGATCGTGACCTTGGTGAACCCCTTCTCGGTCAGCCGGCGCGCGAGCTGTCCCGACTCGGCATGCGGACAGGCGCAGTAGCAGACGAGCCACGCGTCGTGCGGGAGCTGAGCGATGTACGGGTCCGGATCGTAGAAGGGCACGCTGACGGCGCCGGTGATGTGCTCGCCGATGTAATCCGAGGGCGCGCGCGCATCGAGGAGGCCCATCTTGGCGCCGCGATCCAGCTCGCGCTTCACGATGTCGCCGGGCGTGGTGGCGGGTGAAGGCTTGAAGCCCTCCGGCTCCGGTCCGTTGGGGTGCAGCGGAATGGCGCCGAGCGGGAGAGGAGGCATCTTGCCGGGCGTCGCCATCGGCGCCGGCGGAGCCTGGCCCTGCCAGAGACGCAGGAGCGCGACGACGTCCTCGATGTCGCTCTTGCTCAGCTTCTCGGCGAAGCTCGGCATCGGCGTGCCCGGACGCCCGTCGTGGATCGTCGTCCGGAGCATTCCGTTGCCCGCCGACCCGAGCAGGTCCGGGTTGCCGATGTGGACGTAGGGTCCGCCCGTGCCGTGCTCCCCGTGGCAGCCGATGCACTGCGTGGCGTACACTTTCTCCCCTCGGTGCGTGTCCCCCTTGGACGGCGTGTCGTCTCCCGCCGCCTTGGGAAGCGTCTCGAAGGTCCTCAGGTACGCGACGACCGCCGTGACCTCGGGGTAACCGAGCGGCCCTGATCGCATGCGCGACCAGGCAGACATGGTGGTGCCAGCGCGGCCGTTGCCGATGGCCGTGTCCAGGTACGCATCGGTGACCATCGACAGGAAGCGCGGGTTGGTGATGGCCGGCGCGTTGTCGGCGACGTAGCCCTGCCCCCGCGTTCCGTGGCACACGGCGCACATGCGGTCGTAGAAGCCCGCTCCTCGCGCCTCGGTCG
>DASVWO010000233.1:0-2006 GCA_036393165.1 Polyangiaceae bacterium | reverse complement strand
CGGCGGGGAAGCTCGGGCCGGCGCACCTCTGTTACTGGGTGGTCGCCGCGGCGCTCTTCTTCGTGCCGCTCGTCGCGGTCGTCCTCCTGCTCAACCGCTGGGCACCGCTCGAAGGGGGCCTCTATCAGTGGGCGAAGCTCGCGTTCGGCGAGGCCACGGGGTTCCTCGTGGCGTTCAACCTGTGGCTCTGGGCCGTGGTCCTCCTGGCGTCCCTCGGGCTCGAGATCGTCGTCCAGCTCGGATACGCGTTCGAGCCGATGCAGCAGCTCGGGCGAAGCTCGGTCGTGACCATCGGCACCAGCCTGGTGGTGATCGCGTGCCTCGCGCTGGCGGCGATGGCCGGTCTGCGTGTCGGCAAGCGCGTTCACAATGCCGGGGGCATCGTGCGACTCGCGGCGTACGCCATGCTCCTCGCGCTCCCCATCGTGGCGCTGGTGCTCGGCAGGCCGCTGCGGGCGGAGGCGCTGCGCATCGAGCCGCCGCCGCCGACGCTCTTCGGCGTGAACATCCTCGCCAAGATGGGCTTCGGCGCCTTCAGCGGCTTCGAGTACGTCGCCATCTTCGCGGGCGAGTCGCGCAGGCCGGAGAGGAGCTTCGCGCGCTCGGTGCATTTCGCTGCCCCACTCGTCACGGTGATGTTTCTGCTCGGAACGAGCGCGGTGCTGGCGTTCGTCGCGCCCGCCGACATCGACCTCATCGCGCCAATCCCGCAGGTCCTCAGTCTCGCCGCGGGCGGCATGGGGGCGGCGCGCCACGCGGCGACGGTCGTGCTCGTCCTGATGAACCTCACGCTGCTCGCCTGGGGCACGGCGGCGTTCGCGGGCATCACGCGCCTCCCGATGGTGGCCGGATGGGACGGTCTGCTGCCCGCGTGGTTCACGCGCCTGAGCCCGCGATCGCGCGTGCCGACGAACTCGATCCTTTTCGTCGCGGTGGTGACGGCGGTGCTGGCGGTCGCCGGCCTCTCCGGGGTCGGGCACCAGGAGGCGTACCAGCTCTTCTCGAGCGTCGCGCTCGTCGCCTACGCGCTCACCTACGTCGTCATGTTCGCGATCCCGATCTTCGGTCGCGGCCTCCCGCATGTGTCGCTGCTGCTGCGCGCTGCGTCCGCGTCGGGGTTGCTCATGACCCTCCTCTTCATCGTGCTGGCTGTGTTTCCCATCGTCGCGGTCGAGAGCCGGGCGACCTTCGGCCTCAAGGTGAGCGGGCTCGTGGTCGGCGCCAACGCGCTGGGCGTCGCTCTCTTCGTCGCGGGAAAGCGACGGGCGCGCGCCTGACGGGGTAGGATGTCCCCGATGGGCCGCTCGGCCAGCTCCACGCGAACGACCAAGGAGACGAGCATCGAGGTGACGCTCGAGCTCGACGGCACGGGCCGCACCGACGTGCAGACGCCCCTGCCCTTTCTCACGCACATGGTCGAGCAGATCGGGCGCCACGGTCTGTTCGACCTGACGGTGCGAGCGAGCGGTGACGTCGAGATCGACGGCCACCACACGACCGAGGACCTCGGGCTCGTGCTCGGCCAGTGCGTGTCGAAGGCGCTCGGCGACAAGGCGGGCATCGTCCGCTACGGATGGGCGACGTTGCCGATGGACGAGGCGCGCGCCACGTGCACGCTCGACCTGTCGGGCCGCGCCCACTTCGTCTGGGAGGTGGACCTCCCGCGCGGAGCGAAGCTCGGCACCTGGGACGTCGAGCTGGCGCCCGTGTTCTTCGAGGCGTTCGCGCGCGGGGCGGCGTGCAACCTGCACGTCGTCCTGCACCGCGGGGAGATCCTGCATCACATCGTCGAGATCTGCTTCAAGGCGCTCGCCCGCGCGCTGCGTGAGGCGGTGCGTGTCGAGCCGCGCGCGAGCGGCGTGCCGTCGACCAAGGGCACGCTGGTGGACTGACGGCACACCAGAATGAGCGCGCGCGTCGCCGTCGTGTACGCCGTCGTGGCGTGCATCTGGGGCACCACCTGGTTCGCGATCCGGCGCTGCATCGGCGAGGGGGGTTATCCGACG
>DASVWO010000232.1:0-7084 GCA_036393165.1 Polyangiaceae bacterium | reverse complement strand
AGCGGCGCTGCTACTCCCAGTTCCGCAAGCGGTGGCGATGGCGCCGATGATGAAGAGCAAGCTGGCGAGGCGGGCGGCTTTCAGGGCGACGCGCATCCGCTCCAACGTAGCTCACGGCGTATGCCGTGTTGGCGCAACTGTAGCCCGCGACCGGCCGATAGGAGGGTGAGCCGCAGGTTTGCCGGCCGGAAGGAGCGAGGGTACAGACATGACTGTGATCGACCTGACGACGCGTCGCGTGGGAAAGCTCGAGCGCGCGCAGCGCGAGACCAACGAGCGGCTCGCCGGAATCGATGGCCGGCTCGAGGGCATCGAGGACTCGCTAGGGCGCGTCGTCACCGTTCTCGAGGTGCACACCAGGCATTTCGAGCGCCTCGAAGACGCGCTCCTGGGCATCTCGAGCCGCATGGACCGGCTCGTCTCGGCGATCGCGCGCGGCCGCACGCGGGATCTCGTCCGTCTCGCGAGCATCGAACGCCGGCTGGACAGGCTGTCGAAGCGACGTCCTCGGCGGGCCAAGCGCTGAAGCGCAGGGTCCAAGCGGACGCTCGGACATGGTTGCCCAGGGAGTCGTGAGCCGGCGCCAGGCTGACCGACTGACCGACGACGAGATCGTCGAGATGTGGCGCGATCTGCGGCTCTTGCAGGTGCCCCCGGGCAACGCATCGACGACGGCACGCGCGAGCAGCGCGCGACCCGAGGCCCCCTTCACGCAGCCCACGCGCGAGGACGTGCAGAACCTGACCGCGGCGATCGAGCGCCTGACCACAGTCATCGCCGCTGCGGGGGCCCGCCGGGCGAGGCGTGTGAAGGCGCCACGATCGCGCGCGTGATCGCGCCACTGCCGCTTCGCGCACGCGGGCTGAGGCGCGCACGGCCGACCTCGCGAACCGATCTGTCCCGGGACACTGCCGTTGGCGCACGCGTTGCTGAGGCGCGATAATCAGGAGGTGGCTCCCTTGGAACCCACGGACCTGACGATCGAGATTCTCAAGAACATCCGTGACGAAGTACGCCTGACGCGTACCGACCTGTCGGCTCGCATCGACGCCACCAACGTGCGGCTCGAGACACTTCGCGAGGACTTGTCGGGACGCATCGACACGCTGCGCGACGAGCTGTCGCGGCGAATCGTGGAGAGTGAGATTCGCACCGCGACGGCCGTCACCGATCTGGCCGGCGCAGTGAGCGAGATGACAGGGGTCCTCCGCGCATCACACGACCTTCGCCCCCGTGTCGAGCGGTGCGAGCTGGACATCGCGGAGCTCAAGAAGCGCGTCGCCGATCGCTGAGCATCATGAACTGCCGCGTGCTGGCCGCTCGCTCGGAGTAGGCTGCTCGCTGGAAAAAACTTCTTTCGAGCCCGTGTCGATCCGGCTCGGGCTCGTTCGTCGCCTGTACGGACGCCAAGGAAAGCGTCCGTAACCACTCACAAAGGAGCAGTCCTATGCGCGTGATGGTGTTCGGCCCCGGAAACAAGGATACCGAAGCCGGCGTGAGGCCGAAGCAGGAGGCCATCGAGAAGATGGCGAAGTACAACGAGGAGCTCGCGAAGTCAGGCGTGGTGCTCGACGGTGCGGGGCTGATGCCGACGTCGACGGCCAAGCGCGTGCGCTTCGAGGGAAGCAAGCGGACGGTTGTCGACGGGCCGTTCCTCGAGACCAAGGAGCTCATCGCTGGCTACTGGATCTGGCAGGTGCGCTCGATGGATGAGGCGGTCGACTGGCTGAAGCGTGCCCCCTTCGACGGTGGCGTCGAGGTGACGATCCGCCAGATCTTCACCTGGCGGCCGCCGACGGCGGGTGAGGACCCGACGATCCGCGTGATGGTGTTCGTCCCGGGCAATCGCGAGTCCGAAGCCGGCGTGATGCCGCCCACGGAGCTCATCGAGCAGATGACGAAGTACAACGAGGAGCTGGTGAAGGCCGGCGTCATGCTCGACGGCCAGGGGCTCACGCCGACGACGAAGGCCAAGCGCGTGCGCTTCGAGGGAAGCAAGCGGACGGTCATCGACGGGCCCTTCGTCGAGACCAAGGAGATCGTCGCGGGCTACATGATCTGGCAGGTGAAATCGATCGACGAGGCGATCGAGTGGGTGAAACGCTCCCCTCTCGACGACGGTGCCGAAGTGACGATCCGCCCGATCTTCGAGGCCGCGGACTTTGGTGCGCAAAAGATGGCGTGATGAGCGGCGATCCCGAGACGCGCGCGACACGAAAGGCCATCGAAGCGGTCTGGCGGATCGAGTCCGCCAGGTTGATCGGTGGCCTCGTGCGTGTCGTGCGCGACCTCGAGCTCGCCGAGGATCTCGCGCAGGAAGCGCTCGTCGTCGCCTTGGAGCGCTGGCCGACGACGGGCATCCCCGACAACCCCGGCGCGTGGCTCATGACGACGGCGAAGAACCGCGCGATCGATCATCTGCGTCGCACCGACATGACGGCTCGCAAGCACGAAGTCGTCGAGCGAGATGCCGAGCTCGTGCGCGCCCCCGACATCGAGACGGCGCTCGACGAAGACGTCGGCGACGACCTGTTGCGGCTCATCCTCGTCGCGTGTCACCCGGTGCTGTCGACGGAGGCGCGGACGGCGCTGACACTTCGCCTCCTCGGCGGCCTCACGACCGACGAGATCGCGCGCGCGTTCCTCGTGCCGGAGCCGACCATCGCGCAGCGAATCGTGCGCGCGAAGAGGACGCTCTCCGAGGCGCGCGTGCCGTTCGAGGTACCGCGTGGTGATGAGCTCGCGGCACGGCTGCCGTCGGTCTTCGATGTCGTCTACTTGATCTTCAACGAGGGCTACGCCGCTACGAGGGGCGACGATTGGATGCGCGTCGAGCTATGCGAGGACGCGCTTCGCCTGGGCCGCATCCTCGCCGCGCTCGTTCCCGACGTCGCCGAAGCGCATGGTCTGGTCGCCCTGATGGAACTGCACGCTTCGCGTTTTCGAGCGCGCGTCGATGCCAAGGGCGCTCCCATCCCGCTGACCGAGCAAAATCGCGCGCGGTGGGATCATCTGCTCATTCAACGCGGGCTTGCCGCGATGGCGCGGGCCGAAGCTCTCGCGCAGCCGCTCGGGCCGTTCACGTTGCAAGCGGCCATCGTCGCCTGCCACGCACGCGCTCGCATCGCCGAGGAGACGGACTGGAAGAAGATCGTCGCGCTCTACGACGCGCTCGTCGAGGTCACGCATTCGCCCGTCGTCGCGCTCAATCGCGCCGTCGCGGTGGGGATGGCGTTCGGCCCAGAGGCGGGCCTCGAGTGCGTCGATGACCTCGCCGGCGAACCCTCCCTGCGCAACTACTACCTATTGCCGGGCGCGCGGGGCGACGTCCTCGAAAAGCTCGGTCGGCATGACGAAGCGCGTGCCGAGTTCGAGCGCGCGGCTTCGATGACCGAGAACCAACGTGAGCGCGCCTTTCTCCTGTCGCGAGCGAGGGCGTGCAGAGAGGGACTGCACTGAGGGCAGGCGCATTGCCATGTCCTGATTGCCGAGCTGGAGCGGCTGCTCCAGCGCGTCGAGGCGGCCCTGCGCCCTCGCCGGAGGGGCAAGAGTTTGGACACGCAGCACCTTCGCAGGCCTGCGTCAGAGGGCAAGCGCCGCCCCCGCATCGACACGTCGAAAGGCAAAAGTTGCCGCAAGCACAGAAATTGGTGGCGCTGCAGCCGCCAGCGGCGCTGCTACTCCCAGTTCCGCAAGCGGTGGCGATGGCGCCGATGATGAAGAGCAAGCTGGCGAGGCGGGCGGCTTTCAGGGCGACGCGCATCTGGCCCAGCTCAGAATGAAACGCGGAGGCCGCTCGCGTCGAGCGCGACGGCCGATCTGCGAGGTCGCTCCAATGAGACCGCCCCGTCCCATCGCGCGCGCAACACCGTCACTGTCGTCTTTGGCCGCGAACCCACCGATCGCCATGACGGCCCCGACACCAAACACCGCGGCTCCGATGCCGCCCACAATCAGGCCGACAACGTGGTGCTCGACGTGATAGCCCGCCGGCGGTGCCCCATCGGTGCACGGCATCGAGTCTGGTTGTGGATCCGCCCCGAGTGAGTGCCTCGGGACAGCGGTCAAGAGCGCGAGCGTCGCAAGGGTGAGGACCCTCAGACGGTGCTCGCCCGCGGGAAGCACGTCACCCTGCTCTGCAGCTTGCTCCCGCACGGTAACTAGTTACACTCTGTCCCCATGGACGGCAGCACGCGACGACGGACGCCACGACAGCGCAAGCCGCGCCGCAAGTCGGCGAGCGACAAGATGCGCGCCTACCGCGATCGCATGCGCGCCGCCGGGATGCGTCAGGTCCAGATCTGGGTGCCCGACGCGACCTCCCCCTCTCTGCGGCGCGAAGCTCGCCGGCAATCTCTCCTCGTCTCGCGCTCTCCTGCCGAGGACGAGGCCCTCCGGGACATCGAGGCGCTGGCAGACCTCGACGACTGGAAATGAAGCGGGGTGACGTCGTCACCGTCGCGGTGACCGGGGACTACGGCAAGCCTCGTCCCGCGGTCGTCGTCCAGACCAATCTGCTGAACGACACGCACGCTTCGGTCGTCGTGTGCCTCGTCACGTCGACCTTGCTCGACGCGCCTCTGCTCCGGCTGACCGTGGAACCCTCGCCTCGAAACGGGTTGCACCAGCGCTCGCAGATCATGGCCGACAAGGTCGTCACGGTTCGGAAGGAGAAGATCGGTGCGCGCATCGGCGTCCTCGACGAAGAGACGATGCTGGGGCTATCGCGAGCCCTCGCCTTCGTCATGGGAATCGGGTGAGTCCGTATCCGCGCTGGCGCTGGCATGCGCGGCGTGTCAGAAGGCGTCGCATCCTGCTACTGGGGCGGCGCGGACGTCTGCTACTCGGCATAGGCCCGCGCGCGTTTCGGTGCATTCCGTGACCCACGCTTGCGAGCGTCGCAACGAGCTCGAGGCCCCGCACTGACAATTACTTCGACGACGCGACGGGAAGCTCGGTGCCGGGGACGCCGTCGGCTTCGCGCAGCGTGCGCTGCGCGCGGTCATCGGGCGACATGTCCGACCAGTTCTCGTTGGCCGACGCGACGCGCTTCATCGCATCGGCGTGCCGCTGATCCATGTACGCGGCGCCCGTGGGTAGCGGCTCGAGTCGCGTCGTCCCCTCGAGCCAGTGAGGCAGCTCGCTCCAATCGGAGCTACGCGGCGTGAGCGCCTCGAGCGACACCTGGGAGTACAGTGCCCCCAGCGCCGGGGAGACCTCGACGTAGTAGATGCGCCCCGCGGCGACGGTGGCCTTCACCAGATCGGTGTTCTCCGCCCAGCCGACGAACGTGTACTCGCCCGGCGGCAGCGCCACGGCGAAGTGCGACTGCGAGACCGCGTCGCCGAGCCAGCGGCCATTCTGATCGACGATCGAGAAGTTGATCGCGAACGCCATCCCCGACGGTCGGACGAACACGACCATCGCGCGATCGGCCGGAGCCGCAAGAGGCGCCGCCGACCGCGCCTTCGTCATGTAATCCGACGAGCCGGCGCACCCGGCACTCGTCAGCATCAGGGCGAAGAGCAGACTCCCCGTGCCGAGAAGTCTGAGCATTCATCGCTTTTTCTTCGGCGGTCGAAGCCCTTCGATGACCTTCGCGGCGACGAGCACGTCTCTGAGGCCGCGACCGATGGTGATGGAGCCGGGTGGCCCGCCCGATGACTTGCCGGTGTAGCCGCCGAGTTGAGCGATCCACAGCGTTGCCTGAGCGATCGTGGGCATCGAGTCAGGGACGGTCTCGGTGCGCTTCTTGTGTTGTCGTTTGAGCAGCAGCGTGGCCTCGATCTCCGCCGTCGACAGCTCGACGCTCGCCGGAGCATCTGGTGTTTCTCGTGCGAGGTGCTTGAGGCGTTCGACGCGTGAGGCCACTGCTGCGAGCAGGGTAGCCCACTTGATCACGTGTGCGCTGGTGCGGAGCTGGGTGCTCTCGACATCGCAGACGCCGCTCTTCCACGCCTTGTGGAAGTCCTCGATGCGCCAGCGCTGCGCGTACCCGCGCACGACGAGATCGACGTCGGCCGGCGTGTGGATGCTGGCGTTGGTCAGCAGCAGCCATTCCAGGCGGTTTTCGCCGCGAGGCGTGGTGCCGACCTCGCGCGTCCAGACCGCATTGAGCGTCAACGCCCAGCGCTTGTCGGTCCTCTTGTCGCGCAGATCGAGCGTGACGGTCGCCGCACGAGTCTCCATGCAAGCCAGTCGCTCGGTGCGATGGCGGCCATCGGGCACTTCCAACAGGTACGACCCACACGGGGCGCGTCGGCGAAGAACCTCGCGAAGATACGACCGGCCATGCGCGGTGCACACGCGGCGATTCCAGGCGGCACGCACGGTGAACAGGTCGTGCCCGCTCGACAGGTGGTTGAGCTTCGACCATGCGTCGCCCTCTCGATCGAGCTGGAACCAGGCGCGCGTCTCGCCGGCATCACTCTGCAGCCGTGAGCGCACGTCGTCGATGGCATCGAGCCAGTGCTGCGTTTCTTTCTCAGAAACCAACACGTTGCATGGCCGACGTTGCCCAACCGGGGCACGCCGAGTCCACCAGCGGATGGAGAAGCATCCGAGCGGCACGCCGACGGGCGAGACTGCGATCGCATCGACGAACTTGATGCCCCGCGCACCGGCCTGGAATGGGCCGACGGCGCCGAAGTCCTTCGCCCAGTACCTGTCGGTGAGCCTCAAGCTGCTGCCGTCCACGGGCACGAAGACGTACCGATGGTCGGCACATCGCCGCGCGCACGCCTCACCCATCGCCGCCATCAGTGCGTCGGCGTGCACCGCGTCGCTTTCCAGGAAGTCGTAGGCTCCCTGGCGCTCCGCATCGTCGATGAAGACGTCTGATACGCGCCCTCCGGGCCGGGACAGCGCCGTGGCTGCCATCGCCACGGCGCGTGTCGTCCGACGCTCGTCGCCTAGCCTTGCATGTCCGAACTCCTCGCGCGCCCACGCCCTGCATGCTGACCCGCTCATGCGGCGTCGAACACGTCGCGATCACGGAAATTCCCGTCGCTCGACGAGATGGAACCAATGGTCAGTCTTTGCGGGGGAGACGGGGGAGGATCTCGTCGACGCCATCCAGGCGATG
>DASVWO010000231.1:0-24911 GCA_036393165.1 Polyangiaceae bacterium | reverse complement strand
CGCATCGGTGAGACCGGTGCGAAACGACGACCCCAAGGCCTTCGCGGCCACAGTCGGCGAGTCGGTGCGACGCGCCCGCCAGTCGGTGGGGTGGACCCAGGCAGAGCTGGCAGCTGCGGCGGGCTTCTCGCCGAACTACATTGCGCGCCTCGAGCGTGGGGAGCTCGGGCCCTCGTTCTTCGTGGCGCATCAGCTCTGCGAGGCGCTGGGGATCGACGTGGACGGGCTGCTGCACGGCGCGACCGCCCCCGCGCGGACCACGCGTCGTCGCATCGCCTGAGCCGTTCGCTCCCTCGCGCTACTTGGCGACCTGTTGCACCGAGCCACCGGCGGTGAAGTCTGTCCAGTACACGTTGCGCGCGTCGAGGACGACCGCGAACGGATACGTCTGATTCGCGACGAAGGTGGCCGGCGTATCCCCCGCGACGGGCACGGTGAAGAGCGCACCCGCGCCGACGTCGCTCGTGAAGTACACGTTGGTGGAGTCCACGGCGACCCCGCTCGGTGAGGCCTGTCCCATCGCCAGCACCGTCGGCGCACCGGAGTCGCCGAGGCCCGTCTTGGGGGCGGCGCGCACGCTGCCGCTTCCGAGCGCCGTCCAGTACACGCGCGTCGCGTCGATGGCGATTCCGAAGGGCTGCGCCTCGTTCGACGCGATGACGAGCGGCGCCCCTCCCTCGGGCACGCCGGTCTTGGGGACGCCGACGACGCTGGCCGAGCCCGTGAAGTTCGTGAAGTAGACGCTTGCGTCGTCGAGGACGATGGGCCCCGGCTGCCCCTGTCCCGCGACGACCACGGTCGGCGGTCCGCCGTCGAGCGGCGCGAACCACACGGCGCCGCCGACGGTGGTCGCGTAGAGCCCGGTCGCGTCGACGGCCACGTACTGCGGATTCGTCGCGGTCGTCAGCACCACGGCCGGCGCCCCGCCATCGAGCGGCGCGGCCATCACGTCGTACGCCCCGGCGTTCGCCCAGTACACGCGCGCCCCATCCGACGCGACGCCCAGCGGCTCCTGCAGCCCCGACGCGATGGTCGCGACGGCCCCGCCGCCGATGGGCGCGCTCATCACGGCACCCCCGCCATCGATGAGCGCAATCGTCCAGTACACGTTCTGCGAATCGACCGCGATCCCCGCCGGCGCGCTCTGCCCCGCCCCCAGCGTGACCGCGCACGATCCGTCGGGCCCCTCCGCCCTCGTGCACCCCGCATCCAGCATCGCGGCATCCTGCTGCTCGCTCGCGTCCCCCGTCGCGTCCGCACCACTCCCATCCCCCGGAGTCGTCCCGTCCCCCTTCGCGTCGCGCGTTGCGTCTCCCGCCGTGCCGTCGCCCTCGCCGGCGTCGCTCGTCGCTCCTTGGCCCGAGCTGCTGCTCGAGCACCCCACCAGTGTCGTCGCGAGCGAAAGGAAGACCGCAATCGTCGCCTTCATCGGAACCGTTTGCGTGAAGCTCGGGTAGCCCCTGCTGGATTCGAACCAGCGACCTTGGCCTTAGAAGGGCCCTGCTCTATCCGGGCTGAGCTAAGGGGCCATGGAATGTCGAGGAAGTCGTCGGCGAGATAGACGCCTTTCGTCTGGTTGTTGCGAGCGGGAGAGATGCGAAGCTTCACGGCGGTGCCGAAGCACTTCGGGTCCAGGTAATAGCATCGGCGCGTATCGGGGCAGTAGATGCAGACGAGGTCGACGTCGCCCTTGTTCATCGGCAACGAGTGCGTGCCTTTGCGGTCGGCCCATGACGTCCTGAAGTGGATCTCCACTGCACCGTCGACCGCACTTCGGTACTTCACCTGGATTCTGCTGAAGGTGCCGCCCTTGTAGGCGACGAGGTCGAAGGCCTCGTGCTCGGTGAGCGGCAGCAGCACGCCGAACCCTTTCTCTGCCAGGTCCGCCTGCGCCCGCAGGACGCCGACGTCGCCCTTGTTCTTCGTGTGATGCGCTCGCACGCATGGAGAGTATCGACGACCGGTGGACGGGTCTACCGCAGGTCTCGTATGGTGGCTCGCCATGTCTGGCGATCCCCTCTCTCGCGCGCTCGCCGAGGCGGTTTCGGGGCGGACGGCGGGTCTGTATGACCTGCTCACTCGAGGGTCGAGGCTGCCGGGGACGCGCATGAACACAGAGCTGGCCGACGCATTCGCGCAAGCGTGTCGGGCGATGGGAGCACGGGCGGACGCGACGATTCTCGGCATGGCGCGCCTGTCACCCGACCGCGCGCCGGGAGCGACGGCGCTCGAGTTCTTGCCGGTGTGCGGGGTCTACGCTGTGGCGGCGCGAGCTGCTGCGTCCGACGCGAAAGGCCGTGCTGCCCTGGTCGCCGAGCTGCACGCGCGCGCCGATGACCTGCGCTTCCGCGTGCGTGATGCGGTGATCGAAGGGCTCGCACGCGTCGGAGCCTCCGCAGGAGATGCTCTCGTCACGGAAGTGGGCGGCTGGATGGATGGGTACTTCCACGCGGCGGCCGTCGTGCGCGCGCTCGCGCACGAGGCGTGGCTCTCGAGGCTGCAGGATGCGCAAGGCGTGCTCGACAGGCTCGACGAGGCGTTCGTGCTCGTGCGCGATGCACCGCGCGCGGCCGCACGCTGGCCGGGGCACAAGGCGCTCGTCGAGGCGCTCGGGGATGCGCCCGGTCGCGTGGCGGTGAGGTTCGGTGTGCCCGTGTTCGATCTGTTCGTTCGATGGACGGCCGTGCAGGATCCCGCGCTCCGAGACGCCCTCGAGCAGACGCTCAAGTACAAGAGCCTCGCCGGCCGTTTCGCCCCCGAGGTCGAACGGGTGCGCGATGCGCTGCAGGCAAGCCTGCCGCCTGCGCGCAACCCCGATCACGACGTGGGCCCCACGCGCAACCGGAGCAAGAGCCGCAAGCGCAAGTACCGCTAGCCGTGCGACTGCTCTTATTCCGCCACCTATGTTATGTCACATAACATGACGCCCTCGGACGGAGGCGTCCCTGGCGCAGCTCATGCCGCGGACGGCGGCGGTGGCGCGATGCTCTTCGGCGGCAATGACACGCGCGCCGCCTCGTCGACGATCTTGGTCGCCGCGGCGGCCCGGGCGCTTCGTTGCTGCAGCGTGGCGTGGTCGACGACCGCGTAGCCCTCGAGCAGATCCAGCCACTCGAGGTCGAGCGTCCCACCGCTCGGCAAGATGAACACGCCGAAGAGGTGCGCCTGCCGCCTCACCTCCTGCACGAGCGGCCGCGGCACGTGCAGCGCTGCGTGCGTGATGAGGTGAATCACCGGATCGCGCTGCTCGCGCTGGCGCAGGAGCGCAATCTCGGTCGCGAGCTGCGCGAAGACGCGCGCCGGGTTGCGCCCGCGCTCCCCCTTGAACCCGAGCAGCCACGCCGCCGGCAGCTGCGTGCGCTCGCGCGCCCGCTGCACGTCGTACAGGCGCGAGTCGAAGAAGCGCATCCACACTTCCTCGCCGGCGAGCTGCAGCTTCTTGCCGAGTGCGATCGCCAGCCCGCGCGCGAACACCTCGCGCTCCCCGCGCATCGACGCCGACGCGTCGATGACCATGTAGTGCAGGCGCCGCGCCTCGTCGGGCGCCTGCTCGCGCGTGTAGAAGAGGAGCTCGCCGTCCACCATGCGGCGCGCCAGCTCCTGCTCGTCCCACGCGAGCTCGGTGAGCACCATCGAGTCGATCGATCCCTTCCGGCCCACGCCAGCGTATCCGTGCACGGCGTGCGTCCCTGCCGCGTGTGCCCGGTGCGTCTCCAGCACGCTGGGCAAGAGCTCGAGCGAGAAGTTCACGATGTCGTTCGCCGAGGGGCTCGACAGCGCCGCCAGCAGGTCCACGTGCGCCAGCGCGCCCGCCGCCGTCGACTCCGGTCCCAGCATCCCCAGCAGGCGCAGCGTGTCGAGATCCAGCGCGTCCGCCAGGGTGAGCACGTGAAGCCGCGATCGCGCCAGCGCGTCGAGCACCCCCGCCTCGTAGGTGCGCGGCACAGCCGCGAAGAGCGACGGGAGCTGCCCGTCCAGGTCGCGCACGAGCTCGGGGTCCAGGGGCAACGTCTCGGTCCACGGTGGGCGTGGGGGCAGGCGCTGCACCACGCTCGAGAGCACGCGCGCGAGCACGACGACGACGAGGTCGTCCCCGAGCTTCATCGAGGACGCACGCATCGCCGCCTGGCTGCGCGCGATCTCGTCCACCACCTGCCGGTAGGACTTCGCCAGATCCGCGAGCTTCGGCACGCGCGCAATCGCCGCTTCCGCCCCGGCGCGCGGCCCCATCTCGATCTGCTCGCGCGGCGCGCCGTAGAGAAGCCCCAGGTCGTGCACGACGAAGAGCGGCAGCCGCACGCCGAGGCGCGCCAGATCGCGCCACCAGCGCACGGCGCGCACCACGAGCATCGGCGAGCTCGCGCGCACCGCCGAGAGCAGCAGCCCCCCGAGCGGGCCTACGACGGCGGGATCGCGCTCGAGAGCCGCCGAGACCGGCACACGCTCACTTCCAGTTGTCGGGCGTGACGCCCATGTTGTCGGTTCCCGACCCGTTGATCGAGTTGATGTCGGGCTTCATGCCCTTTTGCTTGACGCAGTGCCAGTCGCCGACGTCCTTCGAATCGTCGAGTGCGTACTGACCGCCGAGCTCCGGGATGTCGTTCTCGCCCATCTTGTAGACGAAGATCCCGCTGCCCGTGCTGTCGGCGCTCGGGCCGACGCCGCCGTACTTGTGCTCCTTCCACGTGAAGTGCAGCACGTTGCCCTCGGCGGTGCCGCTGAGCTCACCCCAGTGGCTGCCGTCGGTTCGCTTCCAGCGGCCGACGATGTTGCCCTCCTGCTCGATCATGTGGAGGTAGCCGTACACCGGGTTGTAGTAGACGCCGACCCAGCTCTCGCCCGACGGCATCTCGCCAGCCTTCACCGCGGCGAACTTCGCGCCGCCGCCGCTTCCGCACGCGACGACCGAAGCCGCCAGCGCCGCCAACAGGATGCACGCCCACGTCCACGCCCGAGCTTTCATGGCCCGGGAGGATATCAAAAAGCCGCGTCGAGGGCGGATTGTCGGGCGGCGAGGACGTGCTCGATGACCGAGTCCACCCCGTCGCCGACGTTGGCCCGGGCGAGCACGACCGGCGCGCCGCGTCGAACGCGGGCGGCGTCGCGCGTCATGACGTCGAGGCTTGCGCCGACGTGCGCAGCGAGGTCGGTCTTGTTGATGACCAGGAGATCGCTCGTGATGACGCCCGGCCCTCCCTTGCGCGGGACCTTGTCCCCGCCCGCCACGTCGACGACGTAGATCGTGTAATCGACGAGCTCGCGCGAGTACTGCGCGGCCAGGTTGTCGCCCCCGCTCTCGACGAGGAGGAGCTCGGGCGGCAGCGCGAGCTTCATGAGCTGCCCCAGCGCGTCGAGGTTGGGCGTGATGTCCTCGCGGATCGCGGCGTGCGGGCACCCTCCGGTCTCGACCGCGAGAATCTGCGCCGCCGGGAGGGCCTCGTGACGGTGGAGGAACTCGGCGTCCTCGCGCGTGAAGATGTCGTTCGTCACGACGCCGAGCCGCAACCGATCCCGCAGCTTGCGGCAGAGAGACAGGACGAGCGCCGTCTTGCCGCTCCCGACCGGGCCGCCGATGCCGACGGAGAACGCGCGCTCGACGAAGGAGCGTGGCCTCCGCGTCGGACGCTCGCGGAAGAGCCGCGGGCTCGCGTGGTCGTCGTGATCGTGGTCATGGTGATCGTGGCCGTGCGGATGGTCGTGGTGGTGGTCATGCATGGCGAACCTTCAGGACTGGAAGAGGCGGCCGTCGAGCGTGTCGTGCAGCGCCCCGAACACGTCGAGCAAGGGAGAAGTCTGCGCCGCATCGCAGGGGGCAATGCCGACGCTGGACGCGAGCAGCGCGTCGAGCCTGCCCGCGACGTCCGCCTGGAGGCGCTGCGCCTCGAGCGGGCCGACGGCCCCCAGGCGCACGCCTGCAGAGAGCACCGCGCGTGTCGTGGCATGAAGAAACGCGACGTCTGCACCCTCGGTGCCGAGCGCGGCGAACGCGGCGCCGAAGACCGGGGCGAGGTGCGAAGGCCCCTGGTATCTCTCGAGCGCCGGCAAGTCCCACACGTGCGTCGCGGCGAGAAGCATCGCCCGCCCCTGCGCACGAGAAGCGCGGTTCGCCACGTGACTCGTGAGCGTGGCGTCGCACGCCGCGTCGAGCGCCTCCAGCGCGCTCCCCTGCGCCGCCGCGCGCACGAAGGGGAGCGACGCTCGCGCGGCCTGAGCCAGCGCTTCGTCGAGGAAGCGAGATACGGTGATGCCCGGTCGCAGGGCGAGCGCCGCCTCGAGACCCGAGGAGTGCGCGAAGCCGCCCGCGGGGAATGCCGCGTCGGCGAGCTGGAGGAGCAGCCAGGGCGATTTCATCAGAACAGCGAGTAGAGGCGCGCGAGGGCCACGCGCGCGGCGGGCTTGGCGCAGAGAAGCGCGCCGTCGGCGAATACCTCGTACGTCTCGGGATCGACGCGCATCGACGGAAGGGTGTCGTTCAGACGCATGTCTCGCTTGGTGAGGCCCCGGCAGCCCCTCACGGGCTCCACGTGCTTCGTCAGTCCGAGGGCGGCGACGGTCCCCTCGCGTGCGGCGCGCGGCGACACGAACGCGAAGGACGTGGCGCCCGTGGCGCGCCCGAGGGCGCCGAACATCGGGCGCATGTACGACGGCTGCGGCGTCGGGATGGAGGCGTTCGGGTCGCCCATCTGCGCCCAGGCGATGAACCCGCCCTTGAGCACGATCTCCGGCCGCACGCCGAAGAATGCCGGGCGCCAGAGCACGAGGTCAGCCCACTTCCCGACCTCGACCGAGCCGACGAGGTGCCCGACGCCGTGCGCGATCGCCGGGTTGATCGTGTACTTCGCGACGTATCTCCGCGCTCGGAGATTGTCGGCCTGGCCGGTCTCGCCCTCGAGCCGGCCGCGCTCCTCCTTCATCTTCGCCGCGGTCTGCCACGTCCGGCAGATGACCTCTCCCACCCGTCCCATCGCCTGGCTGTCGGACGACATCATGCTGATGGCGCCCAGATCGTGAAGCACGTCCTCGGCGGCGATGGTCTCGCCGCGGATGCGACTCTCGGCGAACGCGACGTCCTCGGGGATGCGGCGGTCGAGGTGGTGACACACCATCAGCATGTCGAGGTGCTCGTCGAGGGTGTTCACCGTGAAGGGGCGCGTGGGGTTGGTGGAGCTCGGCAGGACGTTCGCCTCGCCGACGACCCGCAGGATGTCCGGCGCATGCCCGCCGCCGGCCCCCTCGGAGTGGTACGTGTGGATCGTGCGGCCCTTCATCGCCGCGATGGAGTCGCCGACGTAGCCCGACTCGTTCAGGGTGTCGGTGTGGATGGTGACCTGCACGTCTTCGCCCTCGGCGACGCCGAGGCAGCAGTCGATGGTCTTCGGTGTGGTCCCCCAGTCCTCGTGGAGCTTGAGCCCGATGGCGCCCGCGCGGATTTGATCGACCAGGCCCTCGGGCTTCGACGTGTTGCCCTTGCCCGTGAGGCCGATGTTGACCGGCAGCGCGTCGGTCGCCTGCAGCATGAGACCCACGTGCCGCCCGCCGGGTGTGCACGTCGTCGCGTTCGTGCCCGTTGCCGGCCCCGTCCCACCGCCGATGAGCGTCGTGACGCCGCTCGCGAGCGCCTCGAACGCCTGCTGCGGGCAGATGAAGTGGATGTGGCTGTCGATGCCGCCGGCGGTCACGACGAGCCCCTCGCCGGCGATCGCTTCGGTGGTGACGCCGACGATCATCCCGGGCGTGACGCCCTCCATCGTGCTCGGGTTTCCCGCCTTGCCGATGCCGGCGATGCGCCCGTGCTTGATGCCGACGTCCGCCTTGTAGACGCCGGTGTGATCGAGCACGAGCGCATTCGTGATGACGACGTCGAGTGCGTCCGCGTCGCCCACTCCCGGCGTCTGCCCTTGCGCGTCGCGTAGGACCTTGCCTCCCCCGAACTTGCACTCGTCGCCGTATCGCGTGAAGTCCCTCTCGACCTCGACGATGAGGCCCGTATCGCCGAGCGCGACGCGGTCACCCGTCGTGGGGCCGTACATCGCGGCGTAGACGCGGCGGTCGAGGCGGATCACGGCGCGTTCTCCACGAGCGTGACCGTGCGTGTCTCGCCGGGCTCGAATCGAACGGCAGTGCCGGCAGGGACGGCCAGGTGCTTGCCCGCTGCGGCGGCGCGGTCGAACTCGAGCGCCGCGTTCGTCTCGGCGAACGGGAAGTGGCTGCCCACCTGGATGGGGCGGTCGCCGCGGCTCGTCACCTCGAGGGTCGTCAGCGGCCTTCCCGCGTAGAGCGTCACCTGGCCGTCCGCCACTTCGAGAGCGCCCGGCATCTGCGCAGGTGGTGGAGGCGAGGGCTCCGTGAAGAGCGCGAGCTCGGGAACCGGGAGGAAGCTTCCGTGGAGCGCGAGCACGAGGTCGCCGTCGGCGAGGACGATCGGATCGTGCACCGTGACCAGCTTGGTGCCGTCCTCGAACGTCCCCTCGACCTGCACCTCGTGAATCATCGCCGGCACACCCGGAAGCACCTGCCGATGGCCCAGGATGCGTCTGCCCGCGTCCATCAGGTCGGCGACGCTCCTGCCGTCGCGAATGAGCTCGAGCAGCTGCGTCGCGAGAAGTGCGACCGCCTCGGGGTAATTGAGGCGAAGCCCGCGCGCGAGGCGCTTCTGCGCGAGGAACCCCGCGCCGTGCAGGATCAGCTTGTCGATGTCACGGGGCGCGAGGTGCATGGGGCCTCAGGAGGGAGGAAAGGGATCCACGGCGTCGATGTCGGGCAGGTTTCGCAGGCGACGGCGCGCCTCGGCGAAGAGGGCCTCGGGCGTGCGGGCGGCGATGCGGCAGATGGCGCCTTCGCCGCATGCGAGGGAGCTGGGCGCGGCTACCAGTCCGGCGGACACGACGGGGGACGCGAGAACGCCGTCGGCGACGGCCCGTGCCGCCGGGCCGATCGCCACGAGCGTCCCGAACGCGTCGTAGGGCGACGCGCGTGCGGCGACGTCTTCGTCGAGGACGAGCCCATCGCGGACCAGCGTGCGATCGTCCCGCCGGACGGTGGTGCAGAGATCGAGCGCCTCCATCGCCCAGCGCTCCCCGTACGCGGGCCGACCGGAAGTGAATGCGTCGAGAAGGACGCAGGAGCCGCCGCCCGCGAGCCGTACATCGATCCGCTGCGTGTATCGGGCGCCCTCGAAGCACGAGACCGCGTGCGGCAAGAAGACGAGCGTCCCGCGCACGTCCGCCGTGAGCGTCTGCCGCGCCGCGCCGCGGAACACCTTGGTCGAGGCCTGCGTGAACGCCACGAGCGTCGCGCCTTCCTCGACCGAGAGCGACACATCGATGGCGTCACCGTCGAGGAGGCCACCCCCGAAGGTCACGAGGCAGACGCACGCCGACGACGTTCCGGCGAAGCGTGGGCTCACCAGACGCAGCGGGCTGGTGGCGCGCGCCTCGGACAGAACCGTGCTCCCGCCGATCCGTCGCGCGACGACACTGTTCCTGGCGGCGACCACGGGGCTCGACGCTCGCGCGCCTGACGCGCCATGTCAACGCGTGGCGCTACGCCGTCGCGTCGTCGCCGCCGCCGTCGGCGCCCTCGTCCTCGAGGGCGGCGCCGTGGCACTTCTTGAACTTCTGACCGCTGCCGCAGGGGCAAGGGTCGTTGCGGCCGATCTTCGGCCCCTCGCGCCGCACCGGCTGCATCTGGATCTGCGGCTGGGGTCGACGTGAAGGCCGCTGGGCCTGAGCGGCGCCGGCTGCCGCGGCAGCCTCGGCCTCGTCAGCCCCGGCGACCTCACCGCCGTGGCGCATCTGCATCGCGCGCTGCTGCGCCGCGTGCTTCTCGGCGTCCTCGCGCTCCATGCGCTCGATGTCGTTCTCCTTGCGGACCTGCACCTTGAAGAGCTTCGAGCACACGTTGCTGCTCGTGGCCGCCATCATGGTGATGAAGACGTCGTAGCCTTCCTTCTTGTACTCGTTCTTCGGGTCGAGCTGGCCGTAGCCGCGCAGGCCGATGCCGTCGCGCAGGTGCTCCATGTTCGTGAGGTGCTCGACCCACTGGCGGTCGATGTCCTCCAGGTAGAAGTGACGGAAGACGCGGAGCAACAGCTCCGTCCCCATCTCCTTCTCCTTGGCCTGCATCTGCTTCTCGGCGGCCTCGAAGAGCACCTTGGCGATGGGCTCCGGGTCGTGCAGGTGCTCGACCTCGGGCGCCTTGGCGGCGAAGTGCTCGAGGAAGCCGCTCTTGATGCCCTTCCAGTCCCAGTCCTCGGGCGACTTCTTGGGCGGGCAGCACTCTTCGACGACGGCGCCGACGATGCTGTCGAGCAGATCGAGCAGCTGATCGCGCTGCTCGGTGAGGCTGAGCGGGATCTCCTCCAGGAGCCGCTCGTAGACCTTCTGCGGCTTCTTCCCGTCGCCGTCCTTGTAGTCGAAGCGGTAGCCCCAGAACTGGTAGACGTCCTGCTGGAGCGAGGCCATCGAGTAGATCTCGGTGACCTCCGCGGGGTCCTTGGGCGGCGGCTTCCCATCGGTCTGCCCGATCGGCGTGCCGTGGTGCACGAAGATGTCGCGCACCGCCTGCTTCACCTCTTCGGCGATGCGCGGGTCGACCTGGATGTTGCGGAACCTGCCGGTCGGCTTGCCGTCCTCGTCGAGGATCTCGGGCTTGTAGATGCCGAGCAGCAGCTGCTGGCGCAGCTTGTAGACGGTCTTGCGCTGCTCGTTCATCACGTCGTCGTACTCGAGCAGGTGCTTGCGGATGTCGAAGTTGCGCTCTTCGACCTTGCGCTGCGCGTCCTGGATGCTGCGCGTGACCCACGGATGGACGATGGGCTCGTTGTCCGGCATCCCCATCCGCTCCATGAGCGACTTGACCTTGTCGCCCGCGAAGATGCGCATCAGGTCGTCCTCGAGCGACAGGTAGAACCGGCTCGACCCCGGGTCTCCCTGCCGGCCCGCGCGCCCGCGGAGCTGGTTGTCGCTGCGCCGCGACTCGTGCCGCTCGGTACCCAGGATGTGCAGGCCCCCGAGCTTGCGCACCTCGTCGCCCTCGGCCCGGCAAGCGTCCTCGTGCCTGGCGACGACCTCGGCGAACGCCTCGGGCTCCTTGTCCGGATCGCGCCCGCTCTCGCGGAACTCGAGCTTCGCGATCATCTCGGCGTTGCCACCGAGGAGGATGTCCGTCCCGCGCCCGGCCATGTTGGTGCTGACGGTGATGGCGCCCTTGCGGCCTGCCTGGGCGATGACGAACGCCTCGCGCTCGTGGTGCTTGGCGTTGAGCACCGCGTGCGGCACCTTCTTCTTCTTGAGCAGGCTCGCGATGGCGGCGCTCTTCTCGACGCTCGTCGTGCCGACGAGCACGGGCTGTCCCTTCTCGTGGCATTCGAGGAGCTCGGCGATGACCGCCGTGAACTTCTCGCGCTCGGTCTTGTAGACGACGTCCTGATTGTCGGCGCGGATCATCGGCTTGTTCGTCGGGATGGTGACGACGCCGAGCTTGTACGTTTCGTGGAACTCGGTGGCCTCGGTATCGGCCGTTCCGGTCATGCCGGAGAGCTTCTTGTAGAGGCGGAACAGGTTCTGGAACGTGATCGTCGCCATCGTGCGCGTCTCTTCCTGGATGCGCACGCTCTCCTTCGCCTCGACCGCCTGGTGCAGCCCGTCGCTCCATCGACGGCCGGGCAGCACGCGCCCGGTGAACTCGTCGATGATCATGACCTTGCCCTCTTCGGTGACGAGGTAGTTCACGTCGCGCTTGTAGAGCGCGTGGGCGCGCAGGCACTGGTTGAGGATGTGCAGGCTCTCGAGGTTGATCGGGTCGTACAGGTTCCCGATGCCCATGAGCTTCTGCGCAGCCTCGACGCCGTCGTCGGTCAGCGTGACGGAGTGCTGCTTCTCGTCGACGACGTAGTGCTCGTCCTTGCGAAGGCGCGGGATGACCTCGTTGATCTGGCGGTACTTGTGGCTCGACGGCTCGCCCTGGCCGCTGATGATGAGCGGCGTGCGGGCCTCGTCGACGAGAATGGAGTCGACCTCGTCGACGATGGCATAGTTGAGCTCGCGCTGGACGTAGTCGAGCGCGCTGAACTTCATGTTGTCGCGCAGGTAGTCGAAGCCGAACTCGTTGTTCTGGCCGTAGGTGATGTCGCTCCGGTACGCGATCTTCTTGTCGTACTCGCCCTGCGAGTGGACGACCGTGCCGACCGTGAGGCCGAGGAAGTTGTAGAGCTTCCCCATCCACTCGGCGTCGCGCTTGGCGAGGTAGTCGTTCACCGTGACGACGTGGACGCCCTTGCCGTCGAGCGCGTTGAGGTAGCAGGGCAGCGTGGCGACGAGCGTCTTGCCCTCGCCGGTGCGCATCTCGGCGATGCTCCCCTTGTGGAGCACCATGCCGCCGATGAGCTGCACGTCGTAGTGCCGCATCTTGAGAGCGCGCTTGCCGGCCTCGCGCGCCGTGGCGAAGGCCTCGACGAGGATGTCGTCGAGCGTCGCCCCGTTGTCGAGCTTCTCCTTGAACTCCGCGGTCTTGGCCTTGAGCTCCGCGTCCGACAGCTTCGAGATGGTCGGCTCGAGGGCGTTGATGGCCTCGACCTTGGGGCGCAGGCGCCGGATTTCGCGTTCGTGCGAGGTGCCGAAGACCTTCTTGAGCGTCCAGGCCAACATGTGGAAGTCGGGGGAAACTAATGCGCGGTGGGCGGAAACGCCAGCGGTGCGCTCGAGATAAGCGTCCGCCCGCGCTCGGCCGGTCGGTGCTCGCTCGGTGGTGGGGCCCCCCCAAACTCGCGTGGAGGCCGCGCTTCGCTTCGCTCCGCGCGCCTCCACGCTCAAACAGGGGGTCCCCCCCACCACCTCGCATTTCGGGGACGTCGACCATGTGCATGAACGCGGAGCCGCGCTGCGCGTCGACGACCTCCCAGGTCCCGGCGTCGCGGAACATGATGTCGTAGCCCTTGGCGACCCAGCGGAGCGCGGAGGCGGGGTCGCCGAGCAAGAGTGGGACGAGCCGGGAGACCCAGGAGAACGTCAGCGATGTCTTGATCTCCTCCTTGCCGTTTCCGACACGGACTCGGACGTGGACCTATAGCCACCCGTTCTGCCGGTACCACTCGACGGCGCGGTTCACGCCCTCGCTCCAGGGGACGCGCGGTTCCCAGCCGAGATCCTTGCGGGTCGCCTCCGACGAGCACACCCAGTGCTGGAGCAGCATGTTCGCCTTCTCGCGCGTGAGCATCACCGGCTTGCCCGCGACGCGCCCGAACACCTCGACGCCGCGCGCGACGGTCATGAGCAGGGGGACCGGCAGGCTGGCGCGCACCATGGCCTTCTTGCCCAGGGCGCGCTCGGCGTCGGCGCACATCTGGCGCTGGTCGAGAGGCCCGCATCCGTCGTCGACGAAGTAGGTGCGGCCGCTCGGCACGTCGGCCTCGATGGCGCGGACGCAAGCCTCGGCGCAGTCCGTCGCGTACACCCACACGCCCTTCGCGGTGCCCCCGGCGACCAGCGGCAAGAGACCGCGCTGGATCGACTTGAACACCTCGAGGATCTCGCCGTCGCGCGGACCGTAGATGGCGCCCGGGCGGAGGATCGTGACCTTCATGTGGTCCTTGGCCGAGAGGACCACCTTCTCCGCGGCGAGCTTGCTGCGCCCGTAACCGGTGACCGGGTTCTCCTGCTCCGGGTCCACGGGCCCGCCGTCCGCCGACGGACCGCACGCCTCGAGACTCGAGACGTGCACGAAGCGTCGCAGCTTGCTCCCGAGGCGACGCGCCGCCTCGACGAGGTTCGACGTGCCGCCGACGTTCACCGCGAAGAACTCGTCGGTGCTCTTCGCCTTCACGATGCCGGCGCAGTGCACGATCGCGTCGACGCCGTCGACCGCCTCGCGCACGCGCTCGACCTGCTCGACGCTCCCCTCGAAGAGCTCCACGTTCTTCAGCTTCTCGAGGTGCTTCTTGTTGCTCGTCTTGCGCACGAGCGCGCGCACTGCGTCGCCCCGCGCCGACAGGAGCTCGGCGACGTGCCCGCCGAGGAAACCGCTTGCTCCCGTGATGAGGACCTTCATGCGGGGATGGCTCGCTCGTACACGCGGTACGTCTTGTACATCTTCGCGCCCATCATCATGATGCCGGCGTTGACGCGGCCGTTGTCCTCGAGCGTCCACGAGAGCTCGCCCTCGCGGATGCCCAGGCGCTTCGCCCCCTCGTTCATCTCGGCGTACATGAAGACGCTGAGCGGCGCGTACTTGCGCACGTGACGCCACTTGCGACGGATGCCGAGGAGAATCAACCGCGCCGTCTTCGGCCCCTCGACCTTCAGGCGCCACAGGAGCTTCGGAAGGTTGAACGGAAGGAGCTTGCCGCCCATGTCGCGCACCAGCTCGTTGAGGTTCGGCAGCGCGACGGCCATGGCCGCCGGCTCGCCGTCGATGTTCACGATGCACGTGATGTCCGGCATGAGCAGCATCCGGAAGTCCGAGGCCATCTTCTTCACCTCGGAACGCGTGAAGGGCACGAAGCCCCAGTTCTCGCTCCAGGTGTCGTTGAAGAACTCGACCAGCAGCTCGACGTCGCGGTCGATGTCCTTGAGCGACGCCTTGCGGACACTGATCTCGGGGAGGTTCTTGATCTCCTCGTGGGCGCGCTTCACCCGGTTGTTGAGCTCCCCGACCTTGTAGTGCCACGCGTAGACGTCCTTGGCCTTCGCGTAGCCGGACCGCTCGATGAGCCCTCCCTGGTAGCGGCTGTGGTGCGGCATGAGGAGGTACGGCGGCGTGTCGAACCCGTCGACGAGGCACCCGAGCTCCTCGTTGATGTTGAGCGACACCGGGCCGCGCGCCCGCTTCATCCCCTTGCCGCGCAGCCAGGCCTCGGCGCGGGCCAGCAGCGCGCGGGCGACGCTCTCGTCGTCGATCGTGTCGAAGAAGCCGAAGAAGCCGGTGTCGTCGCGGTAGCGAGCGAGGTGCTCGCGGTCGATGCTCACCGAGCAGCGTCCGACGGGCCATCCGTTGCGGTACGCGCAGAAGAGCGCGGCCTCGCCGTGCTCGAAGAACGGGTTCTTCCGCGGATTGAGCCGGTCCTTCATGTCCATGTCGAGCGGACGCACGAAGGAGGGATCGTCCTTGTAGATGTAGTCGACGACGTTCAAGAAGTCGTCGATGCGCCCGCCGATGGGCAGCTGCCGCACTTCGACGTTGCCGATGGTCGCGGCTCCGGCTGCGACCGCGCCGGCGCTCGTCGATCCGCCCTCGCTCTGCGCAATGGCCATCGCGAGCGCGATAGCCGATCGCCCCTATTTCTTCAATGCGGCGTAGAAGTACGCATCCCCGCGGCGCACGCGCAGCAGGAGCGTAGGAGCCTTCGCAGCGTCGGCCACCTGGGCCGCGGTGACGTCGGCGGTTCCGTTGGCCTCGACGATCACGTCGCCCTGCTTCAGGCCCCCGCGGTCGGCGATGGATCCGGGTGCGACCTGCGTGACGACGGGCGTCGGTCGCGAGGGAAGTCCCATCTGCGCCGCCTGCGAGGGCGCGAGGTCGCGCACGACGATGCCGAGGCCCTGATGCGGCGCCGGTGCGAGCTGGGAGGGAGCCGGAGCCACGGGCTGTTCCGGGCGCTCCGACATGGTCACCGTCGCCCCGTAGTGGCCGCCGCTGCGCACGATCTCGAGTGCGATGGGCTGCCCCACGCTCTGCAGGATCGTCTCTCGCACGAGATCGCGACCGTCGTGGACCGGGTGGCCACCCACCGACGCGATGATGTCGCCCGGCCGGATGTTCGCGCGGAACGCGGGACCGTCGGCCGCGACGTTGTTCACCAGCGCGCCCGACCCCGGCGTCACTTTCATCGCGGTCGCAAGCTCGGGCGTGACGTCCTGCACCGAGACGCCGAGCCATGCACGCGACACGCGCCCCGTCTTGAGGATCTGCGTGGCCACGCGCTGCGCGAGGTTGCTCGGCACGGCGAAGCCGATGCCCTGTCCCCTGCCCACGATCATCGTGTTGATGCCGAGGACCTCTCCCTGCAGGTTGCACAGCGGGCCGCCCGAGTTGCCCGGGTTGATGCTCGCGTCGGTCTGCAGGTAGTCCTCGATGGCGTTCATCCCGATGCCGCCGCGCCCCTTGGCGGAGAGCACGCCGGCGGTCACGGTGTACCCGAGCCCGAAGGGCGACCCGATCGCGACCGTCCACTCGCCGACGCGCGCCGCATCCGAGTCGGCGAACTTCGCCGGCGTCAGGCCCGTCGCTTCGACCTTCACGACCGCCAGATCGGTCGCCGGATCGCGCCCCACGAGGCGCGCCGGCAGGTAGCGTCCGTCGCGGAGGCGCACCGTGATGGTGAGCGCCTCGTCGACGACATGGTTGTTCGTGAGGATGGCGCCGTCGGGGGAGAACACGACGCCGGAGCCCATCCCGCGCGCGATGGGCTCGTCGCCGGCCTTTCCGCCGAAGAAGCGCGTGAGCAGATCGGCCTTCTCGTCGCGCGCGGTCACGTCGATCTGCACGACGCTCGGGCTCACGCGGTCGGCGACGGTGACGAAGCCCTCCGACAGCCTCTTGGCCTCGGCGGTGGACGCCTGCACCTGGGCCTGCGTGGGTACGGACGGCGACGGCGCTGCCTTCGGTGCTTGCGCGAACGCGGGCGAGGCGGCGACGCCGCCGGCGAGGGCGAGCGACAGTGCGACGAGGCGAAGCGAGTGCGTCATGGGAAGCCTCCGGCCGACGGGATTCAGGGTAGTCGCCGCCCTTCCTCAGGCAAGCCTGGTGACGACGCGCGACCACGGCACCGCGCCCGTGGCGATCGCGGCGGCGTGGAGCTCGCTGTCGGGGGCGGACAGATCGGTCAGCTCGAGCGTGGATGCGGCCTGCGCGAGCGCGAGTCGGCATGCAAGGCTCACGAGGGCGTGCACCAGGGGTGCGCAGGGCTGCGCCGGATCCACCGCGAAGCGCCCGAGGAGCGCGCGGCGCATGGGGACGAACGGCGGCTGCAACGCTTGCACGGTGAAGCTCGCGGCGGCTCGCACTTCCCCGCCTTCGTCGAGCGCCACCAGCGTGGATGGATCGGCGTCTACGGACGCGGGCGAGCCGAGGTGGGCTGCGATGGCGCCCACGACCGTCGCCTCGAGCGCGTGAGGGCGATCGAACCGCAGGTCGCCCGCGAAGCGGCGCCTCGCCGCGAGCGTCGTCTCGAGCCGGGCAATCGCCAGCGCGTCGTGCGGAACGGCCACGCGCGCTCGAAGAGGAGGGGCGCGGCGTGCCGCCGTCGCCTCGAGGCGCGCACCGTAGGCGACGGGGAGATACCCGACACGCTCGTAGAAAGCCTGCGCCGGATTCGGCTCGAGCACCTCGGCCGCGAGCACGCAGGGCGCTCCGGCCGACAGCGTGCGTGCGGACACGGCGAGCGCCTCGAGCAGCGCACGACCCGCACCCAGGTTGCGCGCCCGCTGCGTCACGACGAGCGAGCGCACCTCGCACGTGAAGGGCGTGAGCGGGTCGATCCCGTGCCGCTCGAACCAGCCCTCCACCTGCCCGCAGGCGACGCCGCCGAGATCCGCGACGAGGTGAATGTGGCGACCGAGGATGGGATGCCCGCTCCTCACGCGTGCGTCGTCGTCCAGCCGGCGCGCCACCTCTGCGTACACCCGAGCGTCCCGCGCACCGGGATACCCGCCCCAGGCCTCGTGGGCGTCCCAGAGCTCGCGCCACAGCGCGGCGATGCTCGTTCCTTCTCCCGGCAGCGGCCCGCGGACGGACACGCGTCGCGCCTGGCTCAGCGCGGCCATCGCTCGCCCGCCCCCTCGGGCAACTGCACCTGCACGCGTTCGAGCACGAGACCATGCGCCGGCGCGGTCGTCCCGGCGAGCGCCCGATCCTTCGCCGCGAGCGCGCGCCCGATTGCTCCCGCTTCGAGCCGCCCGCGCCCGACGTCGACGAGCGTGCCGACGAGGATCCTCACCATGTTGTAGAGGAAGGCGTTCCCCTCGACGACGAACGCGACGACGCGCGGATCGCTCTCGCGTTCGACCGCGACGCGCGTCAGCGTCCGTACCGTCTCGACGCGCTCGTCGCCCGAAGCGCGGAACGCCGCGAAGTCGTGCGTGCCCAGCGCGGCGCGCGCCTCGGCGGCGGCGGCGTCCACGTCGAGATCCGGGATGCGCCACGCGAGCCCGCGCCACCTCGGATCGCGAACCTCGTCCACAAGCACCCGGTAACGATAGCGCTTGCCGGTCGCCGCGAAGCGCGGGGAGAACCCCGCCGGCACTGCCCGCGCGGCGCGCACCGCGACGTCGTCGGGCAGATGCTGGTTGACCCCGAGCGTCCAGCCCTTGGCGGGGATGTCACGCTCGGTGTCGAACGCGGCGAGCTGGCCCTCCGCGTGCACGCCCGCATCGGTGCGACTCGCGCCCCGGATCTGCGTCACGCGCGGATCCATCTCGGCGATCGCGCCTCGCAGCGTGTCCTCGACGGTTCGCTGGCCCTGCTGAGAGGCCCACCCGTGGAAGGCCGTCCCGTCGTACGACACCTCGAGCAGCACGCCGTGCGTCACGGCGCCCCCGCTCAGTCAGTCGAACCGTCGCCGCCGCCTTCGCCCATGCCCGACCCGTCGGTGCCCGACTCGGTCGCGGCCTCCATCGGCGGAGCGGACTCCTTCGCAGCGTCCATGGGCGGGGTGATGCCGTCCGGCGGCGCATCGCTTGCGGCCTCGCCACCCGCGTCGAGGCTTCCATCTCCGTTGACCTCGGCATCCAGAAGCGGCGCCGCGGCGACGCACACGGAGTTGGTGCACACGCCGGAGAGACAGTCACCGTCCTTGAGGCAGGCTTGACCGTTGGTTCGGAGCTGCTCGGTGCAAGCGCCTCCGACCCCCAGCACGCAAAGGAAGGGCACCAGGATCGCGATGGCGCGCGCGCGAGCCCGCACGGGCGTCTTGGTCATGGCCCTCAAGCTATCATCGGGCGTCGGCGGTGTACGAGAAACCGACACCGGTGCCGTCACCCTCGTCCTCGTCACCCAGCCGGCGCGTCGGAAGCCGCCTCCGGGGAGCCCGTCTCGGTGGCGGCACCTTCGGGCGCGGCATCGCCGGTGCCGGTGCCGGTTTCCGGCGCAGCGTCGCCGGCACCCGTCTCGGTCGGACCGCCGCTGCCGCTTTCAGGCATCTCGGTCGCGTCGCCCGCAGGGACGCCGCACCAGGCATTGGGGTTGGGAGTGCCGCCTGCGTCCGGGGAGCAGTCGGCCGTCGTTCCGGACGTGCAGGCCGCGACGACTGCGAGACCCGCACCCGCGGCCAAGAGGAAGAGCGTCCGTACGGCTCCGACCATTCGACCCGAGCCTATCAGCTTCACTGTCCCATCGGAACGAAGGACAGGGGCACGTTCGCGTCGACGCAGCCTCCGCGCGGGGCGGGGTACGACCCTGTCCGGAACATGTTCGCGGCGCACGCGGCGACCTGCGCGTTGCCCGTGTCGTTCGCGGCCACGCCCGCCGAGCACACGTTGCCGCTGGGACCGATGCGCACCGCGACGGACACGTGCCCCTTGAGCGAGGAGTCGTTGTTGAGCGCCTGCTCGTAGCAGCGGCGGGCGCGCATCGCGCGAACCTGGAGCGCCTGCCCGAGCTCGGGCGTCGCGAACTTCTGGGAGCAGGTCGAGTCGCACCCCGCGTTCGCCGGCACGTAGACGATGTGCGGCCCCCCCGCCTCGGGCGTGTTGTCCGGAGGTGGAGGCGGCGGGATGTCGTCCAGCAGGGGGTTGGTCGGCGTGGGCGCCGACTGGGCCAGGCTGGGCGCCGGCGGCGGCGCGGGCTGGGGCTGGCGGTTCGTCATCGTCCGCCACGCGTAGATGCCTCCTGCTGCGAGGAGCAGGACGACGGCGACGATCGCGTACTTGGCGTTGCCACCCGAATCGGGGATCCCGGCGGGGGGGCGACTGGAGGGAGGGGTCATTCTCGAAGTGGACCTCGGTCGTGGGAGCGACCGGGAGGCTCGGCGAGTATAGCGATTTTATAGAAGGTCAGGGCCGTGTCGCCATAGCGCCGTGTGTCCTCGCGAGCGAGCCCGACGATCTCGGGCGGCTGCGATCGCGATGCGTGCTCGAGCACGAGCGTTGCGGCGGAAGCGAACGCACCCGCCGCCGCGAGCGACGCGAGGGCCCTCGCGGCGTCGCCTGAGTCCACGTCGGCCCACGGCGGATCCGCGAGCACCAGATCGAAGGGACCGTCGGAGGCGATCCGCCGCGCGCTCGCGCCCACGTCGCCCGGGACCACGCGCACGCGGTCGTTCACCCCCAGCGACTCGACGTTGGCCCGGAGCGCGGCCAGCGCGGGTCGCGCCGACTCGACGAGCGTCGCCCGGCGCGCGCCGCGCGAGATGGCCTCGATGCCCAGCGCGCCCGTGCCGGCATAGAGGTCGGCGACGTTGGCTCCTTCGAGGGCCCCGACCGACGCGAGGATGCCGAAAAGAGCCTCGCGAACCCTGTCCGTGGTTGGCCTCGTGGCGCTCCCGGGGGGGGCCCGGAGCGTGCGCGAACGAAGCGTCCCGCCGGTGATGCGCATCCGGGGATCTGATAGCCTGGTCTGGATGATCCGCGCGACTCGCTTCGCGTTCTCGATGCTCGCTGCGATGGCGCTCGTGGGGCCCCTGTTCGTCAGCCCCGCCCACGCGGAACCTCCGAGCTCGAAGGCGCAGCCCGTGTACGTGCTCGCCATCCAGACGGACGACGCCGACGACCAGGCCGACGCCCTGACCCAGGCGCTGCGCTGGCGCGTGCGGCAGGCGCAGGGTTGGTCGCTGCTCGAATCGCCCCAGTCGTTCGAGATGCTCTCGATCGCCCTGAAGTGCCCACCGCGGCCGGACGCGAACTGTCTGCAGAAGATCGGCGATCAGCTCCACGCGGATCGTTACATGTGGGGCACGATGGTGAAGCGGCCGGCCGGCCAGGTGACGGCCGACCTGCACATGTGGACGCGCGGCAAGGGAGACAGCGACGTCGCCGAGGCGTACAGCGACAACCTGAAGGACGCGAGCGACGAGTCCCTGCGAGGCGTCGCTTCGCGTCTGTTCGCGAAGCTGACGGGAGGAGTGAGCGGCGGGACGGTCACGATCCACGCGGGTACCGCCAAGGGCACCGTGCTGGTGGACGGAACGGAGCGCGGCTCGCTCGACGGAGGCGTGGCGCGCCTCGACGTGCCCGCCGGGTCGCACACGATCACCGTGAAGGTGCCGGGCTTCGACGCGCAGCCGCAGACGGCGACGGTCGCCATGGCGAGCGACCAGGACATGAACTTCACGCTGACCCCCGCCGGTGCGCCTCCACCCGAGCCTTCGTCGGGTCCCTCGGCGCGCAAGGTCGGAGAGTGGACCGCCATCGTCGTCGGCGGTGGCCTGATGGCTGCCGGCGCGGTGATGGGGGTCAAGTGGATCATCGACTTCAACCACGGCAAGGACCTGCAGAACAAGGTCTCGAAGGACAACCTCGACGCTTGTGCGACGCAGGACACACCCGACGCGCAGCAGCTCTGTCAGACGAGCCACACCGTGCAGACCGACTACACGCTGGGCTGGGTCCTGGGAGGCGCCGGAGCCGCCGTCCTCGGCACGGGCCTGCTGCTCCTCGTGACCGATCACTCCACGAAGGACGAGGCGCCGGCAGCCGAGCAGCCGCCTCAGGCCAAGCCGCGGCTCGACGTGATTCCCCAGGTGGGTGCGACCGGCGCGAGCATGGGCCTGCGCGTCACGTTCTAGTTGGCTTCTAGCTAGCGCGACAGCACGTCAGCCAGCGAGTAGGTCCCGGGCGTCTTGCCCGCGATCCAGCGCGCCGCGCGGAGCGCTCCGTGTGCGAACACGTCGCGGCTCGTCGCGCGATGGGTGAGCTCGATGCGCTCGCCGCCGCCGAGCAGGTGCACCTCGTGGTCGCCCACCACGTCGCCGCCGCGGAGGGCGTGCATCCCGATCTCGTGCGTCGCGCGGGCTCCGGGGCGGCCGTGTCGGCCGTGCACCAGGCGCGTGCCCGCGCGGCCCGCCTGGACGGCCTCCGCGAGGCGAAGGGCGGTGCCGCTCGGGGCGTCGACCTTCGCGCGATGATGCGTCTCGACGATCTCGACGTCCCAGTCCGGAAGCTCGGTGACAGCGCGTGCGACGAGCGACGCGAGCACGTGGACGCCGAGGCTCATGTTCGGCTCCCAGAGGACCGGCACGCGCGCGGCCGCGCGATCGAGGGCGGCGCGCGCGTCGTCCCCCAGGCCGGTGGTCCCGCTCACGATCGCCGTGCCGGCTGCCGCCGCGATGGGCACGAGCGCGAGCGTCGCGGCGGGGCTGGAGAAGTCGATCGCCACGTCGGCGCGAGCGTGCTCGATCGCGGCGAAGGCATCGGCGACGACGGTGCCGATGGGACCGATGCCGGCCAGCTCGCCCACGTCGCGCCCGACGTCGGTGGTCGCGACGGCGCACACCAGATCGAGTCCCGCCTCCCGCGCCAGGCGCACGACGGCGCGCCCCATGCGCCCGCTCGCACCGACGACGGCGAGCCTCGTCATCGTGCGCCGCCGGCGCCTCTCGTGAAGGCGTCCACCACGGAGGCGACAGCCTTGCGCGTCCCCTCGGTGCACCGCGCGAGCGGACCGCGCACGGCGTCGCTCATCGCGCCGCGTGCCGCGAGCGCCGCCTTCACCGGCGACGGATTGGCCTCGAGGAACATCGCCTCGTGAACCGGGACGAGCGCGAGGTGCGCCCTCCGCGCCTCCTCCATCTTCCCGTCGAGCGCAAGCCGCGTCGCGCGCGACACCTCGGCGGGCAGCAGGTTGGACGTGACGCTGATGACGCCTCGCGCCCCGACGGCCACCATGGGCAGCGTCAGCGTGTCGTCCCCGCTGAGCACCGTCATGCGCGCGCCCATCGACTGAACGATGCGCTGGGCACGCAGGACATTGCCGGTCGCCTCCTTCGTCGCGATCACGTTGGGCGCTGCCTCGGCGATCCGCGCGAGCGTCTCCGCGGCGAGATCCGTCCCGGTGCGTCCCGGGATGTTGTAGACGACGATGGGCACGCGGACGCTCCGCGCCACCTCGACGAAGTGGCTCAACAGACCTTCCTGCGTGGGCTTGTTGTAGTAGGGCACGACGACCATCACGGCGTCGGCACCGGCTCGCTCCGCATGCTGCGCCATCGCGATGGCTTCGCGCGTCGAGTTCGACCCCGCGCCGGCGACAACCTGCACGCGTCCCTTGGCTCGCGCGATGACGCGCTCGACGACCTGCGCGTGCTCGTCGTGCGAGAGCGTCGGGCTCTCTCCGGTCGTCCCGCAGGGCACGAGGCCCGCGACGCCACCGGCGATCTGCGCGTCGATCAGTGCATCGAACGCCGCCCAGTCGATGGGCTGTCCCGGCTCGTCGCGGAACGGCGTCACGAGTGCCGTGTACGTACCCTCGAGCTTCATGGCTCGTCAGTCTACAGGAACGGCGAGCGAAGCTCGTCGCCGTGGAGCTGGGAGAGGAAGTTGTCGCGCCGGCACACGTCGTCGATCCATGCGGCGTCCGTTCCATCGATCTTCCCCGTCTCGACGAGGTGCCCGAGGTGCCGCAGCCGGTGCACGTGCGACCGGATGCGCGCCTCTGCGTAGCGGGTCGCCGTGCCGGTCTTGAGGATGAAGGGCCAGTCGCTCGACTGCAGAAGCAGGAGCTCGCGCACCACCTGATCCAGGGCCTGCCCGCGCTTGCCGTCCGCGGCGCGGTGCTTGTCCACGAGCCAGCGGGCGTAGCGCGTCGCGTGATGGACGTGCCGCCACGTCCACGCCGCCTCCTGGCCGACCCACACTTCGCCGTGTCCCCCCGCGCCCCACGAGCTCGCGCTCGGCGTCGCCTGAGCGCTGACAGGGTGGCGGTCCAGGTACTGGCGCAGCGTGATCGGCTCGACGGTGCCACCCGCCTCGCGCAGTCGCCGGAAGACCTGCTCGAGGAAGATGGGGCCCTCGAACCACCAGTGCCCGTAGAGCTCCGCGTCGTACGGCGCGACCACGATCGGCGGCACCCCGCTCGCGACGCCGACGGAAAGCCGGCCCAGCTGCTGCGCGCGATTGGAGACGAAGTTCGCTGCGTGCTCCCGTGCGCGCTCGGCTGCGACCCCGGGCTGATAGGGCTCCTTCTCGACGTCCTTGCCGGTGATCCGGAAGTACTTCAGGCCCGTCATGAGGCGTGACCCGTCCGCCGCCACCTCCCCCATCAGCTCCTCGGGCGGCAGGTCGAACCCGATGTCGCGGTAGAACTCGCGGTAGTACGCGTCGCCCGGATACCCCTCGTCGCGCGACCACACCTGCTTGCTCGACTCCGCGTCCCGCCCGAAGAACGCGACGCCGGACGGACTGACGATGGGCGCGTACACGCCAGCGAGCGGCCGCGGACGCGCGTGCGTCAGACCATGGGTATCGACGAGGGTGAACCGGATGCCGGCCCGCGCGATCTCGTCGTCGAAGGTCGGATGGTAAGCGCACTCCGCGAGCCAGGCGCCGACGGGACGACGCCCCACGAGCCTCTCGAATCCGCGCACGCCGAGCTCGAGCTGCGGGCGGATGCCCTCGCGCGCCGGCAGCATGCCCGGCAGGTAGCAGTGCGTCGCCGAGCACGTGAGGAGCTCGAGCCTGCCCTCGTCCCAGTGCCGGACGAGCCCTGCCACGACGTCCCCGCCGTGCCGGTCCCAGACCGCGCGCATGCGGGCGAGGTGCTCCTTGTAGAACGTGGCCACGGGCGCGAACCGGGCGTCCCCCCAGAGCCGCTTCATCTCCCGCTCCGAGAGCGCCTCGACGCGCGCCAGGTGCTCGTGGAAGCGCTGGCGCAGGAGCTCGTCCTTGAGCATCGCCGCGAGCGGCGGGGTGACGCTCATGGTGAGCGCGAAGGGCACCCCCTCCTCGGCCATCCGGTCGAACGCCTCGAGGAGCGGCAGGTAGCAC
>DASVWO010000230.1:0-20988 GCA_036393165.1 Polyangiaceae bacterium | reverse complement strand
GGCAGCGCGTGGAGCACCCAGACGCGCACCGGCCGTGCCCCCTTCGCGCTCGCGACGGCCAGGAACTGCGCCCGCGCCACGTCCACCAGCGCCGCCCGCGCGATGCGCCCGACGTGCGCCGCGAGCGGCACCGAGAGGAGGGCCCCCGCGAAGAGGAGGCCCGCGGGCCCCGCGTCCGGATCGCCCGGCAGGGGCACGATGCGCGCCCGCGCCGCCAGCGCCCACGTGATGACCGGCGCGAACGCCACCAGCGGCGCCGCCGCGACGCCCACGAGCGCCCGCTCGATCCACCGGCGCGCCCGCACCGAGAGCCACGGGCCGCTCGCCGCGATCGCCGCCGCCACCCCGACGACCGCCCCGATGCCCACCGCGACGAGCGCGAGCTGCGCCGTCGGCCACACCGCCTCCGCGACGCGCCCCATCGCGCTCGTGCCCGGGCGACGGAACGAGTCGCCCAGGTCCATCGTCGCCAGCCCCCGGAGGAACCGCAGGTACTGCGCCCCCAGCGGCTCGTCGAGGTGGAGCGACGCCCGCACCCGCGCCAGGTCCGCGGCGCTCGCCTCGTCGCCTAGAACGAGGCGCGCCGGATCGCCCGGCAGGATGCGCAGCGCGAAGAAGACGAGCGACGCCAGCGCCACGACCACCGCGAGCGCCTCGACGGCGCGCGCGACGAGGACCCGCGCGGTGCGCCCTCCCCTACCCGCCCCCGGCGACATCGGGTTCTGCGTCCGGCGCGGCTTCCTCGGACGAATCGGCGGCCCCCGCGTCTCCGGCGTCGGCGCCCCCCTCCGCGGCGCCCGCCTCGGGGAGATACGGCATGCACACCGGCGGCGTCGCGTCCGGCTGCATCGACATGTTCGGGCCCCCCGCGTCGTAATAAGGCAGCGCGACGCACACCTTGTTGCTCGTGGGGCTGTCGTCGATGATCTTGCCGTTGTACGGCGCCAGCTCCGGATCGCGGCACACGTAGCCCTCGCCGGTGCGGCAGTCCGAGTCCTGGCCGCAGTTCTTGAGGCACAGCGTCGTGTGCGTGCGCGAGGGCGCCTGGTAGTCGTTGTACGGGCAGCCCGGGACGCTGGCGTTGACCATCACGCACACCGCGTTGTCCAGGCACGAGTTGGCGACGCAGTTGAACGACGTGCAGTACCCGTTCGGTTGCGAGTTGTCGCAGACGCGCGTGCCGTCTATGGAGCAGTCAGTGTTGAGCTGGCAGTGGTCGCCGATGTGCGGGGTGCACCCGCCGAGCAGCAGGCCCGCCGCGAGCAGCGTAGGCGCTGCAGACACAAGAAAGAGGACACGAAGCATGCGCGAGCCCGGCGACCCTAGCTTCGCTCGGCGCGCGAGCGCAAGCGCGCTGACGATCGCGCGGCGGGCGGCGCTGGGGATGCTCGCGCTGCTGGCCGGATGCGGCGGCGGGGTGCCGCTCATGCACCCGGCGCAGACGCTCAAGCAGGGCGACATCCGGGCCGAGGCGGGCTTCAGCGCGAACGTCGCGCTGGGCGGCTTCTCGAGCGCCATCTCCGCCGCCGAGGCGGACACGGGGGGCGGCGGAGGACCTCCGCCGCAGGCGGCGAGCGACCCGACGTTCGCGAAGGGCGCCGTGGCCGAAGCCGCCGTCGGTCCGGCCCTCGCTCCTTATGCAGGGGCGCGCGTGGGGGTCGGCCAGCAGTTCGAGGGGGGGCTCGTCTACACGGGGCGGGCGGTCCGGGCGGACATCCGTCGCGCCTTCGACCTCGGGCCGCACTGGGCGCTGTCGCTCGGCGCCGGCGGCTCCGCCGTGCTCTACGGGCAGCAGAACGAGGGGGCCCTCGCGCAGCTGCATGGCTGGGGCGCCGACGTGCCCGTCCTCCTCGGCTACCAGAGCGACGGCGGCCTCTACATGCTCTGGGTCGGGGCCCGCGGCGGCTGGGAGCACGTGGACATCAGCGATCTCACGAGCGAGCCCAAGACGGTGACGCTGGGGACGCCCCCGGCGGTCCTCTCGGCGACGCGCTGGTGGGGCGGAGGCGTGCTCGGCTTCGCCGTCGGCTTCCGGCACCTGCACGTGGCCCTCGAGCTCGACGCGGCTTACGCGACCATCAACGGCAGCTACAACCAGACGTCCGTGCAGGTGGACGGCTTCTCGCTGGCGCCGGCCGCGGCGCTTTGGTGGGACTTCTGAAAACAACTCGTGAATCGTGCACGGCCCTGCTTGCACGATCGCCTTCCGCGCATCAACGTTGCCCCTCGTTCTACGAGCGGGTGGGAAGATGCAGACTACGACTCATGTGGCCGCCAGCCGGCCGCCCCTGGTGCTCCTCGTCGATCCGGTCGTCGCGTCCCGGCACTGGATGTGGCGCAGCCTGAGCCGCGCCTTCGGCGTCATCGAAGCGCGTGACGCGCAAGGCGCTCGCGACTGGATCGCGCAGCGGCCGGACATCGACGCGCTCATCGTGCAGGACGAGCTGCCCGACGCGCGCGGTGTCGAGCTCGTGCGCGACCTGGCCAACGAGAGCCACCCCATCGCGGCGCACGCCATCGTGCTCGCGCGGCCCAACGTGGACATGTCGCTCTGGGCGGCCGCCGGCGCCGCCATCGTCGAGCGCGGCGACCTGCGGACGCTCCTGGCCAAGCTGGCAGCCTGGTTCTTCCCCGTCACTGCGCGGGTGCAGGTGCCGGCGCCGCGTCCCAGTCCCAGCGCACGCCCGCGATGATCTGACGGAAGCCGCCGACCTGGATGCCGTCGGGGCGCCGGGCGAAGACGAAGGTCTGGTTCATCGCGTCCTTGGCCGCCAGCTTGAAGGTGAGCCCGGTGCCGCGCAGCTTGTAGCGAAGGGCGACGTCGACCGCGTTGTACGCCGGGATCTTCCCGGTGCGCCCGGTCGCGTCCGGCACCAGGGTGTTCTGCGCATCGGTGAACTGCTCGCCGGTGTACGTCCACGCGATCTCCCCGCCGAGGCCCGACTTGTGGTCCACGTCGGCGAAGACGACGAGCGCGGCGGCCGGCGCGTACGGCAGCCAGTTGCCGTTGTTGGGGCCGCCGTCGAACACCGCGCGCGCCAGCGTGTAGCGCACGCCGAGATCGATCGCAGTCGGACGTAGCTCGAGCGCCTCGCCGAGCCCGAAGCTCGCGCCGCCCTCCACGCCGTAGTGCCGCGTGTTGCCGCCGTTCACGAGCGTCAGCTGCCCGCCCGAGTTCAGGCCGGCGCTCGACGCAATGACCTGGTTGTTGAAGTCGATGAGGTACGCCGTCCCCTCGAAGTGCAGCAGCCGCTTGTGCGTGATGCGCGTGCCGAGCTCGTAGTTGATGCTGCTCTCGGGCTGCAGGTCCACCACCGTGGTGCCGGCCTTCGGCGCGATGGGGCTCGTGATGCGCGGGGGGGCCCACCCGACGTGCATCCCCGCGTAGACGTTGACCTTCGGCGTCCCCGCGACCATGCCGATGCCGGGCACGACGCCGCCCGCCGTCCCGCCGTTGGTCTGCGGCGGCGAGAGGTCCACGTCCCCCTGGCGCGAGACGTTGCTCGAGAAGTACGCCTCCTCGAAGCGCACGCCCGGGGTGACGAGCAGCCAGTCGCGCACCTCGAGGCGATCCTCGGCGTACGCCGCCACCGCCCACGAGCTGTGGTCGAAGACGTAATCGAGCGTCCCGTCGTCCGACGTGGGCGTGCTGCCGGACCGCTGCTCGTAGTGCGCCGTCTCGTAGAGGAAGCGCGCGCCGAAGTTCAGCGTGTGGCCGATCTCGCCCGTGGACGTGCGCCACTCGAAGCGCGGCTCGACGCCGGCGACGTCGTAGTGGCGGTCGAGGATCGTGTCGGTGTTGCGGAAGTAGAGGGCGCCCCCCGTGAGCGACGTGTCGCCGATCCAGTAGTCGTACGCGGACAGGGGCTGGAGCGCGGCGCCGGGCGTGTTGCGGTCGTAGTCCTGGCGGTTCCAGATGCGCTGCGTGCGGTACGCGTAGGCGAGCGTCGTCAGCTTCAGGTGCTCGTCGAAGCGCTGCTCGTGCGTGAGCGACAGGTCGTAGCGCTGCTGGCCGATGCGATCGGCCGGCGAGAGCGTCGGCCGGCGCGGATCGCTCAGGTACATCTGCTGCGTCAGCCCGTTGTCGTCGCTCATCGTCTCGTCGTCGCGGAAGCCGAGCTTGAGCGTCGCGTGCCCGGACTCGCCCGTGTCGAAGAGCACCTTGCCCATCGCGTCGGTGATCGCGAAGCCCTCCTCGCGCGTCCCGTCGCTCGCCTTGTGCATCACCTGCAGGATGTAGCGAACGTGCTCCGACGGCGCGTCGCCGTGGCTCGCGAGGATGCTGAGGTAGCCCTCGGGCACGTTGCCGAGGAGGCACGGCTTGCCGGGGGAGCAGCTGTCGCCCGCCCAGAAGCCGGCGTCGATCTCGGCGGCGTCGTGCCGGTGCTCGGGCGGCAGCAGCGTGAGGAAGTTGATGACGCCGCCGATGGTCTGCGGGCCGAAGAGGATGTTGCCGCTGCCCTTGACGACCTCGACACCGCGCATCCGCTCGACGGCGGGCACGTAGTAGACGTCCGGCTCCGAGTACGGATTGACCGTCACCGGCACGCCGTCCTCGAGGATCAGCACCCGGCGCGAGCGCCCGGGGTCGAGCCCGTGGATGCCGACGTCGAGCCGCAGGCCGTTGGACTCGGTCGACGTCGCGGTGAGCCCCGGCACGCGCCGGAGCACCTCGGAGACGTCGGTCGGCTGCTCGCGCTCGATCTCCTTCGTGGTCACCAGCGTGCCGGAGCCGGGCACCTTCTGCAGCGCGTCCGCCTTGTCGCCGATGACGCGCACCTCGGCGACCGGCTCGTCGGCGGCGGCGGCGCGCGGCGCGAGCAGCACCGCGGGCACGAGGAAGAGAGCGAGCGCGGACCTCACGGCGCCTTGCACACTCCCATCGGGGTGCAGCCTGGCGACGGCGCGGGGCACTGAGTCGCCTCGGTGCACGGGTGCGTGCAGTGCGCCCCCTTCGACGGGAACGCGTAACACATGTCGCTCGACGCGCAGGGCGGCCCGGACGACTGGCTGCACGGGCACATGAAGGCGAGGACCGGCCCGCTGCAGTTCATCCCGCCGCCGTCGCCCTCTCCGCCCTCGGCGCTGGCCTCGACGCCGGCCTCCGGCAGGTAGGGGCTCGCGTCGATCGCGCAGTTGCACGCGCCGTAGAAGGCGCCCGCCTTCGGATCGCACACCGTGAACCCGCTCTTGCCGTCGGCGCAGGTGCAGCGCTCGACGTCCTCGGGCAAGCACGTGGCGCCGCCGCTGCCCTCGCCGCACGCGCCCGCGATCGCCGTGAGCGAGCCCAGGACGATGATGACGGCGAGGATGTGACCCGCTTGTTTCATCCGCCGCGTGTGCGGGGCCATCGTAAACGCCCACTGCAACGCACAGTCCAGAACGCTGCGCGCATACGGTTCTGCGGCGCCGGTGACGGCGGGCCGGCTTGCCTACATTCGCACCGGGGTAACCCTTATCCACCTCTGGATCGCGTGTTACTTCGATGTGACCTCTCCGCGGGCCGTGGAGAGCATCGAATCGCGCGGAAATACGTGCGATTCCCCCCTCGACGCGGGGCGGTACGGCCCCTGCAAAACGTCCCGTCCGATGGGCGCGAGGAAGACCCGGTACGCAGCGGTTCGATGGGCCGCCATCGCCGTCGGCCTGGGCGCCGCAGCGAGCTACACCGGCCAGCCCGGGTCGACCGCCCACGCCGCGACCGAGATGCATCTGTACCAGGCGGGCGGGCCGACGGTCCCCCCTCCCGCCTCCGGTCAGCACGGCGAAGGCAAGAAGAGCGGCGGCCAGTTCAAGGACAGCGCCGTCTACGTCGACGGCAAGGCCAAGGGCATCCTCTCGTACGGCGAGCTGCCCTCGACGCTCGTTCCCTCGGCGCAGCCGGAGATCGACGACCTCGACGTGGCCCGTTACTACCGGCTCGCCGACTACCTCGAGGCCGTCGGCGTCGACCTCTCGCGCGTGCGCGAGATGCACGTCTACGGCTCGCACGATCGCGTCGCCGTCATCACCGGCGAGGAGCTCCGCACCCAGCGCGACAAGCTGCTCTTCGACTTCACGCAGCAGACCGCCGGCAAGCCGCGCGCGCGCTGGGCGCAGACGCACGCGCTCAAGCACCGGCCGATGGTGGACGTCATCCTCGGCATCTCGCTCTACGTCGACAAGACGCCGCCGGCCTACGTGAAGGGCGAGCTGCTCGTCGACGGCCAGCCGGTCGAAGGGATCCCCTACGTCGACGACGGCATCCCCAAGGGCACGCGCGTCTACGTCGACGGGAGGCTCGACGGCTGGGTGCGCCGCAAGACGCTTCCGGACAAGCTCATCGCGCCGGGCAGCACGCGCACGCACGCCAAGTTCTCGATGGACGCGTTCATCGGGTACGTCGGCGGCGACACGCGCAACGTGAAGGCCGTCGACTTCTACGACGGCGACACGCTGCTCGCGCGCGTGGACGGCAAGGCCTGGCATCAGACGAAGGGCGAGTACGTCTTCGAGCTCACGAACCGGAGCCACGGCCAGGTCGTCGAGTCTTTCCCGGGTGACAAGACCGCCCGGATTTCTTCGGTGCAGCTTTACGTGCGCACGACGCCGCCAGACCGCCACCCGGACCCTGAGGCCCTCGAGCCGCAGGCGGGTGGATCGGACGAGCCCCAGAGTGGAGGGGGTAACGGCGACGGAACGGGCGGAAACAACGGTGTAACGCAGGATTCGGCTGCGGCACGCGGCGTGAATGAGGGAGCGAGCGAAGAGGAATTCTGAGAGAGACGATGAAGTCCTGGTGAGCGCGGGCGCCGGGACGATTGCAACGAGAGCGTTCAGGAGGCAGGCAATGTCACTCAAGTCCAAAGGCACGCGCGGTTTGGTCGGGCTCCTCGCCGGGCTCGGTGTGGTCACGGTGGCGAGCGTCGCAGACGCCGCGACCGTTCAACTCTCGACGGGCGTACTGCTGGTGAAGCAGTCGTCGGATGCGAAGGTAAGCCGAGGAACCGGCGCCGGCATCCTGATGCCCCGTCTCGAGAAGATGAACAACAACCAGCTCCTGGCGATCTGGATGGACTCGGCGCCGGACTCGATGGTGCCGCCCCCGAACAGCGGGACCGACAACAACGGCTACTGGGAAGGCAAGACGGCGATCATCCAGCTGAACGCCGAGGCGCCCCCCGCCATCACGAACACGCAGCAGATCACGACGTTCGACGGCGACCGCCCGTTCAACCACCCGCGGCTCGCGTCGGCCGGTGACTACGTGGTCGTCTCGTTCGCGTCGACCATCGAGGCCGGCGACACGACGAACGAGTACGTGATGATCCTCGACAGCGCCGGCAAGGTCGTCACCGACTTCAAGGGCACGTCGCTCAACGGCGACAACCAGGTCTACGACGACAACGGGCAGCTGCAGCCGGTGCTCAACGTCGGCCAGAACGACGGCGACAACCACGGCGCGTCCGAGATGTTCTACATCGGCAAGGACTCGACCGGCGCCGACCAGTTCATCGGCGGCTACCTGCACAACAACAACGACTCGTACGCGTTCGGCCTCAGCGTCAGCAAGACGGGCACGACGTACAACGTGAAGCAGACCTGGCAGACGCTCTTCGCCCGCCCGGCGAACATCGGCCGCCCGACGATCGCGATCACGAGCCCGACGACGGCCATCGCGTGCGCGGCGAAGGGCAACAACCGCCCGCCGGAGATCGGAGTCAAGTGCGTCACGCTCGACACGACGACCGGCAAGATCCTCAACTCGGCGCTCGTCGCGCCGTCGCAGCCCGATCAGCACGTGTACATGAACCAGCCGACCGTCACGGCGCTCGGCAACGGGAACTGCGCCCTCGGCGTTCAGATGTCCGACGGCAGCGGCCGCAGTCGCAACGGCCACTTCCTCTCGGCCAACACGAGCATGGCGTACACGATCGACTGCAACACGCTGCAGATCAAGAACACGCAGACCGGCGTGGCTCCCTTCCAGCGCCACGCGACGATGACGCAGTCGCTCTTCGGCAACCAGGGCCAGACCTTCATCGGGTCGCTCGGCTGCTCGAGCACCGGCGCCGGCGGCGCAGGCCTGCAGCTCATCGGCGTCGACTCGAACGGCATGATGACCGTCGACAAGGTCAACAACATGATGCCGGTCATGTGGCAGTGCGACACCGCGTGGCTGTCGTACAAGGGCCTGCGCAACCCGCGCGACCAGGGCCGCGACTTCCTCCACACGCTCGGCAGCGTGCCGAACCCGGGCTTCCAGGACCCGAAGGGCTGGCAGCCGGAGGTCTCGCACTTCGCCGTGTCGCTCGTGCCGGCGGTCAAGGAGCAGACCTCGCTCCGCAACTCGCTGTTCATGTCCTTCGTCCCCATCGCCTGGGACAAGAACGTGACGGTCGTCATGAGCGGCAGCGTGGACGTCAGCCAGATTCCGTCGGGCCCCTCGCCGGTGCTCAGCGGGAGCACGGGCGGCAGCCCGGTGGTCGGCGGTGGTGACCCGTCGGTCAACGGCGGCGCGACCGTCACGGTCAACCCCGGCGGCGGCTCGACGGCCGGCGGCGGTGGCACCTACCACGGTGGCTACCTCAGCATGGATGGCGGATCCGGTGGCTGCAGCGTGAGCGCGGCCGGATCGAACGGAGCCGAAGGGCTCGAGGGTCTCGCGCTCGTGGGTCTGGGTCTCGCGGTCGCGGCCTCGCGCCGTCGGAGGTAATCAGTCATGTACTCGCGTTCGATCACGGTGACGTTCATCGGCGCGCTCCTCGTGGGCGCGTGGGCCGCCGGATGCGGGGACGGCGGAACGGGGATGCCCGGCGGCGGCGGCGGTATCTACCAGGGTACCGGTGGCACGACGGGCACGCCGACCGGCGGAAACGGCAACCAGGGTACGGCCAGCGGGAGCAGCGGCGGCAGCGCCAGCAACGGCTCCTCCTCGAGCGGCGGATCCAGCAGCTCGGGCTCCAGTGGCGGTAGCAGCAGCTCGGGCGGATCGAGCTCCTCCTCCTCGGGCGGACCGCCCGTCGAGGCGGGTCCCCCGCCCCTCACGCTGCAACAGGCGCTCACGCAGTTCGCGGGCTGCATGTCCTACACGGACTTCACGGCGCAGACCTCGAACGGCTACTCGGCCGCGGACGTGGCGAAGTCGCAGACGACGCGATACGGCGACTGCAACGCCTGCCACAACCAGGGCGACGGCGGCTTCTGGGCGAGCTACGGCACGGTCAACGGCACCGACATGACGATGACCATGTTCACCGAGACCCAGCAGTTCCCGTACATCATGAAGTGGGTCACGGGCACGGTGGACAACAACGGCAACTTCAAGGACCTCGTGCCCTCGAACGCCGTCATGAACCAGCAGGCGGCCGCCTCGCAGTGCATGCAGGGCACGCCTTGCCACCCGCAGTTCCAGCTCAACCCGGACGTGCAGACGGCGATCAACACCTTCGTGACGACGACGATCACCAAGTGGCACGCGGGCACCTGCTCGACGACGCCGCCGGCGACGGACGCCGGGACCGACTGAGACACGGCACCTCGCTAGAGGGCGCACTACACTGACCCCATGGCCACGACGGGCAGGGTCGATCCGCGGTTGCGGGTCCTCTACCTGCTCTTCGTGGCTTGTGGGGTCTTCGTGTTCCATCGGCTCGACGTCGTCGCGGCGATCGCGGCGGCGCAGGCGGTGGCGTGGCTGGCCGTGGGGCTCGGCGCGAAGCGGCTCGCGCGGCAGGTCTGGAAGCTCTGGTTCTTCACGCTGTTCATCGTCGCGTCGTACGCGCTGACGGGAGGTGACGAGGGCGGCGACGCGACGCACTGGATACGGGTGCACGTCGTGGGCTCCTGGGCGCTGCGCGTGAACCTCGCGGGGGCGCTGGCGGGGCTCGTGATGGTGGTGCGCATCGTCTCCGTGATCCTCGCGGCACAGGTCGCGCGCGCCGGCGACGGGCGCGCGGTCGCGGCGGGTCTGGGCAAGCTCGGTGCGCCCCGGATGGTCGCCGCGTCGATCGATGCGGTGCTCGCGCTCCTCGGTGGAGGCGGCGGAGGTGGTGGTGGCGGACGCGGCATGGGCGGCGGTCGCGGGATGGGCGGGGGCGGCGGAGGCGGACGCGGCGTCGCGCTGGACAGCGGCGAAGGATTCTGGGCAGCGCTCAAGCGCATCTCGCGCGGCGACGTGGGCCCCATCGTGAACCGCGTGGACCGTCAGATCGCCCGCGTCGAGGATCATCTGCGCGACGAGGGTTTCGACGACCGCGAGCGCGACGTGGGACGCGACGTGGCCGTGATCGCCGGCGTTTCCCTCACGATGCTCGGCATCAAGGCGCTCAAGGTGCTGCCGAGCATCCCCTTCGCCCCCGGTTACAAGACGGTGGTCCTCACGCCCCTCTACATCGTGGCGCGGCTGCGCACCCGCGCGCGCGCCGGCGCGACCGTGACGGGGCTCACGATGGGCATCGTCGCGTTCCTCGCGGGGGACGGGCGATACGGGCCGTTCGAGATCCTCAAGCACACGGCGCCCGGCGTCGTGTGCGATCTCGCGGTGCCCGCCATGGTGCGCGGCGGGCGAACGCCGGGACCCGTGGCGTGGTCGCTGCTCGGAGGGCTCATCGGCGCCGCGCGTTACACGACCATCTTCGGCGTCATGCTCCTCGTGCAGCCGCCGGCGCTCGCCTGGGCGCTGCTGGCGCCGGGGCTGGCGCTCCACACGACGTTCGGCGTGCTCTCCGGCTGGGTGAGCTGGCAGATCGTGCGCGCCATGCAGCGCAGCGAGCCCCGCGAGCCCTCGCCCGAAGCGCCCGCCGTGGTATCGAAAGCAGGAGCCAAATGAACAAGCTGGTGCGAGACGACGGACGGACGCACATCGCGTCGAAGCTGATGCGCGAGTCGCTCGTCGACCGCAAGGTCATCGCGCGCACGCAGACCGACCACGAGTTCGAGATCATGCCCAACGTCGTGCTCGTCGGCATCGGCGGGCAGTCGATCTTCGACCGCGGCAGGGAGGCGCTCCTCCCGCTCGTCGACGAGCTCTCGGCCCTGCGCGGCAAGCACAAGATGATGATCGGCGTCGGCGGCGGCACGCGCGTGCGCCACACGGTGTCGATCGCGCTCGACCTCGGCGTGCCGACGGGCGGCGTCGCGCAGCTGGTGGGCGCGATGGAGGAGGCCAACGCGGTCTTCCTCAACGCGCTCCTCGCGAAGCACCGGTCGATCGTGATGCAGCGCGAGCACTTCTGGGAGCTGCCTCTCTACATCGAGAACGGGATGCTCCCCATCGTCATCTCCATCCCGCCGTACCACTTCTGGGAGCCGCCGCCGGAGGACGGGCCGCTGCCGGCGCACGGGTCGGACTTCGGGCTCTTCATCCTCGCCGAGGTGCTCGGGATGAGCCGCGTCATCTTCGTGAAGGACGAGGACGGGATGTACACGCGCGACCCGAAGAAGCACGCCGACGCGACGCTCGTGAAGCGCACCACGCTCGACGCGATGCTCGCCGAGATGCCGGAGGACCTGATGCTCGACCGCCAGCTCTTCACGGCGTGGCGCAGCGCGCGGCACGTCAAGCGCGTGCAGATCGTCAACGGCCTGAAGCGCGGCGAGCTGACGCGCGCGATGGCCGGGGAGGACGCGGGGACCATCATCGAGCGAGAGGAAGCTGCGCGATGAGCGAGCAAGCCGGCCGCCACGTGCTCGAGAACGCGCTGGGCGAGTCGTCGCTCACGTCGGGCTCCGCCCCGGGGTTCGACTACTCGCCCGTCGCGATGATGCCCGACGTGAAGGTGCTCAAGATGGGCGGGCAGTCGGTGATGGACCGCGGTCGGGCGGCGGTCTTCCCGATCCTCGACGAGCTCGTCGCGGCGAAGGACGAGCACAAGCTGCTCATCTGCTGCGGCGGCGGCACGCGCGCGCGCCACGTCTACTCGATGGCGAGCGATCTCGAGCTGCCCACCGGGGTGCTCGCCGCGCTCGGCGGATACGTGCCGCGGCAGAACGCGCGCATGCTGCAGATGCTCCTCGCGAAGCACGGGGGGCTCTTCATCATGCACGACGACTTCGAGAAGCTGCCGCTCTACTTCCGGCTCGGGTGCATCCCGATCATGACGGGCATGCCCCCCTTCGGATACTGGGAGAAGCCGACGGAGGGCGGACGCATCCCGCAGCACCGGACCGATGCGGGCGTGTTCCTCACGGCGGAGGTGCTCGGCGTGAAGCGCGCCATCTTCATCAAGGACGAGGACGGGCTCTTCGAGGACGACCCGAAGAAGAACCCGAGCGCGAAGCTCATCCCCCGCATCAGCGCCAGCGAGCTCCTCGCGCGCGACCTGGCGGACCTCGTCGTCGAGCGCGTCGTCATCGAGTACCTCGGGCGCGCGCGCTTCTGCCACGAGCTTCAGATCGTCAACGGCATGAAGAAGGGCATGGTGACGCGCGCGCTGGAGGGCGAGGATGTCGGCTCGATCATCTACAAGGATTGAGCTTGAACAAAAAGATCAGAAGGTGAGGAAGGGTCTCCTTCCTGGTCTTCTGATCTTGCTGTTCACTCTCTCTCCCGGGTGCCACCGAGCGACGCCATCGGCCGAGCCGCTCAAGGTCGCGGCCGCGGCGGATCTCTCGTTCGCGTTCAAGGACGTCGGCGAGGCGTACGAGAAGGCGACGGGGCAGAAGGTGGTCTTCTCCTTCGGCGCCACCGGGTTGCTCGAGAAGCAGATTGCCGAGGGCGGCCCGTTCGACGCGTTCGCGGCGGCCAACGTGTCGTTCGCGGACGACGCCGTGAAGGCGGGCGCGTGCCTCCCCGACTCGAAGGCGATCTACGCCACCGGCCACCTCGTCATGTTCACGACGAAGGACGCGCCCGTGCAGCCCAAGACGGTCGCCGACCTCACGGACGCGCGCATCTCGAAGATCGCCATCGCCAACCCCGAGCACGCGCCGTACGGCATGGCGGCCAGGCAGGCGCTCCAGCACGCGGGCGTGTGGGACAAGGTGCAGCCGAAGATCGTCTATGGCGAGAACGTGCAGCAGACGCTCCAGTTCGCGCAGTCGGGCAACGCCGACGTCTCCATCGTCGCGCTGTCGCTCGGGACGGTGACCCCGGGCAACGCGACGCCGATTCCGACGGAGCTCCACGATCCGATCGACCAGGCCCTCGTCGCCTGCAAGAACGGCAAGGCCGGCTCGGACGCGGGCCGCAAGTTCATCGCCTTCGTCCAGTCTGCCGACGGACACACCATCATGCGCAAGTTCGGGTTCCTTCTTCCAGGCGAATCGGTGGCCAAGACCCCCTAGGGTGTGCAGATGACCGTGGAGCACCAGGAGCAACCGAGCCCGGCGGATCTCGCCGACATGGCGCGGACCGCGTGCGGATCGCTCGAGCCCCTGCTGGGCGCGCTGCAATCCGATTCCACCGTGGCCGACTCTCTGCGGGACCTCGCGGCGCCGCTCGTCGATGCGCTCGTCGCCCTCGTCCGGATCGAGGCGTCGGCGCTCCAGTCCCCCGAGTCGCCGGTCGACGCCTGCCCGTTCGAGCTTCGATCGCGAGCGCGGCGCGTCGCGCTGCAGGTTCACGTGGTCGATCTCGGCCTCCAGAGCGCCAGCAACTTCTACCGCGGCCTCTCGGGCCATGACGTCGTGGACGGCGGCGGCCTCTTCGTCGCGACGTACGACCTGCCCGATCCCGGCGTGCCGGTGCGCCTTCGCATCCGGATGGCCGGGGGCTACCAGTTCGAGGTCAACGGCGTGGTGCGCTGGCGGCGCGAGCCCGGGAAGTCGCTGGACGACGCGCCGCCCGGCTTCGGCGCACGGATCACCGCCATCGCCCCGCAGGCGCGCGAGCTCGTGAGTCGCTACGTGTACAACCGAGAGCCCATCTTCCACGACGACGCGTGAAACGACGGACACGCGCCGGTCGCGACCGCGCCCGCGCTGGCGCGGATCGCGGCCGCGCAGCCACTGATCGTGACCGCGCCGACGCTGATCGTGACCGCGCCGCCCGGCCATCGGGCCGTCGCGGGTCCGGTTCCCAGGTCGACCGGGACAGGTCACGACTCGACTCGGGCTTTTCGCTGAAGAACCGCGCGCTTTCACTCGTCGGCGCGGTCGAGCACCTTGCGCGGATGGGCGCCGTCGACGTAGCCGACGAAGGGCGGGAACACGTTGTAGCCGAGGAGCTCCTGCAGCCGCGGCGCGAGGGTGCGCGCCACCGAGCGCGGGACGGCGAGGCAGTGGTTCTCCTGCGGGCGCAGCCAGCTCACCACGTACTCGAGGATGACGCCGAGACGCGCGCGGTCGGTGCGGTTCGCGCCGCCGCCGTGCCAGAGGTTGCCCAGGTAGAGCATCATGCAGCCCGCCGGCATCTCGGCGATGAGCGTCTCGCTCGAGGTGTCCGGAGCGTTGTCCCCCGGCCAGAGATGGCTGCCGGGAACGAGGCGCGTGGCGCCGTTCGCCTCGGTGAAGTCGTCGAGCGGCCACATCGTGTTCACGACCACCGGCGGGTGCGGGCGCGGCAGCGGATAGACCGCCTCGTCTCGATGAAGGACCTGCGCTTGCTCACCCGGGCCGATCTGGATGCCGACGGGCGCGCTGAGCTGGTAGTGCCCGAGAACGCGATCGAGCACGCCGAGCACGAGCGGATGCACGGCCGCCTCGTCGAACGCACGCGTCTTCTTGAAGAGGGCGTACACCCGCCGCGTCGCGAAGCCCTCGAAGTTGTTCCGGCCGGTCGGAGTCGTCTCGAGGACGCGCAGCATGTCGTCGCGCGCCCGCGCGACCTCGGCCGCCGTGAGCAAGCCCTCGACGATGACGTAGCCATCCTTCCGCAGCCCCTCGGTCACGTTTTCCGCCGTGGCGTCTCTCGCGTGGACTCGCATGGCGACTCACCCCTTCTGCTGCACGGCTGCGACGTAGACGCACTTCTTGTTCGAGTCCATCACCGAGGCGCTGTACGTCGTGCCCACCGGGTACGCGTAGCCGAAGAGGATGCACATCTCGTTGTTGCCGACGCCGTCGACGACGACCTGGTCGGTCGTGTTGTCCCACGTGCAAGAGAAGGTGGACCCCTGCCCCTGCGAGAGATCGATGGGCGGATCGAACACCTGCATCACGCCGTCGGACGGGTCGTAGCCCTTCGACTGCAGCCACTCCTTGCCGTCGAGCGGCCCGCCGATGAACGACGCGGTGAACGCCGTGCCGAGTCGGTGCATGTGCGGCAGGACGAAGACGATCTTCATCGGCCCCGGGAAGTAGCAGTCGCCCGTGACCGTGAGCGTCTGCCCCGGATGGATCGTGAAGCCCGAGTACTGCCACGCGAACGGCGCGAGCACCGTCGTCACCTTCTTCTCGTCCACCGTGTACCACTGGTACTTCGGCGCGACGGTCAGCGGCTGCGTGCTCGCGTCGAGGTAGTGCATGCGCGCGACGATCTCGAAGCCCGCCGTGACGGGGTACGCCATACCCGGCGGGAAGCTCTCCCACTCGGTGCCCACGTGCTGCGTGGACGAGCCGAAGAGCACCGCGCCGCCGTTCAGGATGTCGAGCGCCTCGCCGCCGAACTGACTGCTCGGGTCGTTCGCGGGGCACGGCCGGATTCCGGTGCCCGTCGATGGACGCGTCGTGACGTTGCCATGGTGCAGCCCCGGCTGCGACGTCAGCTGCCCGCCGCCGACCAGCAACGACGGCCCCTGCACGTCGAGCGGGAAGATCCAGCACGGAAGCTCCTCCTCGCCCGGCTTCAGCGTGTAGGACGGAAGCTGGATCGAGAACCCGCCGACGACGTTCGCGGGCGGCCCCTGCGCGGGTTTCGCTCCCTTCGTGAAACCCGCCGACGTGGAGCCGCTCGACGAGCTGCACGCGGCCGCCGCGACGAGCACGCACGCGAGGAGGGCCGCTTGCCGGACCATCAGACCACCAGCGGGACCTCGGCGGTCTCTTCGCCGCCGTGGGCGTCGCCGCGCTCGGCGGCCTTGAGGAGGCGCCAGATGTGGCGGCCGAGGACGTCGATCTCGGTCGACGCGAACTGCTCGCCGCCGAAGCGGCGGATGGTCTCGGTCTGCTTCGCGAGGATGAACGCGTCCTGCTTGAAGACGCGGAGCGCCAGCGGCTTCACGAACGGCCGGATGAGGAAGTGCGGGATGCGCGTGCGGAAGCTGACGACGGCGTAGATGCGCGTGCGAAAGTCGTCGACCGGCGTCATCACCGAGTCGACGAGCAGGTGGTTCTCGGTGCCGATGCTGTACTCGACCTGCGCGATCGACGGCAGGAGGAAGCGGTCGAAGTGCGTCACGATGCCGCCCGAGGGCGAGAGGATGCGGGCGAGGAGACCCGTGGGGCGCGGCTCGCCGACGTACTCGGCGACGACGCGGTCGGCCGTGCGGTGCACCTTCGCGGTGATGGTGATGCCGCGGCTCTCGGAGCGGAAGAGCCCGCGGTGCAGGAAGGCCGTGTGCGGCACGTCGAGCGCGTTCTCGATCGTCGAGTAGAGCGTCCCCTCGGCCTCCACGACCTGCGCGACGGTGCTGTAGCCCTTGGCGCCGAGGTACGCGAAGCGATGCGGCTCGGTCGACGGCGGCGGAGCGTCGGCCTCCTGCGACGGCGAGGTGTGCACCCAGACGAATCCTTGCTGCTCGATCGTGGGCAGCGCGTGCGCCCGCCGCGCCACCGCGTCCGACCCGTTCGTGAGCGACGGGATGTGCGTGCACGCGCCGTGCGTGTCGAACCGCCAGCCGTGATAGGCGCAGCGAAGCGTCCCGTCCTCCACGACGTGCCCGAGCGAGAGCGGCACGTTGCGGTGCGGGCACCGGTCCAGCAGCGCGCCGGCGCGCCCGCTCCCATCACGGAAGAGGACGATGGGCGTACCGAAGAGCGTGGTGGCCAGGGGCCCCCGCCGCAGCTCGCGCGACGTCGCCGCGATGAACCAGTGCCCCTTGAGGTGCACGACCGACGCGGTGCCCGCGCGCGAAGCGACGAGCGCGGCGCTGGGAATGGTCGTCGTGGCGCTCGCGGTCACACGAGGATCAGTAGCACCATCCGTACTGCGTCGTGCCCAGGCTGTTCGGCGCCGAGATGGCCTGGCACACCTGGCCCTGAGCGCACGTCGAGGCGGGGGCGACCGAGCAGAGCTGGAGGCACATCTGCTGGAGCGTGCCGCCGTTGACCGACACGTGCAGGCACGAGTAGCCGGCCATGCAGTCCTCGGGGGCGCTGCACGGCGACTGGTAGCCGCCGGTGCCCTTCGCGATGCACGTCGTGTAGAGGCGCGTGCGATCGGTCGAGATCTCCAGGTTGCACTTCTGGCCGGTGCCGCAGCCGGTCTGCTTCATCGGGTCGCAGTTGAGGGTGCACGTCTTGGCGGTGAAGCCCTCGGTCGCGCCGGTCTGCAGCGGCCCGGGATGGCACCAGCCACCCGGGGAGGTGCAATCGGTGTCCGCGTTGCAGAACTTGTAGCAGACGGCGTCCATGCTCCCGTCGCCCGGCTCGCCGCACGAGTAGCCTGCCGCACACGAGGTCGGGTCGCTCGCGTTGCATGCGATGCCCTCGGTGCCGCTCGCCGTCGTCTTGCGGCAGACGAGCGTCTCGTTGCCGACGCCGGTGCCGCCGCCGCCACCGGCGTCCATGCCGCCGCCCGTGCCGCCAGCGTCCATTCCGCCGCCGGTGCCGCCGCCGTCCATCCCGCCGCCGCCACCACCGCCACCGCCTCCGCCGCCTCCCCCACCCCCTCCTCCGCCACCGCCGCCACCTCCTCCACCGTCGCCGCCGCCACCTCCACCGCCGTCACCACCGCCGCCACTGCTCGAGCCGGGCGGAGGGAACGTCATCGAGTGGCGCTCGACGTCGCACGCCATTCCGGCGCCGCACGTCATCTGCGCGACCAGGTCGGCCGCCGCGCACTGCGAGCCGCCGCCGTCGCCGCCGTCGCTGTTGCTGCCGCCGATGGTGCCGCTGCTGCCGCCGCTCCCGCCGCTGCTACCCCCGCCGCTGCTGCTGCTGCCCGCCTGGTTGCCCCCGTTGGCGAAGTTGCCGCCGTTGGTCGGGTCCGACCCGTCGGAAGACCCGTCGCTGCTGGAGCAGCCCCAGACGCACGCGACGGCGACCGCCGCGATGACCGCCGACAAGGTGCGAGAACGAGTGGCGCGCATGACTCCTCCACCCGCTTGCTCAGCACGAGCCGTACCGTCTCCCCGCCACGCCATTCCCTCGCGATGACGCGACGTTCCCCGACGATCCAGGGCGCGATTGGTGGATCGCCGGCGTCCCAGGAGGCGCCTCCGCAAGCTCGGGCGAGGGTCGCATGTGCGCGGAAAGAGGCCGTGCCGAGCCGCGGTCCCACTCGTGCTTGGGAGGAGCGCGCGTGGTGAACCGGGGTTGCGCGGGAGTGAACACCGTCAGGGCCGTCCTTTCGGTCGGCGGCCTGCTCGCCGCCATCGGCACCGGCGGCTGCGCCCTGCACCATCACACGGCCGGCGGCTTCGACGAGGGCGATGACGGCGGCGGCCCCACCCAAGGCGTGCTTCCCACCGGCGGTCAGGTGTCCGACGGCGGCGGGGGCGGGACGGGACCGGGCACGTTCGGGAACGATGCGCAGGCATCGACCGAGGCAGGCCCCTCCGCGGATTGCCCGTCGGGCAACGACCTCGTGTTCGTCGCGAGCGAGGAGCGCCGGCTCTACTCGTTCGACCCGACGACGGCGACCTTCACGCTGCTCGGCCTCGCCGACTGCGCGGCCGGCATGTACGTGAACTCGATGGCCATCGACCGCGCCGGCTATGCGTGGATCAACTACGGCGACGGGTCGCTCTGGAAGTCGCCCACGCAGAGCCCGACGTGCATGCCCACCGGCTACAAGGCCAACTCGGCCGGCGTCGCGCTCTTCGGCATGGGCTTCAGCGCGAAGACGGCCGGGAGCACCGCGGAGACGCTCTACATCGACGACCTGAGCGGCGGCGGCCTCGGGTACATCGACCTTTCCTCGATGTCGCTCCTGCGGTTCGGCCCCTTCACCGGCGACCTCGTGGACCGCGACTGCGAGCTGACGGGCACCGGCGACGCGCGCCTCTTCGGCTTCTTCGCGGGAAGCCCGCTGGGAGACGGCGGCTCGGCCTCGGTCACGCAGATCGACCCGGTGAGCGAGGGCGCGATGAAGCAGTGGATGCTGCCGACGGTCGACACGGGCAGCGACTGGGCGTTCGCGTTCTGGGGCGGCAGCTTCTACCTGTTCACCGCGGACAAGTACGACGCGAACGACCCGTACACGACGGTGACGAAGCTCGACCCGGCCACCGGCAGCCTCACCGTCCTCGCGTCGAACATCGGCTTCCGCGTCGTCGGCGCCGGCGTCTCCACATGCGCGCCGGTGCTGGCCCCGAACCAGTAGGGGCGTATCCGCGCTGGCGACGCTGGCGCGGATCCCGACGGTCCTACCTGGTAGAATCGCGGTGTGGTGGACGTCCGGCGAGGGGCGCTGGCGCTCGTGCTGACCGCGACGTGGGCGCTGGCGACGGCGCCGGCCGCGGCGCAGGCTCCCGCGGGCGGGGGCGACCGGGAGTCGGAGCGGACGCAGCTCTACAAGGAGGCGGTCGACCTCGCGAACGCCGGGCGCTGGGCCGACGCCGCGGAGAAGCTGCGCGCGGTGCTCGCGATCCGGTCGTCGCCGAAGGTGCGGTTCACCTTCGCGCAGGCCGAGGAGCACGTCGGCAAGCTGGCGACGGCGTACGACGCGTACGCGCAGGCGCTCGCGGATGCGGAGGCGGCCCGAGAGAACGAAGTCGCCGACACGGCGGGCGGCGCGCTCCACGCGCTCGCGGCGCGCGTGCCCATCGTCCGCGTGAAGGTGACCGGCGTGGGAGCGAGCGCCGCGACCGCGACGATCGACGAGCACGCGGCGAAGATCGGCGATCTGGTGCGAGTCGACCCGGGCGATCACGTCGTCGCCGTGACCGCCCCGGGCGCGAGAGCGGTACGAAGCAAGCTCACGATCGCCGAGGGACAGCGCATCGAAGTGCCCGTGCAGCTCGTCGCGGAGGATTTCCAGGAGGCGCCCGCGGCGACCCCGGCGTCTCCGCCTGCGCCGGCGGAGGCGGAAGCCGAGCCCGCGCCCGAGACGCCGAGCGGTCCGTTCCCCTGGCGCACCGTGGGGCTCGTGGCCGCGGGCGTGGGCGTGGTGGGGCTGGGCGTCGGGACGTACTTCGGGATCGACGCCATCTCGAAGAACAGCACGTCGAACCAGACGGGGTGCACCAACAACGTGTGCACGCAGGGGGCGTATGACACGCGCGAGGACGCGAAGTCGTCGGCGACCGTGTCGACGATCGCGTTCGTGGCCGGCGGCGTGCTCGCTGCGGCGGGGATCACGCTGTGGCTCGTCGCGCCGAAGGGCGACGCGGCGGCGCAGGTGACGCCCGTCGCCCTGTCGGGGGGCGGCGGTCTGGCGCTGACAGGGGTCTGGCGATGATCTGCGCACGGCTCGCCGTCACCGCTTTCGCGCTCGCGCTGGCGTCCGCAGGCTGCGCGGCGATCGCGGGCATCGACGATCCGATCCTCGCGGGCGACGGCGGCTCCGATGATGCGACCTCCCCCGGCGAGGGCGGCGACGACGTGACGCTGAACGAAGGCAGCACGTCGGATGCGCCTCGCTCCGACGCGACGGACGCGGCGGACGCGACGCCGGAGGCCGCCTGCACGCCCGGCCCCAACTGCTGCAGCTCCGCGAAGGACTGCCCGGTGGGACAAGCTTGCGACACCGCGACGCACGCGTGCACCACCGCCTGCAGCTCGACGCAGGCGTGCAACGGCGGCTGCTGCTCGGGGGCGAAGAGCGGGACCTGCGTCGGCGGCACCAGCTCCACGGCGTGCGGCACGGGCGGCGTCTGCGGCGACTGCTCGACGACCTGCCCGACGGGAGGGACGTGCGCGTGCACATCCGGCGCGTGCACGGGCACCGTCACGCTCGGCTACACGGGCGCGTCGCAGAGCGTCGTCGTGCAACCGGGCGTGACGAAGGTCACCGTCAACGCCTAC
>DASVWO010000229.1:0-5207 GCA_036393165.1 Polyangiaceae bacterium | reverse complement strand
TACTTCCGCGACGTGAGCGGCTGGGAGGGCGCCGACTGGTACGCGCCGGACGGAACGACGAACCCGGACGCCGGGCCGCTCTCGTGGGGGCGTCAGAGCTGGTTCCCGCACTGGCGGGCCGAGCACGTGGCCGCGCGCGAGGGCGTGATCCTCATGGACATGGCCTTCATGGCGAAGTTCCTCGTGCAGGGACGCGACGCGGGGAAGTGCCTCGAGCACATCTCGGCCAACCACGTCGACGGGCCCGAGGGCACGATCACGTACACGCAGTGGCTCGACGAGGCGGGCAAGCTGCAGGCGGACCTCACGGTGACGAAGCTCGGCGACGAGCGCTACTGGGTCGTCGCGTCCGACACGGCGCACCGCCACGTCGAGACGTGGATGAAGCGGCACATCCCCGAGAGCGCGCACGCCTTCGTCACGGACGTCACGTCGGGATACGCGCAGATCAACGTGCAGGGGCCGCGCTCGCGCGAGCTGATGCAGTCGATCACGTCGGCCGACATGAGCAACGAGGCGTTCCCCTTCCGCGCGGCGCGCGAGATCGACATCGGTTACGCGCGCGCGCTCTGCGTGCGCATCACGTACCTCGGGGAGCTGGGGTACGAGCTGTACGTGCCGGCCGAGCAGGCGATGCACGTCTACGAGCGGCTCTGCGAGGCGGGGAAGCCCGTGGGGCTGCGTCACGCGGGGCTCAAGGCGCTCGCGAGCCTGCGCATGGAGAAGGGGTACCGCGACTACGGGCACGACATCGACAACACCGACTCGGTGCTCGAGGCCGGGCTCGGCTTCGCGGTCGACCTGAAGAAGCCGAGCTTCATCGGCCGCGACGCGGTCCTCGCCAAGAAGGCGCAGGGCCCGCTCACGCGGCGCATCGTGCAGGTGCTCGTGAAGGATCCCGAGCCGCTCCTGTTCCACGCCGAGATCGTGCGGCGCGCCGGCAAGCCCGTCGGCTACGTGCGCGCGGCGTCCTACGGGCACACGCTCGGCGGGGCCGTGGGTCTCGCGATGGTCGAGGCGGGCGAGCCCGTGACGCAGGCGTGGCTCGACGGCGCAGAGTGGGATGTCGACATCGCCGGCAAGCGCCATCCGGCGATCGCGTCGATGAAGCCGCTCTTCGACCCCGAGAACAAGAAGGTGAAGGCCTGAGGAGCGAGGAAGCTGGCCTTGCGCGCGCGAGTCGCCGGCCACTCGTCCGTTTCGGACGCCATGTTATGTCACATAACATGACCGCTCTCGCGCAAGAGGCGGCGTCCTGATCCTCGAGCTGCTCCGCGAGCGGGGGCGCGACGCGATGTCGTTCCTCGCGGTGGAGTCAGCCATGCGCCACTGGCAAGACGAGCCACCGCCCGAAGGCACGGGCGCGTGCGTCTCTTACGTGGACACGGGCACCGCATGGGTCGCAGCCTGCGGCCCGCTGCTCGACGGCGCCGCTCCGGACCCGAGCGCTGCGTCGGCACGGTTCGTCGCGGCCGCTCGGGCTCGCGGCAAGCGCGCCTGCTTCTTCGCCACCGAGCAGGCGGACGTGGAGGGCATGTCGCGCCTCCTCATCGGCGAGCAGCCGGTGTTCCACCCGCGCGACTGGCTGGAGCGCCTCCACGAGCGAAAGCGACTGCGCGAGCAGCTCCGCCGCGCGCGGGCCAAAGGGGTGCGCGTGCGGCGGGTGGACGACACGGAGCTCGCGCCTGCCGCGCCGCTGCGGGTCGAGATCGACGCGCTCGCGCACGCGTGGCTCGCCTCGCGGCACATCGAGCCGATGGGCTTTCTCGTCGCCGTCGAGCCGTTCCACCATCCGGCGGAGCATCGGTACCTGGTCGCCGAGCGCGCGGGACGCGTCGTCGCGTTCCTCTCGGCCGTTCCCATCTACGCGCGCCGCGCGTGGCTCGTGGAGGACCTGTTCCGCGCGCCGGACGCGCCCAACGGCACGACCGAGACGCTGCTGCACGCGCTGCTGACGGCGGTCGCGCCCGACGAGCGCGTCACCCTCGGGCTGACGCCGCTCTCCGGCCCGGTCGCGTGGCCGCTGCGCCTCGCGCGGTGGGTGTCGCGCCCTCTCTTCGACTTCGCCGGCCTGCGCGCTTTCCGCGAGCGCATGCGCGCGCACGCGTGGGAGCGCGTGTGGCTTCTCTACCCGCGGGGCCAGCCGGCGTGGCTGACGCTGGTCGACTCCCTGCGGGCGTTCGCGCGCGGCTCGCTCGTTCGCTTCGCCGCGGCGTCCTTCGCGCGCCACCCGAGCGGGCTGCCATGGCTGCTCGCGTTTCCGCTCGCGCCGTGGACACTGGTGCTGGCGTGGCTGGCGACGACGGGCCACGCGCGGCTCCTCGGCTTCCACCACGTCGAGCTGCTCCTCTGGGTGGCGTTCGACGCGCTGCTGCTCGTGTTGCTCGTTCGCGCCGCGATGCGCCCGCGCGCGTCCCGCATGCTCGTGGCCACCGGCCTGGCGGGAATCGACGCGACGCTGTCGGTGGGTCACATCGGCTTCGTCGGCTTCGGCGTCACCGTGGCCGCGCACGTCCTGCGCGCCATGGCGACGGGCGCGCCGCTGCTCGGCACGCTGCTGCTCGCGTGGTCGCTCAGCCGAACGCGATCACCCGCCTGAGATAGAGCTCCGACAGGATGCGCAGCGCCTCGAGCGACGGGATGCCCGCGCCCTCGACGATCTCGTAGATCGACGCGGCCCCGTCGACGCGCGAGACCAGCAGGCCCGCGCGGAAGTCGAGCGACTTGAGCGCGAAGATCGCGTCCGGCCCCATCACGACGTGCGGCACGCGCTCGATCGAGCCGAGGCGCGCGACGTACACCTTGCGCAGCTCGGTCTTGGCGATCTGCGCCGCGTCGAGCGCGTCGCGATCGCGCGGGCGGTACTCGAGCAGCGCCTCGGCCGCCATGATGGCGCCCTCGTAGTCGCCGGCCGCGAGACGGTCGAGCATCGTGTCGGCCAGCGCCTCGTCGGCCTCGGCGCGGGCCGGCTGCACCTGGCTCGCGCTCTCCGGAAGAGGCGGGGGAACGGACCTCGGCGGCTCGGTGTCGTGCACGTAGTTGGCCATATGGGTCTCGGTTGGTTCGGTGCCTGGGCGCTATCTTGGTTCACGTGCCGGTGTACGCGCTCTCGAAGGCGCTCGCGTTCCCGCCCGCGGATCATGCCGTACAAGGGCTTCTCGCGGTGGGGGGAGACCTGTCCCCCGAGCGTCTCCTCCTGGCGTACCGCTCTGGAATTTTCCCCTGGTACGACGAAGGGCTGCCGATCCTCTGGCATTCGCCTGATCCGCGCTGCGTCCTCCCCCTGGACGCGATTCATGTCGGGCGCTCTCTGCGGCGGACAATGACGAAGGGGCTGTACGACGTCCGGTACGACACGGCGTTCGAGCACGTCATCCGTGCGTGCAAGACCGCGCCCCGCGTCGGGCAGGACGGGACGTGGATCACGGACGACATGGAGCGCGCCTACGTGCAGCTACACCGGCTCGGCTTCGCGCACTCGGTCGAGTCGTGGGAGCGCGAGAGCGGCGAGCTCGCGGGCGGGCTCTATGGCGTGTCCATCGGGCGCATGTTCTTCGGCGAGTCGATGTTCGCGCGCGCGACGGACGCGTCGAAGGTGGCGCTCGTGACGCTCGCGCGGCGGCTGCAGGGCTGGGGCTTCCGCATCATGGATGCGCAGGTGCCGACGCCGCACACGCTCGCGATGGGAGCGGTCGAGTGGCCGCGCGCGAAGTTCCTCCAGGTGCTGCGCGAGGACATCGAGCACCCCACGCGGCTCGGCAGCTGGGAGGGCGAGCCGAAGCTCGTGGGCAAGAAGAAGAATCAGTCGGCGTAGCTGCGGTCGAGGCGATCGAGCTTGCGGCGCAGCGCGGGCCACGCGATCGACGGGCCGAGGCCGCGCGTCACCGCGCCGATGTTGCTCTTCACGCCCGAGAGGATGCGCGCGTCGACGTGGACGAGCGGGCCGCCGCCCGACTGCGCGAGGAGCTGCGTCTCGCAGGCACGCTGCAGGACGTACATCCAGACGAACGCATCGCCCACAGTCGATCCCACCGTGAGCAGCCCGTGGTTGCGCAGCACGAGGCACGCGTTGCTCCCGAGATCGTGCACGAGGCGCGGCTTCTCGTCGTCGCGCAGGGCGATGCCCTCGTAGTCGTGGTAGCCGAGCGACGACATCGCGATGGTCGCGACCTGCGAGATGGGCAGCAGGCCCTCGCGCTGCGCCGACACGGCGACGCCCGCGTTCGTGTGCACGTGCAGGACGCACCCCACGTCGGGCCGCGCCGCGTGCACGGCGCTGTGGATGACGAACCCCGCCGGATTCACCGGCCAGTCGCTCGGCGCGAGCTTCTCGCCGTGCGCGTCGACCTTCACGAGACTGCTCGCCGTGATCTCCTCGAAGAGCATCCCGTAGGGATTGATGAGGAACGCCTCTTTCTCCCCCGGCACACGCGCCGAGATGTGCGTGAAGACGAGGTCGTCCCAGCCGAAGAGCGCGACGAGCCGGTAGCACGCGGCGAGATCGATGCGGATGTCGCGCTCGTTCATGCGCCGATCGTACTGCTACAGGCAGAAGCCGACCTGGAAGATCTTCCACTTGCCGGCCGTGCACGTCTTGCCGGTGGGGCAGTCGGCCTGCGAGGAGCAGATCTGGATCTCGCCGTTCGCGCAGGTCCCCGTGGTCGTCGCCGCGGCGGCGTCGGTGCCGCCGTCATCGGCCGGCGTGCCCTCGCACGCGACTGCGGTGCCGGTGATGGCCTTGGGGTAGGTGCAGCCGGGCACGGGGTTCTCGAGCGTCGCGCCTTGGAGGCAACAGGCGACGGCGCCCGTGAAGCCGGTCGTGGTGCAGTCGGCGACCTGGTAGCAGGAGATGGGGATCGCCGGGGACTGCCCGGTGCCGCCGTCGCCACCGTTGGTGCAACCGGCCGGCGTCGAGGCGCACATCTCGGGGGCGAACATGCCGCCACCGATGGCGCCGCCGAGGCAGCACACGTCGTCCCCCGCGGACGCGAGGCAATCGAGCACGCCGCCGTCCGGCGCGCCGTGGCTGCAGAAGAGGGTCCCCGCGGGATCCATGTGCAGCGTGGGGATGCTGCCGCAGTCCGGCGCGTCCATCCCGGCGTCGCCCGGTCCTCCGCTGCTGCTGCCGGAGCTGCCGCCGCTGCTTGATCCGCTGCTGCTTCCCGATCCCGATCCCGATCCCGACCCCGACCCCGACCCCGACCCCG